>NZ_JARKIN010000005.1 GCF_029351045.1 Streptomyces sp. WMMB303 | reverse complement strand
TTCGCGCCTTTCCGTTCCGGTTTTTCCGGCGGTTTTTCTGTTGTTTTCTCTCTGGTTTTTCGCCAACCATTCGCGCTTCGCGCTCACGGTTTTACCGCCTTTTTTCTCACTTTTTTGTGCGCATTTTCGGGGGTTTTCCAATTGCTTCCAAGGTGATTTCTACACCTCTTTCGTGTGCATTTCCACCGACCCGCGTACTCTGTTTTGCCGGGAATGCAGAATGCCCCCTGAGTGTATACTCAGGGGGCATTCTTGGCAATCGCGCTAAGCGTTCTTCTGCTGCGACGGGGCGTAGTAGGCCAGGATCTGCGCCTCGGTGTAGCACTCCTTTCCGCTGATCTCGACACCCCGGGGGAAGTCGTCGCGACGTGCCTTGTGCTGGCGGAGGGTGTCGTACTTGGGCACGCCTTCCGCAGGGCCCAGGCGGCGGGAGATCTCGGCCAGGGGCAGCAGCTCGGGGGGTGCGGTGGGGTCCTGGAGGTCCTCCTGGGCGGGGTGGCCGGCCTGCCCGGGGACGAGCCGCAGCCTGTCACGCGGGGCTGTCACGCCGCCCTGTGTGGCTGTCACGTCGGCCCCCTCGTGTGACACGCGACCTGCGGTTTCGTCATCCGGACCACCCAGAGGGGCCCCGTTGGCTCCCAGGGCGGCTCCGTCACGTGACATGCGCTCCAGGAGGTCCGGCCGGCGCCGCGGCGACGGGGTCGGAGGCAGGACGTAGAGCCGGTCGCGGTTCCAGCCGTGGCGGGCGCGCAGGGTCGTGGCGTATTCCCGCATGCGGCCCTCTGCCTTTTCGGTGCGCTCCTCCTTTGTGAGTTTCCGGTCTTCCGGGTCCTCCACGATTGCGTATGCGGCCTGGAATCGGAATGCGTTGCCGTTTTTCACGCCAACGAGCCGACCGGCCTTCCTCTCGGACGGGGGCATTGCAACATTGCTGCCGATGATGCGGTCCCACTGCTTTTTCGCGTAGGCGCCCATGAGCTTGTACGGGAAAAGGAGCCCGAGGGAGACGCCGCCGAAATCGGTGTCGCGGAGGTCCTGGAATACGGCGACCACGTGCACATTCACCTGACGTCCCCTGCGGAGAACGGAAGCAACCTTCGTCCAAATGGGGTCCTGGCTCGGTGCTCCCGGCTCCTTGGTTTCCGCCCACACCGTCTTGAGGATGTCGGTCAGTTCGTTGCACTCCTCAAGGAAGAGGAACAGCGGCGGGAATTCTGTGCACCCTTCGCGCATTTCGTAGAACCGCGAGTCGGTGACCTGTGAGGCCCATTCCAGGACGCGGCGCATGTCCCCGCCCTGCCCCGGGTCGTCGTAGATGTGGACGCCTTCGATGCCGTGGAGGCATTGCAGGGAGACCATTTTCGGGTCGATGGCGACGACGGTGCCGCGCTGCCGGATGACCTGTACCGCGAGGGTCTGGAGGAGGGAGGACTTACCGCCGCCGGTGCCGACCGACACCGCGATGTGGGACTCCTCCCCGATCAGCGGCAGCTCGGTGATCTCATCCTGGGCGTCAACGCCGAGGATGTAGGTCCCCTCGGGCGCGGCCTCGATGGCTTCCTGCATCCGCTCGCCGAACAGGTCGACCTTCGCGGGCGGCTCGGGGTCGGGGGCGGTCTTGGTCGGCCGCTTGTGGGTCCAGTCGGCGTACTGCTCCTGGCCCTGGCGGTGCCAGCGCCCGGCCCACTCTCCCGGGAGTCGGCTGTTCATCAGCGTGCTGAGGACGTCCTTCTCGTGGTCGGAGCCGACATAGCTCCACGGGAGCTTGAGGCGGATACGGGCGCCCTCCGCGCGCAGTTGGTCGGGCAGGTGCAGCCACTCGTGCCGCTGTGCGTCCTCGGGCAGGCCCAGCAGGGGGCGCAGGGCGGCCCACAGGGGCGGGCCGTAGAGCGCGTCGTCGCTGGGGCCGGGCGGGGTCCAGCGCTGGGCTGCGAGGGTGCCGCCGACGAGCGCCAGGACGACGCCGCCGAGGGTCCAGCCGCGCCAGGCCGGGACGACGAGCCCGCACAGGGCGGCCAGGGCGATCCAGCGGGCCGCTGCGCGGTAGACGTAGGGCCAGCAGTGCCAGGCGTCCATGGCCGCGCGTACGGCCCGCAGGACGCGGGCGGTCGCGCGGGCCTTGCGGGCGGTCCATGCCAGGGCGGTGGAGAGGGTGCGCCAGACCGGGGCGCTGGTGTGCAGGAAGCGGGCGAGCGCTCCGTCCCGGGCGACGGAGCGGCGGGCGATGCGCCGGCCGATGCCGGGCCGCGGCTTGGTGAGAGAGATGCGGGGCGGGGCGGCGGCGACGGAGCCGAGCTGGGCGACGGCTTTGCCGGAGTCCTCCAGGGTGGGGATCGGCCGACCGACCTTCCACCAGGTCGCGGTCGAGCGCTTGGTGGTGGGGGAGGTGGGGTGCAGCTCCTTGCCGGAGAGGTAGCGGGCCGTGATGCGGGTGGCGCGCCACAGGCCCTGGCCTGCGGCGGCCAGGGCTTTGGCGGCGGCCTGTTCGTTCTCCTTGCTGCCCTTGGGGCCGGGCTTGTCGTCGCCCTTGCAGACGGCGTAGAGGAGGCCTCCGGCCAGGAGGAGGATGCCGCCGGAGCCGGAGAGGAGGCCGGTCAGGTCCAGTTGGGCGGTGTGGGTGGCGGCTGACTCGATTGCGGTGTGCAGGTGCGGCTGGGGGGTCATGCTCGGTGCGGTCCTTCCTCCGTGTGTGGGTGGGACCGGCCGCCCGGCAGGGGCTTCCATTGGCGTGGTGTGTGCCCTGCCGGGCGGCGCGGCCCTGGGTACTGTGCGGCGGCTGGCCTGTGGACAGATTTCCGGCCGCTCACCTGCTACAGGTGTTGTTGTACGTGGTCGGTGTGACAGTGCGTACCGGGTTTTTCACATCAGGCGGCCAGGCCGGGGGCGTGGTCGTCCTGGTGGTGCACCGCGTCCTGGTGGTGCACCGGGGTCTGTTCCTGGGCGGGGAGGGGTCCGGCGGTGCGTGCGGCGTCCATGACGCGGGTGGCGCGGCCGGTGCCGATGCCGAGTGCGCGGGCGGTGCGGCGCTGCCCTCCGGTGGTGAACTTCGCACCGTCTTCGGTGAGTTTGCCCCGAAGGATGTCGATAAGTTCGTCGTCGGTGACGTCTGCACCGGCGCTGACCTGCGGGAGTGCATCATCGGTGCAGTCCTGGCACGGGCAGTCCCGGCCGCCGGTGCACACCGACGGTGCGGTGTCGGCGGCCTCGGTGCGGTCCTCGTCGGCTGCGGTGCGGGTGTCGGTGCGGGAGACGATCGTCTCCAGTGCGGCATCGGCTGCACCGGCCCGGCGCTGGGACAGGCGGGCCATGTCCCGGGTGCGGGTACGGCGCCGGGCCTCCTGCACCGCCAGGCGCAGGTCCTGCACCGGGACCCGTCCCTGGGCGCGCTGGGCACGCATGTCGTGCCAGCGGGCGCGCACCGCCCAGCCGTCGAGTGCACCGAAGAGCTTGTAGAGGTGCAGCCCGGCGCGGGCGACGCGCACCCGGCGGGTGGCCTCCTCCTGGCTCAGGGTCTCGTCGGCGGCCAGCTCCATGCGGACGCGCACCCACTCGACGGGGTGCAGGAGGCGGACCGCGGACAGGCGGCGGTCGACCCAGGTGCCCTCGGCCTCCTTCTTGGCCTTACGGGCGGTGCGGCGCTTCTCCAGCGTGCCGATCTCGTAGAGGACACCCGCGATGACGGGCCAGACCATGCGGGCCAGGACGCCGCCGAGGGTGTCGGCCTCCTGGGCGGAGAACGCAGCCGAGATCGCGATGAAGACCCACACCAGGGAGCCGGAGAGACCGGCCGACTCGGCGCCGGCCGCCCTGCGGCGGGCCCGGCGGGCGCAGACCAGCGCCGCGATGTCCAGGCTGATGAAGGGCAGCCAGGACTCCCAGCGGCCCAGGTGCATGACGTCGGCCCCGAACGCGCGCAGCCCGGTCGAGCTGAGGTAGGCGGCGGCGGAGGCGACGGCCAGGGTCATCCAGTCCTCGATCCGGGCGCCGTGCTGGGCCAGGTCGGGACGGGAGCCACGGCGCCAGGCGCGGGCGCCCAGCACGGGCGCCAGTACCAGGACGAGAGCCGCGAGGGTGACGTACCAGTGGTCGGTCAGCCATGCGGCAGCGGTCGAGATCGTCACTTGCGGGCTCCCTTCTCGGTGTCGCGGGCCAGGCCGCGGAGCTTGGTGGCCATCCAGCCGAACGCCACCACGCTGGCGACGGCGCCGACGGTGACGGGGAGGGCGGCAGCGGAGACGGCGCCGATGATGCCCATGAGGGTGCCGCCGCACAGGACGACGACGGCGACGGTGCAGCCGGTGCAGACCACCAGGACGGTGAGCATCACGACCGTGATGACCACCAGCTCCCGCAGCCACGGGGAGAGGGTCGCTCCCTCGGGGAGCTGGACGGTGATCTGCGGCGGGGCCTGGCCGACCGTGAAGTGGTACGGGACTCCGTCGCGGTACTCGACGTGCGGGGGCCGGTGGTGGGCGGGGAGCGGCTGGTCAGCGCTCTGATATGACGTCACTACGTCGTGAGGGCGCGGTGTCAGGTCGCGGGAGTCCATCAGTGGCTCTCCTTGGTCGGCAGGGGCATGGCGCGGCAGATCTCGGCGTGGGCCTGGGCCCAGGCGCGGGCGGCGTACTCGGCCTCGGCGGCGGCCTCGGAGACGGTGAGCCACGCACCGCGGGGGTGGGTGTTCCACTCCCGGCCCTCGTGCTGGGGGCAGCCGTGGCACTCCGCGAACGTGGCGGCGACGTCGCCCTCGTCGTCGCGCGGGCCGGTCTCGCGGACGTCCACCAGGGCGCCGGCCGCCGTGAGGTAGCGGGCGACGACTCCGGGGGGCCAGCCCTCCACCTGGGCGAGCCGGGGCGCGGGCGCGGCGGCCTTCCGGGTCCTCTCGGCCTGCGCTTCCTGCCTCAAGTCGGCCAGGAAGGTATTGGCCTGCCGCTGTGCTTCCTTGTCCTGGCGGGTGAGGAACAGCCGGACCGCTGCCACTGCCACCGTGCGGCCGGAGCGGGCCAGGACCCGCTCGTACGCCTGGTGATACGCCAGCGGGCTCTCCGCGTCGGCGGCCCGCAGCTCCTCCGCGGCGGTCTCCGCCTGCCTCTCGGTGTCCTGATCCAGCATGATCGTGTCCTTTCGTGACGTCATGGGCTTACGCCGCAATGGCGTCGTGGTCGGTGTGTGCGGGCTGGTCAGCGCAGTGGGGGCAGCAGCCCAGCGAGGTCGGGATGACGTACTCGTACTGGGTGCGGCAGTCCGGGCAGGTGCGGCGGGCGCGCATCATCTGCTCGTGCGCGGTCCAGCGGGCCGGGGTCATCGGCCGGACGGGCTGCGCGAGGTCGAGCCGGTAGAGGTAGGCCACGCGCAGCTGTCCGTAGCGGTGCCAGAGGATCTGCGCGGCGACCGGCTGGCCGCCGGGGCGGAGGCCCTGGGCGCGGAGCTGCCGCCGGGTGGCGAGCCCGCCGGGGGCGAGCCGACGCGGGTAGGTCGGGATGCCGTACTCGGTGCCGTCCGGGTCGTAGAACCGCATCTCAGGGCCTCCTCTCGGTGATCGGTGACGTCATGGCGTCGTGAGGGTGTGAGGGTGTGACGTCAGAACGGGGGTGACAGGGGCGTGTCGTCGGGGTCGTCCTCGTAGGGCAGGCCGCCCCAGTCGGCCACGCGGTCGGCCCACTCCCGGCCGACGTGCGTCAGCGGCCGGCCGCGGGGACCACCCCGGAACCACCGGGCGGTGTCGGCCAGGTAGATGCTGGCCATACCCAGCGCGACCGCCGTGAGGACCGCATTCCACGGAGTGGCGCCCCAGCTGGTGGCCGCCGCGTAGACGGCGACCTCCACCACGGTGGCGACCACCAGCTCGACGTAGGCCAGGAGGAGGGCCAGCAGGGCAGCGACGTGCGCGCGCATCGCACTCACCTCACGATCATCGAGTCGGGGTGGCGACCGCCCATGTGGGCGACGCAGGCCGGGCAGTCCTGGCGCGGGGCCAGGTGCCGGTGAGCGTCCCGAGCATGGGCGTGGTACCAGCACTGCCGGCACTCGCCCTTGGGCGGGTTCAGCGCGTCCGCCACGGTCACCACCAGCCCTTGCGCTGGGCCTTGGCGTCGGCCTTGGCCTGCGCCTTGCGGTCCCGCTCGCGCTGGGCGGCGGCCTCCTCGCGGGCGATCCGCGCCTCGGCCTCCGACCAGACGCGGTCGATGGCCGCACCCTGCTTCGCGCCGGAGTTGCCCCGGCCCTCCTTCACGCCGCCCACGGTCGCGGCGGCCAGGACGCGGGCCTTCTCGCTGCTGTTCAGCGCCCACAGCTCACGGCGCTGCACGGCGGTCAGACGGTCAGTCATCTTCAGCCCCTCTTCGGGTAGGTGTGGCCCGCGGGCGGGTTCGCGGACTCGTTGACGTACAGGGCATGGGCGACGACGGTCTCGAACTGGTCGATCTCGCGGTCGGGGTCCAGCGACGCGCCCAGCGCCGCCATCAGGCCCTCGTTCCGCTCCCGGTCATCGCGGTGGGTCTCACGGCGGATGCTCATCAGCGCACCCCGATCTGCTGGCAGCCGCATACCTTCTGCGACCCGGCCACGTCCGCACCGCAGAACCAGCACGTCCAGCACGAGCGGGCCAGCCGCGCGATCCGGCCCGCCATCAGGCCGCCCTCCCGGTCTCGACCCGCAGCGGGCAGACCTCCCGGTGCCTGGTGACCCCGGCCCCGGTCAGCGCCTGGACCTCCTGGACACCCCGGGCGCGCTCGACGTGCCCGCAGGGACAGGTGAACGTCGCGGTCGGGACCGGAAGGGCGCGGGTCGGACCGACCACGTCCAGGCCGTAGAACGTGCGCACGTCAGCACTCATGCGGCCACCGCCGTTCCAGCGCTGCGGCGGATCATGTGCCAGGAGTTCAGGGCGGAGTCGGGCGCGTGCCGCTGGAGCGGACCGCGCGCGAGGTTGGTGCGGTAGGAGACCTCACGCGGGGCGAATCCCCGAGTGAGGAGGATTCGGCCGGCCGCGACCGCCTCCGCCTCAGTGAGGTCCGCGGGGTCGAGCAACCCGTTGACCGCGCGCTCGACCGCAATGAGGTCGAGGCCGGCCAGGACGGTGGAGCTGGTGAGCAGGGTCAGGTAGCCGGAATCGGGGCTGGTCGGGGTCATCGCGTCGAGCCGAGCCAGGACTCGGCGAGTCAGCGGCCGGGCCGTACGATCCGTCATGGGATCGCCCTCCTGTTGTGGCAGGTGGTGGTCTCTCCCTGGCCAGGGATTGCGCCCCTGGCCAGGGGCGGAGCTTCCTGTGCAGCTCCCTTGTGCTTCCGTCCGTACGAAACGGGCGGAAAAGGCAGCCGACAGACGCTCACTTGCCCTCGTCCGCCAGTCGGGTCCACTCGTGCTTGTTGTGGTCGCGGGCCGCATGCGTACCTCCACCACTTGGACAGGACTGACGGACCGGTACTCACCTCAAGTTGAGGCTCTGTACCGGTACTGATACTGCGCTTCGACTGGCGGAGTGTCAAGCAGTACCGGTACAGTCCTCGTGAGAGGATCACTCCCGTACTGAGAAGGGAGGGCGCATGCCCAGGTATGAAGAGGTCGCAGACGACCTGCGAAGGCGTATCCATTCAGGCGAGTACGGCGTGGGAGCCACGCTGCCCACGTACGCAGACCTGACCGCCACCTACAGCGTTGGGCGCGGCGTCATCAGCTCCGCTCTGGGGGTGCTGGAGCGCGAGGGCCTGATCAGAGTGGTGAAGCGGGCAGGAATCAGGGTCCTGAACTGGCAGATAGAGCGACGCAGGATCGGCCGGGGACAAGCCGTGATGCGAGACCCCGCCCGCGGCTACGTCTTCCCTGCCGCCTCACACGCAGGTGAGCCCTGGGCTACTCACGGCCGTCCCTTTCGGTCCTATGAGCCTGTACCGGACCGAGTGGCAGCTCTGCTGGACGTCGAGCCGGGTATCGCGGTGCTGCGTCGTCGGCGCGTCACCAGCCCGGCCGACGAGCCGCCGTTTCAGATCGTCGACACCTGGCTCTCCCCTATCGCGGTCCGCGATGCGCCCCAGGTGGCGGAAGCGAACACGGGACCCGGTGGCTACATCGACCGATTGGAAGAGTCCGGCCACGGCCCCCTGTCCTGGAGGGAACACGCTCGGGGCCGCACCCCGACGTCCGAAGAGGCCCGGCTCCTGGACATCAGCCCGGAGACGACCGTTCTAGAGCTGACCTTGGTCGGCACGTCTCACAGTCTCGGGCGACCGGTAGACGTGACCGTGAGGGTCATTCCGGCTGACCGGGTGGAGCTGGTCACCGAGCTGCATCGTGACGAGTCCGCCCAATGGCCGGTTACTCCCGTAACGCCGCAAGAGCAGGGCTAAGCCACCAGATCGGCCCATGCGGCGACGTAGGCTGCACAGATCAACTGAACAAGATCCGTAACACGCGAAAACCCGCAGTCCGGGTCCTCTGGAGGGTCGAAGCTTCAGAGGGTCGAAGTCCGGAACAGCGGGTTCGCGTGACCAGCAAGGTCTGCTGCCGAGTGTAAGGCAGTGCGGGGGAGATTTCGCTCCCCCCTATCAGCCAATCACTCCAGCAGTGGGCCAGAAGGGCTCACGTTGAGAGAGCAAGCAACCGCGACTGGCAACGACGCCAGCGGGAGCACGGGAGAGGCAACGGCTTCTCCCAAGGGGAAGAAGAAGGACGGGAGCCCGGCCGGGGCCTACCCGATCCCCGGTATGCGGCCGGGCTGGTACTACCGCCCGGCGGGCCGGGCGATCCTCCACCAGCCCACCGCCGAGGGACCGGTGCACCTGATCGGCACCGTGCCGCGAGTCACCGGCCTGATCGTGCACCTCACCGACGACGGCCAGGACGTCCGCACCGAGTACCAGATCGTGCCCAAGCGGGGCCGGAAGGCCCGGATCGTCACCGAGGACGATCTGGACAAGGGCACCTGGGCGTCGAAGTGCGGGATGCGTCGGCCCACCGGGGGCGACGAGCGGCACGCCTACGCGCGGATGATCCGGGACCTGGCCGACGCCTCCCCCGAGCTGCCCGCCCGCACCTACTACGACCCCGACACCGGGGACCTGATCCTGCCGGACGCCGAGGCCCAGCAGTACGGCTACCGCACGGTGGCCGGCACCGAGAAGGCAGCCCTGGAGGCGTGGGAGGAGATTGGCTACTACGCCACCCAGGACCCGAAGGCCGCACTGGTACTCGGCTCGGTGTTCTCCGGGCTGGCCCTGGACTCCCTGGACGTCCTGGCCCACGTCTTGAACATGGTGGGCCCAGGCCAACAGGGCAAGTCCACCATGCTCGTGACGTGCTCTGCCGCCCTGGGGAACATCAAGCCACGGGCGCAGCAAATCATGATGACCTGGAATGCCTCGAAGCAGGGCACCATGCAGGGGCTGCGGCAGCGTGGCTACCTGCCCATGGCGCTGGACGAACACTCCTCCAGCGGCAGGACGGTCCAGGAGTCGAGCCGGGAGATCAGTCAGATCGTGGCGGGGTGCATCCGCGCAATGGGCGGCGCGGACGGCTCTCCGAAGGAGATCGACGGGTTCTGGCACTCGATCCTGCTGTCGTCCTCGAACGCACCGCTGCGGTTCACGGGACAGACGGAGGACCTGGCCAGCAGGCTGCACGAGATCGAGGCGCCGTTCTTCCCGAACCTGATGCTGGACGCAGAGGGGAGTCCGGTCTCGGCTGGCAGCCGGGGAGCTGAGCATCTGTCCAAGCGGCTCAAGCGGCTGGCCAAGGGGCATGGCGGGTGGCCACTGGAGTGGGCTGTACGCAGCCACATGTTCACCGCGGCGTCGCTGGCAGGGCTCAAGCGGCTGCATCTGGACCTGTGCGCGAAATACCGGCCGCAGTCAGGCGGGATTCCCGCCACCATCGCGGAGATTCACTGCGCGTGGGTGGTCGGGGCGCACATGCTCGGGCACGCCATCGGCGTACCCGAGCTGGGCCCCGCCGCCGAGCGCCACTTGGGGGAGCGGATGAGCACCGCCGTGCAGGCCGCCGAGGAAGCCAACGTTCCCGAGGGCGAGCGGCTGTGGGGCGCGCTGGAGGGGCTGCGGCTGGACTCCGCCGCCTTCCCGTCCATGCACCTGCTGCCCGAGCGGGCGGCGGAAGGCGGAGCGAACAGGCCCAAGGGCTTCATGCAGTCGGAGGAAGGGCCCTGGTGGGTCCTGGACTCCGTGGTCAAGCGCGCTGCCACCGAGGCCGAGGTGAGCAACTTGGCCGCCGCCCTCCAGCACCTCGACAGCCTGGGGGTGCACCGCCGTGGCGACGCGAAGAACGCTCAGCGGCTGCTGCCCAAGCCGGTACGAGCCGCGGGTCTCGGAGTCCGCATGCACTGCTTCGACGTGCAGGTCGCGGACAAGCTCTTCGCACCCTCGGAAGAGGACGACGACGGGGCCGAAACGAACGAGTTCCGGGAGGGGAACGACCCGGGGAACGACCCCGGAACGACCGGGGTCGTTCCGCAAAATGGGGCTCTGACCAGCAGCGGAACGACCGGAACGACCGGAACGACCTCTGAGCTGGTGAACATCTGGAACGGGGGGGGAACGACCGAGGTCGTTCCGCAGGGATCCAGGGTCGTTCCCGCCCCTGCGGGCCCGGTCGATGACCCGCCCGCAGCCGCTGCCGAGGTGGCTGTTCCGCCGATGCCGGCCGAGCCTCCGGTGGTGCTGTATCCGGCCGCCGTCGAGGAGGTCACCGACCGGGGGTTCGCCGCTCTGGTCGAGCGCGCCGAACGGCACCCGGGCCGGACCCTGTCGGCGACGCGGTTCGGTGTGCTGGGCGGCACCTACGAGGGCGTGCGGCTCCATCTGCCCAACCGGGCTCCCATCGAGCTGCCGGTGGAGCCCGGTTCGGTGCACGACACCGCCGAGCTGATGCAGGCCTACAACCTCAAGACCCTGTGGCTGCACGCCTCCGCCCTGCCCGCCCTGGGCCTGCCCGACCACAACGAGCGCCAGGAGCTGGGCGCCGAACAGGCCCGCGCGGCGGAAGGCCTGACCAGCGACCAGATGGTTCCGCCGACGCGGTCCTGGACGCCGGTCGCCCACCCCTGGGCCGACCCGGCGGGCGGACTGCCCGTGACCGAGGTCAAGCCCGCCGGGCTGACCTCCTGGATGACCCTCCTCCTCGAGGGCGGCGCACCCGGGCTGACCGTCTCGGTACCGGCCTGGGAGACCCGCATGGACAAGCCCAAGCAGGGGCGCGGCGGGTTCGGCGGTGCGGCCAGTGCGGAGGAGCTGCTGGACGCGCTGATGGTGTGGCTGACCTCGACGCTGCACGGCACCCAGGAGCACCCGCGAGTGACCCCGTACTACCGGAATCCGAACCGGACCGGGGAGGACTTCGCCGGGGGCCGGGAGCGGGAGGACGTGCGGTGCGAGGCGATCCGCCGCCAGGAGGTGCCCCCGGCCCTGGGGGTGCGGCTGGCGCCGCTGCTGGTGCCGCAGCAGTGGCACCGGCCCCTGAGCGAGGAGGAGGTGGCTGCGGGAGGCTGGGTGCACCAGTACGACAAGTCCGCGGCCTGGCTGCCCGCCTACGGCTCCACCAAGCTCGGTATCGGGGAGCCGACGCACGGCGAGGAAGGCACCCTCTACAGCAAGGCATGCGCCGGGTACTGGCGCGTGGCCGAGGTGCCCTCCCTGCAAGAGGAGCACCTGCCCGGCCTGAGCGTGCGTGAGGCCCCCGAGGGCGGCTACTGGCTGACCACTCCGGGCATGGACCTGCTGCTGGAGCTGCACCCCGGCTGGCAGCCGCGCGTGCTGGAGTCCTGGCACTGGGAGACCAGCAAGGCCGCCCTGTCGGGGATGTACAAGCAGATGACCACCGCGCGGGAGCGGATTCTGCGGGCGGATGAGGAGGGCCGTGCCGGGGCGCGCTGGGCCAAGCAGGTCCACGGCCGCACCTACCAGTCCTTCCGGGGGTATCTGTCGCGGGCGACGGGGCCGCAGGAGGACTGGGAGACCGGGGGCGACTACGCCGCCGACATCTACTACCGGCCGGACTGGGCGCACATGCTGATGCAGGCCGCGACCTGCAATCTCTACCGGAACCTGCGCAAGTTCACGGCCGAGGGGCACCGCCCGGTGAGCGTCTACGTCGACGCCGTCACGCTCATCAGCTCCGAGCGGGACCCGCTGGCCGCCGCACCGCAGAGCATGCCGATCGGCACCAAGGGCGGTCACTGGACGCCGGAGAAGACCGCGCCGCTGGGGGAGCTGCTGCCGCTGCTGGAGAGCACTCCGGGCGGGCCTCACATGGCCCTGGACGCCTACACCAAGACGAAGCGGGGGGATGACTGATGGCCAGGTGGTGGCCGTTCGGCCGTAAGCGCGGCAAGGAAGCCGAAGAGGCACCCGCCCGGCCGCCGGAGGCACCAGCACCGGCTCCGGCCGGGGAGGCTCCGGCCGCGGAGGAGAAGAAGGGTCTGCTCGGGCGGCTCAGGCAGAAGGTCCGGCCGCGGAAGGAGGCTCCGGCCCCGAAGGAGGCGCCGGCCGAACCGTCTCCGGCTCCGGAGCCGTCCGAGGGTCCGGCCGGTACGGCGTCTCAGGGGCCGCTGCCGGGGATGGAGGGTCCCGAGCCCTCGGGCAGCGAGGAGGCCGAGGCTCCCCGCCAGTACCCGGGCAGCCTGTATGTGGAGGCCGAGGGCGACTGGGTGATCTCGCAGACCATGTGGAGCGGGACCATGTCCGGCTCGCTGCACGGGGCCGACGTGAAGACCTTCCTGGACGCCATGGAACAGGACCCGCCCGACTACGACACCGCCATCCCGCTGGTGGGCGACGCCTACGGCATCCCGGGGGAGCTGATCAATATCGGTGAGTCGACCATCAGGTCGGTCAACTGGCACTGACCCCGGCCACCAGGGGGGATTTGAATCGGCGGGCTGGAGCCTGTCAGTACAGGTCATCCCCTGGTTGTGCCCCTGTCCTGCCCCTGTCTCCCGGACAGGGACAGGACAGGGGCACGTCTGCGTCGGACAGGGGTAGGACAGCGGAATGACTGCATACCGGCCCAGCTGCCCGACGCCCGAGTCCGGGGCGCCCTACCTCCCGATCACCTCCACCCGGCACCAGCCCCGACGCCCGGCCCAGGAAGAGGGCCGCGGAGAGAGCGACCCTCCAACCGCTCGAAAGGGTGACGTCACGACGGCCGGAGATCACGACGCAGCGACGTCGTAGCCAGGCTGGTGACGTCCAGCGCTAGGCTGCTGCTCAAGACCAGGAGGATGCATGGCCAAACGTGTTGCCATCGGCACCAACAAGGGCGGCGACGGCAAATCAGCAACAGCGGTACGGCTGACCGAAGCCCTCGCGCAGGGCCAACTCCCCTCCGGGCGCCGGCCGCGTATCGGCGTGGTCGACATGGACCCCCAGGGCAACGCGAGCCGCCGCCTGGGCTGGGTGGACACCGGCAAGCAGCCGACCGTCAACGAAGCCATCAAAGCAGACACGAAGGGCGCCGCCGCCGACCTGTGGCAGCCCATCGGATGGACGGCCGAGTTCGCAGAGCGCATCGTGCTGCTGCCCGCGCGCCTCACACTGGAGAACCGCATCAAGGAAGCGGGCGAGACCGGGGCATGGCGACGGTTGTCCAAGGCCCTCAAAGGAGCCGACGACCATCTGGACTACATCCTGATCGACTGCCATTCCCAGTTCTCCCACCTCACCCAGCTCGCCCTGGCCGCCGCGCACCACACCCTCTCCAGCAGTCAGGCCGACCTGGACAGCCTCAACAGCGCACGGCGGTACCGCGACTTCGTCGTCGAGCGAGGAGAGGACTTGGCAAACGACGATCTGGACTGGCTCGGAGTGATCCTCTCCCAAGTCGATTCACGCAACTCCGGGGAGGTCCAGCAGGTGAAGAACGCCCGTGAGCTGTTCGGAGAAGAGAAGGTCTGGGGCATCGTGCCCCGCATGACCCTCCTGCACTACGCCGACGAGGACGCCAAACCGCTGTGCCAGGTCAGGGACAGCACCAGGGCGCGCGCGCCCTGGGAGCTGCTGGCGCAGCGGTTCATCAAGGAGGTACCGGCCCGATGACATCACGCAGAGCACCCAAGCCGAACGGGGTGCCGGTCGAGACCGGGCTGTCTGCCGTAGGCGACGGGGAAGAGACTCGCCCCCAGCCACCACAAGTCAAAGGCAAGACCGTCCACCTGGGACGCCGACCCGCGCCACCGGCCTCCGGCTCCAGCGCCA
Organism: Streptomyces sp. WMMB303; assembly: GCF_029351045.1. NCBI lineage: Bacteria > Bacillati > Actinomycetota > Actinomycetes > Kitasatosporales > Streptomycetaceae > Streptomyces > Streptomyces sp. WMMB303. The sequence goes on along the minus strand of NZ_JARKIN010000005.1, from coordinate 2,004 downwards.
CCACCGTGCGGTTCGACCCGGAGGAAGTCGACGAGATCGACCGGTGGCTGGTCGACCTGCGCTCAGAGACCGGACAGCGGCGGCTGGACAAGGGAGAGGTCATCCGGGAGCTGCTGCGGCTGGCGCGGTACCACCCCGAGACCCACCGCACTCTCATCCGCCGTCTCCGACACTGACACCGCCAGGTCAGACCCACTGCGCAAAAGCGCTGCGCAGTGGGTCTGACCTGCATTAACGCAGACGTCACGACGGTGCAAGCTCACGACGGCGTGACGTCACGACGCCGTGACGCCGTGAACTCTTGACAGGGAGTACGAAGTTTCGTACTTTGGTGTCGGCCAAGGGGTACGAAAAGTCGTACCCCTACTCCGAGGGAGGGAACCCCATGACCGACACCACCCCCGAGAGCATCCGGCTCACCGCCGACGTCGTCGCCGTGACCCCCGACAACCGCGTGCTGCTGATCGAGCGCGGCTGGGACCCCTATGAGGGGCACTGGGCGCTGCCCGGCGGACACGTCGACCCCGGCGAGACCGCCCAGGCCGCCGCGGTTCGGGAGCTGGAGGAAGAGACCGGAGTGCACGTGGCGGAGGAGGACCTGCAGGAGCTGGGCACCTGGAGCACCCCCGGCCGCGACCCCCGCGGCCGGTACGTCACCACCGCCTATCTCGCCCAAGTGCCGGCCGACACCCAGGCCGCAGCAGACGACGACGCCCGCGACGCCCGCTGGTGGCCGCTGGACGCACTCCCGCACGATCTCGCGTTCGACCATGCCGAGATCCTGGCCAGCGCCCGCACCGAGCTGCCCTGCGACGACACGCTCACCATCCGGGAAGGCGACGCCGCCCGGCACGGAGGCGTCGACATCACGATGTCGTTCACCCCGGAGGAAGCCGCCGGCATCGGCGGGGAACTGGGCCCGATCGCGGACACCCTGCACTCCGCCCTGTGGGGCCTGGCCACCCTGCGCACCGGCTGGGTGCCGGCCGACGCCGACCACCACGCCGACGCACGTCCGGCACGGGAGGCCGGGCCCGAGACCTGGCAGCAGATCATCAGCGACCTGCACCACCGACTGCTGCCCCGTATCGAGGGCATCCGGGATGCCGCGATCCGCCGCCACCACGAAGCGGGCGGCACCCTCCCGTCTCTGGCCAGGGCCATGGACGTGCCCAAGTCAACCGCACAGTCCCGCAGGAACACCCTCATCGACGGCACGCCCTCCACCTGGGCGCGCTGGGCGACCGATGGCGGCCCCCAGCGCGAGCGCTGACTACCCGCCAGCAGGGGCCGCCGTCCACTGGCAGGCGCACGGCGGCCCCCTTCCCCACCCCATCTCACAGAGCAGGAGCCCCCATCATGACCGACACCAGCCCCGCCGCCGTTTTCGCCGCCGTCTTCGTCGCCCTCTATATCGGCCACAGCCTCGGGGACCACTGGGTACAGTCGTCCTGCCAGGCAGCCAGCAAGGGCCAGCCGGGATGGAAGGGCCGACTCGCCTGCGCCCGGCACGTGCTGGGCCTGACCGCGACGAAGGGAGCCGTACTGGCTCCGGTGGTCCTGGCTCTGGAACTGCCGCTGGCGCCGGTCGGGCTGGTGGTCGGCCTGTCCCTGGACGCCGCCTCGCACTACTGGGCCGACCGCCGCACCACGCTCGCCCGGCTGGCCAGCCGATGCGGGACCCCCGACCACCCCGCCGCACCGGCCACCGCCGCGGGCAAGCCCGCCGCCCACCTGGGCACCGGGGCCTACGCCCTCGACCAGTCCTGGCACACCCTGTGGCTGGGCATCACAGCACTCACGATCACCGCAATCTGAGCAAACAACCCTATTTCGCCGCTAAACTCTCCGCAAAAACAAGACGGAAATTCGGAGAGTTTAGCGGCGAAATGCATCGCGTCTTCCGGCTTTCCCCTCCGGGGAAATGCATTCGACCTTCCGGTCGAATTCCCGCCGAATTCCGGCGGGAATGGGCCTATTCTTCTTCGAAGAATAACCGGCCTA
>NZ_JARKIN010000004.1 GCF_029351045.1 Streptomyces sp. WMMB303 | reverse complement strand
TGATTAGGGCGAATCAAGGCATTCAGGACGGAAGGCTGAGTCAGCGACCGTACGGCAGGACACCCGATTTGAGTGCCTCCCGGACCTGCTGCAGGCGACCGCAGCCCGGCCCCGGTTCGTGGCCCAGCCCCGGCCGGACCTCAGCCCCTGCCCACACCCCCGTTGCTTCCCGGCGCGCACGGATCTGCACCACGACGAAACCGTTTCGCGCCGGGGAGGGACGGGGCAGCGGGGCCCCGGGGGCGGCGAAGCCCCCGGGTACCACGCTGCTCAGCCGCTGGTATGTGCCCGGCCCCGTACGGTCAGGGGGTTGAGGAACATCCATCTCGCCGCGACCGCCGCCGGCGACGTCGGCATCAGCAGACTCGCAACGGGACCGGTGCTCAGCTCACGCGCTCGCTGAGGTCCGTAAGGGGACCGCGCAGTCGGTAGATGTCATTATCCGTCTCCAGCACCGCGTTGGTCAGCGCCAGCAACGCGTACACCGTCGCCTTCTGCCCCGGGTCCGTCACCTTGGCCACCGTCTCCTCGGCCTGCTTGATGTACGCCTTCGCCTTGTCCTCGTAGGACGCCATCCCTTACCCCTCCCTGCGCGACTCGTGATCCACACACCAACCTCTCCCCCGGCTCGGCGGTTACACGGGCGGACTGGCCCCGGTGCGGTCCGCCCGCACTGTCTGTACCGGTTGAGTCCTGTCCGGGCCAGGCGGCTGGTCGCCATCTCCGGCTGCTCGGCACGGGCCTGCCGGGCGGACTGCGGGCCTGGATTCCTTCCTGCGATGCCGATACGGGAGGTCTGGGGCCTGGCAGTCGGATTCCGGTGGGGAGCCGCGCGACCAGACGTGCATCGCTGCACGCGAGGCGGTATTCGTCATGCTCCTGCGCTACAGCGATGCCCGCACCGACGCGGAGCGACCACTGCGGCCGGCACCACTGCGCGGCAGCAGGTGCGCCCCCTCGGCCACGACTGGGGAGTCTGGTCTGCTCACGCTCGCGCGTCCGTGACGGGGGCAGTACGGCGGCCCGGTCCCGCGGCGGTGTGCCAGCTCCATCACGGACGACGCGCCCCCCACCCCTCCCTCGTAGCCCGCCTGAAGGCCACTCCGACCCCGTGACGGGCTGTCGAACGGCGACGGTGGTGCGGTGTGCCGTCGTGGTTGCCGTTACCGAGCGCGTGAGCCCCGGAGCCAGCTGCTTTGGCTCCGGGCTCTCCTTCTTCGAGGTGAGCGGCCGGGCTAGAGTCGGCAAAAGCGCCCGCAGCCAGCTCGAATGGCTGCGGGCGCCCCTATGCGGTGGGCCGGACGGTCAGCGGCTGGCGGTGGCCTTGGCGAGGATGTCGGCGTGGTCGAAGGCCAGCGGCGGCAGGTCGTTCAGCGGCCACCAGCGGGTGTCGCGGGCGTCGTCGCCTGCCTGGGCGGGCGTGCCGGAGACGACGGTGAGGTGGTAGGCGACGGTGACGTACCGCCCGCGCGGGTCACGGCCCGGAGCGTCGAACGGGCCGATCTGCTCCAGTTCGTCCGGCGCCGCGTGCACGCCGGTCTCCTCGGCGAGTTCCCGGGCGGCGGCCTCACGGCTGGTCTCGCCCGGGTCGACGTGCCCGCCGGGCAGCGCCCACGCGCCCTCGTAGGGGGGCCAGTCCCGCTCGATGAGGAGGACGCGGCCGTCGGTCGTGGTGACCACCACGTCGGCGGTGTAGCGGATCGTCTCGGCAAGTTCGGTCATCGGTTACTCCTTCGCTGGTTGGCCCGCCCGGCTCCCGGACGGGGGCTGTGCCTTGGCATCCCGGGTCCGCAGCCAGCTCGAATGGCTGCGGCCCCGGGTGGTGCTGTCGTGCGGTCCGCGCTCGACGGCGTCTTGTTGAGGTCGCGTCGCGTCAGTCGTCGGTGTCGTCGTTGAGGGCGTCGCGCATGGAGCGCACGGCGGTGTGGGACAGCCCGGAGATGCGGCCGAGGCCGGAGTCCGTGGCCTCGGTGTCCCAGGTCAGGACGCGGGCCAGCAGCGCGCGCCGCTGCTTCTTCTTGGGCTTGAGCTTGGCTTCGGTCTCGCTGATCTCGGCGCCGATGGCGGCCAGCTGCTCGCGGATGTCCGTGCGCCGGGCGCGGCGCAGGTCCTCGGCCCACCGGTCGGTGCCCAGCAGTTTGATGCCCTGGGCGGCGGCTTCCTTGACGGCGCGGGCGGTGATCTGGCGCAGCTCGTCGTCGTCGGTGGTGTCCTGGATGCGGTGTGCGTGCACGCCGCTGGCGTCCCACCAGCGGACGTCGACCGGCTCCAGCCCGTCGGCCTGCTGGCGGCGGTAGTGGTGCAGCCAGCTGCGCACGCCCACCGGGTGCAGCGTGGGGGTCCGGCCGTCGTAGGGGGTGGGCGGGCACTGGGAGTCGCGGGAGAGGCCGACCAGGGTCTCGTGCAGCTCGGGGTCGTCGTCGGCGGCGTCGGTGATGCTCCGGGCGATGGCGGAGACCACGCGGGAGAGGTCCTGGTCGCCGTAGTCGGCCCAGGCCGGGTCGATCAGGTCGGGCCGGTGCCGGAAGACTTCGGCGGTGTCCAGGTACCAGGCTCCCCGGGGACGGGGGAAATCGTGCTCACCGCCGCGGTAGGGGAACCGGTTGATCAGGTGGCTCGCGGCGCCATAGGCGTCGGCGGCGATGGGTGACCAGTCCAGCGTGGTGCCCGGCTGCCCGGTGACGCGGAGCGCCCCGTCGGCGATCTCGCGTGCCAGCGGCTCCACTTGCTCCAGGAGCGCGTTGATCGCGGCGGGGGTTGCCAGCTGCGGCCACCAGTCCAGGGGGAGATGGTCCAGCTGGATCCGGGCCGGGAGGATGCCGCTCAGGATGTGCGAGTAGTAGACGTGCTCACCCAGCTGCGCAAGCACCTCGGAGTCCCGCCCGTCGGGGCCCGGGTTCTCCACCGGGGAGGCGATCAGCTCCCGGGTGGTGAGGTCCAGGGTGTAGACGACGGTCGCGAGCCAGCCCAGGACCTCCTCCCCGCCGTTGTCGGTGGGCCGGCGCTGCCAGCCCTCGGGCGGGGTCCAGTCCTCCGGGACTCGCCGCACGGTCAATGCGTCACTCATGTCTGCCCTTCCGTCGGTGGACGGCCCATCCGTCCTGAAACCACTTTCAACCTCCCATGAAGCGGCGCGCGTTGAAAGTGGTTTCAAGGAATTGGCCGGATCTCATCGGGGGCAGCTTTGGAGCCCTCCTGCTCGACGGCCGTCGTGTCGTCTTGAGCCGGATGGGTGGCCTGGAGAAGCTGTGGGCATGACGGTGTCTCGGGATCGGCAGGCGGCCCGCCAGCAGCGCGCGGTGCGGGTTCAGGCGTCCATCGCTACGGCGGTGGCCTGCCCGTTGTGTCCGGAGGTGACCGTCGAGATCGGGGTGGAGGTGGTGGAATGCCAGCATCACTGTCCGCGAGCAGGCGGCGGCACTCACGGAGGACTCGCGCTGGCGCGAGCGGGCGCTCGCGTGGATTGATGCCTACCGTGATCAGCACGGGCACGGGCCGAGCTGGCGACGCTTCTGGGGTGAGGAATCCCTGTGGCCAGTCAATACGAGACCGGCCCTGCTGAACGAGGTGATGCGACAGATGTGCGAGGGCGGCTGGCTGGATGGGACCAAGACGCCCTTCGCCCTGTGCCGCCGCGTCCCAGCGGGCAGGCACTCCGAGCGCAGTGCGCGGCTCGACTGTGTGAGCTGAGGCGCTATCGCGGTCGACTGGAGGGGTACGGGCGAGCCGAAGGGCGGAGCGCGCTTGGGGCCGCTCCGCCCTTCAGGTGTGTTCAGGAAGGATGTCGCCACTCGTGTTGGTCAGTGACGTTGGATCCACCACGTCAGCAGCCAGGTCACCATTGCGGCTCCGGTGGCGGAGGCGGCTCCGCGAATCAGGCCGTGACCGGCGGTGCGGGCCAGCGCGCGGGCGCGGCGGCGTATCTCGGATGGTTTTTGATCTTGGGTACGGCTAGTCTCGTTAACGGAACTGATGGCTTCCTCCACTTCGGACGGGGCGCATCGGACTACGTGAGCGGCCCCCTGTTGGCGCAGGGGGCCGCAGTGTTTCCCGCGTCTCGCTGTCTCCTCTCGGCAGGCACGGCTCGGACTACGTGACACGGCAACGCCGTTGGCGCGGCGCCACTCCTGGTCGAACTGCTCCAGGCGCGGCTGTAGTTGCCGTGTGGCACACCAGAGTATCGGCCCGTACGACAGCATGCTTGGGTCGCTGCGGGGGTCTGTGGACATCCCCGCCCTCACGTGACGAAACCGCAGTTCAGAGCCTGTGACGTCTGCGCGGAGGGGGTGAACTTGGGGTACAGGACGCCTTCTCTACTCGCGGGTAAACCGCCAGAGAAGGCAAAGAGTTCCGTCGAAGGGAAGGAGTCGCGGTGCTCGGAATCGATATGAGTGCGCTTTGGCGGAGGCTCTGGTCCATCTCGGTGCCGCCGGACTTCTTCGAGTCCTTTTCGTCTTCGGCTTCGAGAGGGTGAAATCTCCACCGTCCGAGAGAACTCACGGGATGTCGCACAGTCCAACAAGGGTGCGCAGCAAGGCCGGCCGCACAATCGCCGTATGACCGAGACCGCTTCTGTTGTGTGGGATGAGGAACTGGGGCTGTGTGACCGCAGCGACCTCTCCGACGTGCTGATCGAACGTGAAGGGGATCGGGGCACGCCGGACTGCGTGCTCGGCACTGAAGAGGTGTGGGACTTCGACGCGGTCGATGTCGGTTGGCGCGAGGTCCTCCGCGAGCGGCTCGCCCCGCACGGTATCCGCTACGACGTCACCGCACACGAAGTCGGGCTGCCTTCCGGGATGAGCCATGAGGCTGCCCGCCGGCTCGTTGGTGAGGCTCAGACTGGCTTCGCCGCGTGGATCGATCAGGTGGTCGGCGACGTGCGGGCGGGCAAGCCGGACCCCCGGTACTGGGACGTCCGCGCTGACACCGACCCGGGCGGGCGCTGGATCAAGATGGCCGCGGACTGAGGCCGTCTCCCGGGGACCACCTCCGGCGCGGCACGGATTGCGCCGCGCGGGTGGCGAAGGAAGGCACAGGATAATTACCGTTATCCTGTGGGCTCTTCGAGCCAGGGGGGACCGATGGCAGGACACCCGGAACAGACCGGAGCGACAGCGGGCGACGGGAGACGGCCGGTGCACTTCCCGCCGGTCCTCAACGGGCTCGACTACCTGGAGAGCGCAGTGACCCATCTCGCCGGCACCGAGGACAGTGAGCCGGACCCGCGCAGCCTGAAGTACGCCACCCTGCACCTGCAGGCTGCGGCCGAGACGCTCCTCAAAGCCCGCCTCGCCATCGCGGACAAACAGCTGGTGTGGTCGAACCCCGAGAGATTCGACTCCCGGAAGGACAGGGAAGGCGACTTCCACAGCGTCAAGTTGGAGACCGCGGTGAAGCTCCTCCGCGAGCACTGCACCCCCGGTACGGACCTGGAGTCCGCCACCAGCGCCTTCACCACACTCGGCCGGATGCGCAACCGGTTCCAACACCTGGGCGTCACCGACAGCGACACCATGGCGCTGGAAGCCCTGTCCATACCGGTCCTCGACACGCTGCTCGACTTCGTCGCCGACGACCTGCTGCCGCACGTGCCCAGGGAGGACTGGCCAGCCGCCGACACTGCCCTGGAGCACGTCCGCGCCGGCATGGCGCCCATCCAGGCGCTGGTCGAGCGCCGCCTCGCCCCGTTGCGTACCGCCCTGGAGTCCCACAGCGGCTCCACCGTCGCCTGCCTGTCCTGCGGCCAGTTCACCGTGATGCTCGACGGCTCGGACACGGTCGTCTGCGCGCTGTGCCGACGCGGATACGGCACTCCGGAGGAGGCCGCCTGGGACTACGCCGGCACCGACGAATACACCGCGGTGACCGGCGGCGGCTACGGGCCAGTCCACATGTGCGAGTGGTGCGGGGCCACTGCGGCGCTAGCCGTCCCCGTCGCCTCCGGGCCCGAAGAGGCGGTGCTGATCTGCTTCGCCGACGGCACCGTCTTCGACGGAGTCTGCGACCACTGCGGCCAGGCCGTCCACTACGCCCTCCACGAAGCCGAACTCTGCGAGACCTGCCGGGACAACGCCTATGCACGATTCTGACTTTGCCTCCGGCCCGCAGGCCCGGCCCGAGCACACCCATCGCCTGTACCACTTCCTGGTGGCGCTGTGCGGCGAGGAGGACCCGCTGCCCGCTCTGGCGGTTTCCTGGACCGGTCACCTGCGTTAGAACGGAGCCCCCTATGGCGGTCGAGAGTGCGGCCCTGATCCGCATCGCCGACTTCATCCACGCGCGCCTCGACGACCGGTGCACCGCACCCGGCCCCACGGGGCCGCATCCGCGGGGGGTCGACGGGGACTCCCGGACTCTGCGAGCCCTGCGCTACACCGTGCAGCAACTGCGTGCTCGGCGGGCGGTCCTGGGAGCGACGGGGGAGGGCGGGGACCCACTGCCGGGTCAGCTGGTGGGCGCCTTCGCCTGGGAAGACCTGCGCACCATCGCGGCAGAGTGGAGCGACCACCCCGACTACCTGCCGGAATTCGCCCGCGACTACTGGCAGGCGGATTCCTCCGGTCTGGGGGCGGGCCGGTGAGCCCCGGGGCACTCCGCGGCGCACCGCGCCAGGCACTCGACACACCGCGGCGGGACCCGCGCGCCCAGTGGCCCGAGCACGCCCGGAAGCTGCATGACTTCCTCCTCGACCTCTACGGGGAGGACGATGTGCTACCCACGCTCGCGGCTTCCTGGATCGCCCACCAGCGCTCGGCCAATACCCAGAGGTCCTACGCCCGCGGCTTCAAGACGTTCGAGGAGTTCGCGCGGGAACACGGCACGCATCCGATGGCGGTGAGGTTCGCACTGGCCGACACCTTCCGTCTGTACCTGGAGAACGCGCCCACCTGGGTGCGGGTCAAGGGCGTCCGGCGTGGCGAGATGGCTCGGACGGGGCCGCCGTACTCGGACGCCTCCCGAGCGAACGCGTTGTCCGCAGCCAGCTCGTTCTTCGCGTACCTGGACGTGGTCAGCGACGAGGGAGTGAGGAACCCCTTCGCTGCGGTGCGGCGCCCGGTGCTCGACCCCGACTACTCGCCCACCCCTGGCTACACCGAGCAGGAATTCGCCCTGCTCCTGGCCACGGCGCGGGACCACCACCGGGCTGCCGCCTACCGCAAGCGCGCCTACGCCCTGGTGCTCGTCCTCTACACCTGCTGCCTGCGCATCGACTCCCTCCTCGCGGCCCGGGTCGAGCACCTCGGCTACGACAGGGGTCACCATGTCCTCAAGATGAGAGTGAAGGGCGGCAGCTGGGCCTCCAAGCCCATCCCGCCGGTCGCCTGGCACGCCCTCCAGGAGTACCTCGACGGACGCACCGAGGGGTGGCTCTTCCAGACCACGTCCGGGCGTCGGCTCGACGAACCTGCGGTGTGGCGACTACTGCAGTCCCTCGCCCGCCGCGCGGGGCTGCCACTGCGCGGCCCGCACGGCATCAAGGGCGACGCCGTCACGCACGCCCTGGCCCAGCCGGACGCCCGGCCGGACAGGGTCCAGCGCTGGGCCGATCACAAGGACTCCCGCACCACCCAGCGCTACAACCGCCGCAAGGAACTGCTGGACGACAGCCCCGGCTACGCCCTGGCGCGGGACCTTGCCGGAGCCCTGACACGCACTCCCAACTGAACCGCGCGGATCGGCGGCAGAGGAGCGGTTCGCCCCCGCCATGGAGGGGGAGGGTGCAGGCGTCCGTCGGATGGCCTGGCGGCGTGGGGAGAGGGGGCGAGGTTGCAGAAGAGCGTCTGGGGCGACTACGCAGAACGTAGAGCGGACGCGGCTGCCGGCCGGGAGGGCGAGGAGAGGCTCACCGACGCGATCGGAGAGGGTCTGGCCGCCGTCGCGTACGGACTGCTGGACGTCGCCGCGGCGATTCGGGAGAACACCGAAGCGCGTCAAGAGTAGGACTCTGAGCAGTGATGGTTTCATATACGGCCCCTCATTCGAGGGGCCGTTCGCCGTTGCGTGTCCGGCGCAGCTGGTGGATTGCGCTGCCCTTCCCGGCTCGGGCCGGGGCTGCCGGTGCCACAATCACGGGGTGTCGGAGTTTGCCTCGATCATCGCATTGGAGCAGCTGCTGGACGGCCTTGCCGTCGGGCCTTCTCGTGCGCGTCACCTGTCCATGGTCCGCGGGGAGATGCAGCGGGCGCTGGTTCGTGACGCGCTGCCGGTGGCGGCTCGCCGCAGTCTGCGGCGGCTGTTGGAAGACGAGACACTGACGCCGTACCTGCGGCTGGCGGAGTCCGGTGTGCTGCGGGCGCGCGCAGTCGAGGGCGGTCGCCCGCCCACGTCGGTGGCGACCAACGTTGCGCGCCGTCAGTGCCTGGAGCTGCTGCGGGAGGCGCTGGGGCTGCCTCGGGTCAAGCTCGGTGGCGAGAGTGTCCCTCTGCGGACCACGCCGGATTCTTCGGCCCTTGCCACGTTGCGGCGCCAGCTCGACCGGGACCTGGCCGGCTGGATGCCGCCGGGGCAGGTCCGGCTGACGGCGGTGCTCGCTCTGGTCCTGGATGCGGCCCTGTCCTCGGGACAGCTGTCGGGTCTGCGGCTCTCCGACCTCGCCCCCGGACGCCGTGCGATCTCGGACGGGGCGGGGGGCGAGGTCGCCTTGTCGCCGCTGGGACAGGCAGCGCTTGGGCGGTGGCTGCCGCTGCGCGCGGACCTGGTGCGCCGGGCCCGCGGCACGTCGCGGCTGTGGGTGTCGCTGTGGCACAACCACGACGGGCACCCCGCCCGGGAGGGTGCCACGCTGCACCGTCCGCCGGGAGTGCCGCTGGAGAGCAACGGGTTGGTCAGCAGCTACAGGCGGGGGCGGCGGCAGTACGGTCTGGAACGCCTGCTGCCACCGAAGATGGAGGCGCTGCGGCGGGCGGTCGAGTCGGAAGCGCCACCCACAGGGCTTGTTATCGCGTCATCTGCTGGAGGTACTCCAGGCGCTGCTGGGCCATCGACAGATGGCGCCGGTCCAGCGCGGGCAGGGTCCGCAGAAGGCTGATCAGGTCGGGGCCGCAGTCGCGGGCTTTGGCGGGGTCCTGGATGTGGGTCCAGCAGTAGTGCGCGCTCTGCCCTGCTGTGAGGACCTCGGGTGCGTCGGTTGCCTGGTGGGCAAGGCGGGTGCGCCCGGCCGCGATCCACAGGTGCGTCGCCAGTGTGAAGTCCGTGGCCATCTTGGCGAGGTCGGCACGGATTTCGAGCCACTGGGTGGCCTGCGGAGAGTCGATGCCGCAGGTCTGCAGCACATGCTGTTCCCACACCTGCGCTTCCCGGGCCGCCTCCCTGTGCCTGCCAGCCTGGGCCAGGGCGTGAATACGAGGGCGGGGGTCCTGCTGGCCGGTGCCGGGCTCGGCCAGGGCTGCGGGGCGCTGAGCCGGAACCGGGACGGGCGCGGTGGGCCGTGCAGGAACTGTCGGGTGAGGTGCCCGCGATTCGGGGGCCAGTGCGGGTTCCGGCGCAGGCGGCCGGGTCGGGGCGGGAGCGGCGGACGGCAGCAGAGCGGGGTCGAGCGCTGGGCGGGATTCCAGCCCGGGGGCCACGTCGTCGGCGTCCGCCTCGAGGCGCCTACGCGGCAGCATCTGGGTACGGCTGGTGGGCGGTGGTGCTGGTAGAGCAGCCTGCTGTGGTGCAACGGGGAGAACGAGGGTGTCCGCGGGTAGGTCGGCGGCTGCCACGGCCTGGGGATGGAGCTGAGCGACGGGGCCCTCGCCCTGCCGGAGGCGTTCGGCGAGATGCCGGGTGTAGGGGCTGGGCCCGGTGACGGTCGGCGCGGTGGAAGGCGAGATGACACCGACCAGGGTCAACCCGGCGGCCAGCCGCTCGGCTTCGCCGGCGGCCAGGACACTGACGGCCTGGGGCTCGGCGACCAGGTCGACCGCCAGGGTGGTCGTCATCGGCGGTCTGTTCCGCAGCTCGGTGCGCAGCCAGTCCCACGGCAGCGCGGTGTACCGGACGGTGGGCTTGGTAGCGCCGGGCAGCGCAAGGTGCAGGGCATGGGACTTGCGATCGACCACCAGCCGGGCCGAGAGGTAGACCAGCAGGTCTCCGCTGGTGTCAGCGGCCATCTGCAACCGAGCCCGTACCAGGTGGGGGTCTCGTGCTCCGTCCAGCATCGCGACGTCGGTCGGGTCCGTGGTTCCCAGCAGCGCTTGGGCCGGGGCCGTTGCCAGCGCGGCGAGATTGTGGCTGGGCAGCAGTTGCGGTCGGCGGCGGTGAGTGGCTGTGTCGCCGGCGAGCATCAGCACATGTCCCCGCCGTTCTGCCCCCTGCGTGCTCATGGATCACACCGTACTCACGGACATAGCCCCTGACAGATACCTCTGTCAGGGGCTATGTCGTGGAGTGTTCACATGTCGATGTCGTCGCCGTAGTCGACGTCCTGCGCGGTATCCCACTCGCCGTCCAGGTCGATGCCCGACTCGCCGACGGATGTGGGGGCAGAGCTGGCGTCCGAGAGGTCGGCCTCTGCCTGGGTCAGCACCAGGTCCTGTTCGACGGCGGCGGCCCGTTCCAGGGCGCCGTGTTCCTCCTGCAGGGCGCCGTGGCCAGGGTCGGCCTCCAGCTCCTGCTCGACGGCCGCGCGGCGCTCGGCCAGCTCGGCGGACGGTGCCAGCTCCTGCTCGTACTGGGCGAGCGTGTGGTGATAGTCGGTCTGCTCGCGCTGCACGGCCGTGTCCTGGGCGGCGATCTGCGCGTCCAGGTCCGTGGGAGCGTCCGGGCCGGTCAGCTCGCGCCACACGCTGTTGATGCGGCCCGGGGGCACATCGTCCGCGGTGGTGACTTCCTCGGTGTTGCGCAGGCCCTGACCGAAGTCGCGTTCCGCCCAGATCCGCTCCTGCCCGCTGCCCTTGATCACGCCCCGGGTGTACTGGGTGTCGCCTACCCGCTGGGTCTCGCTGATCTCGATGTCGTCCCACGTGGTGGGGACTGCGGTGAGGCTGTCGTCCTCGTAGAGGAGTTCGGCCTCGGGGACTGGCTCGTCCATATCTCTCGTTCCCTCCCTTCGACGGGTGGGGCCCCGCCGTGCAGCCGGGGCCCCACCGGGTCACGCTCAGACCTGGTTGTTCACAGCTCCACTTCGGCGTCTTCGTATTGTCGGGGGTGGAGTGCGTGGTCGTAGCCGCGCGCGGCGAACCCCTTTTCCCCGTCGCCTCGGTGCAGGCGCTCGGCCTCCTCCACTTCCTGGCAGGTGGCACTTGCGGAGAGGATCAGGTGGCGGGCATGGGCGGCTTGGTGGTCGTAGGTGCTGACCTGGGCGCTGATGTCTCGGGTGGTCCGGTGCTGGTCCAGCTCGCCGGCGGTGAGGTCGAGCTGGGCCAGTGCCGGGAGCAGTCCGGCGATGTGGCCCTGGCGGTCCTGGTCGTCAGTCATACGTCGGGCTCTCTTTCGGTCGTCGCTCAAAGCTCGAAGTCGAGGTTGTCGGGTTCTTCGTCGGCCGGGCTGGGCGGCTGCTGCCCGCAGGGCGGCCAGGCGGCTCCCTGCGGGCCGTAGACAGTGACCTGGTCGTATTCGAGGTGCGCCTGGACGTGCCCGCGGTAGACGAGTCCGCCGTCGGCCAGCAGCTGGAATGCCGGGTGTGTGAGCGGACACTGGGAAGGGAGGACGGCGTCCCGCTCGGTGAGCGGGGTCGGGTCGATGGTCTGCCCGTCGACCGCAAGCCCATGCGCGTCGACCTGCACGACGTGGCCCTGCCACTGATGCAGCAGGCGTCCTTGCGGCGTGGTCGGCTTCACCGGGGCGCCTGCCCGTCGCGCTCGTCGGCGGCCAGCTCGCGCGGGGCCTCGTGGCCGGCTGCCTGCAGCAGGGCTGCGACGTTCAGCTCGTTGCCCGGGGTGATCGCACGCTGCTCGCGCATCTCGTTCGCGGCCACCAGCGCCTCGACGCTGGTGCTGATCGCCTGCGCGCGGGCCGCTTCGGTGCGGTACTGCCACTGTGCCTCGGCGACGCGGGCCTGCTGTTCGACCGCGGTGACAGCCAGACGGGTCTGGGCATCGGTCCGGGCCAGCAGCTGCTCGTGTCGCTGCTCTTGCTCCAGGCGGCGGTCACTGCGCCACAGCGGGGCGCAGACCGCGTAGACGGCGGCGGTGCCCAACAGCCACATCAGGACGCGCACCGTCCACAGCGGCGTCCAGGCCGCGACACCGATCAGGGCGAGCGTGCCGGCGCCCGCGAACGCGGTGCGGGTGACATCGACGCTGCCGTTCTTCTTGGCCGCGGAGACGGTGCCGGCCGCCGCGGCGAAGGCGGCCAGCAGGCCGCTGATCCACAGCGGCTGGGTGGAGCCAGCGGGCATCTGAGCGTGCCACCCCCAGGCAAGGGCGGTCGCCGCGGTGGTGACCAGTCCCGGGGCGATACGCCCCAGGTGCTCCCACAGGACCCGGAGCGCGGAGCGGGTGGGCGGCAGCGCGGCGACGCCGGGCAGGTGCGGGGCGGTGATCTGCCGCTCATGGCTGAGAAGGTAGTCGGTCGGGTCGAAACGAACCGGCTCGTTCATGGTCACATCTCCATCTCGGAAAGGGCGGGGACTTCATGTGCGGGGTGAGCCGGTGGGGAGGGCTCCTTGCCGTCGGCCAGCTCGGGCTCGCGCTCGGCGTGGTGGATGCGCCGCTCGTCGGTGAGAGAGGGCTGCAGGGACTGCTCAGCGCGGACGACCAGAGCGCTGGGAGCCAGGGCGGGGGAGCGTCCGGCATCGCGCACCTGCCCCCCTGCTGTCTCCAGGCGGTCCAGCGCCGCGGTACTCAGAACACGTGCACCCGCGTGGGCTGCGATGCCCCCGCTTCCGTGCCGGGCGAGGTCGGCCAGCAGCTGTTCGCTGGGCTGCGGGCCCCCGCGACGGGCGGCCTCCCACGCCACAGTCAGGTCATCGACCGGGGACTGGCGCTCGTGCAGCGCGGTGATCGCGCCGTAGGCGGTGCGCAGTGCAGGGTCGGCGAAGTCCTGGTCCTGCAGCCAGGGGATGTCCCCCACCTGGCGGGAGTCCCACTGCAAGGAGGCCACGACGTCGAACTCGGCCTGCAGGTCCAGCCGCTCCGGGCGCCGGGCCTGCTGAGCCTCCGGCTCCGGCAGCCGCTGGTCGTGCTGGGTGTCCAGCAGCACCCGCACCTGCTCCGGGGTGCTGAGCCACGCCTGGTGCAGCGAGGCGAACCGCTCCCGGGCAACCTGCGCCTGGCCGACCGTGTCACCGGCCTGCTCGACATCGGCCTGCTGGGCAGCGGCCCGCAGCCGGTCTCCGGTGTCCTCGACCGCGCGGTGCACGCCTCCCTCGACCGTCATGCCGCCGTACAGCGCAGCAGTGCGCGGGTTCGGGCAGGCGCCGGCCAGCTGCTGGAGACGCTGGGGCGACAGGCAGTTCCGGATGCCCCGGTCCTCGATCCGCTCCACGGCCCTGGTCACAACGGCCGGAATCTCCGCGCGCGGAACCTGGGAGAAGTCGATCGCGTGGAGCGTCCGCCACAGAGCGCCGTGATCGGGGCGGGAGAAGGCACCGGGCGGTACCCACTGCATCGCCGGGAGGATCTCGGGACGGAAGAGAGCCGCTCCCAGTAACGCCTCTTCCGCACGCCGCGTCAGCCGGGTCATCGCGCACCCTCATCGGCTCGGCGGGCCAGCACCCGGGCGTGGCACGGCTGTCCCTCGGCGCACCAGCAGCCCAGGCGTCGGCCGCGCAGCTTGGGCAGCTCTCGGGCTACGAGGTCGGCGTGCTGGTCCAGCCACTGCTCGTACCGTGCGACGACCTGCTCCGGCGTGCCGTCACGGCCGACCCGGTACGGGTTGGCGAGCAGGTGACCGGCCAGCTTCCAACCGCCCTGGTACATGGGGCGCCCGACGTAGAGCACGTCCGCGATGGAGGGATCGCCCCGGCGGCCCTTGAGGCAGACCACGGTGGTCGGCCCGGGGGCCGGGCCCGCCACGCGGGCGGGCTCCGGCTCGGCGGCGACGACTAGGTCCAGCAGGTCCAGCTGGCGTCCGCCGTTCATCTCAGGATCGAAGGCCTTCGGCATCACAGCACCTCCGCGAGGCGCTGGCCCAGCCACTGGGCGACGTTGCAGGAGACCGCGTTCCCTGCCTGCATGGTCTGCTCGCCCTTGTTGCCCGTGACGACGTACTCGGCGGGGAAGCGCTGGGCCATCAACTGCTCGCGCGGCTGGATCATGCGGTAGTGGCAGTCCTCCAGCTGCGGCGCCGCCCCCAGCAGCCCGGCCGAGTCCACGGTGCCCAGGGTGTGCAGTGGGTCGGTCACGGACTTGGCGGCGGCGTTGCGGTAGGGGATCACCAGCCAGTGGTGCCGTCCCTGCCCGGTCACGGTGTCGACGGGCTCGTGCACGCTGCGGGAGGCGGCGTTGCGGCGCAGGGTGACGATGAAGGAGTCGTCCGCCTGCGGGGGAGTGACCAGGGACTCGAACCCTTTGGGGTTCGCCAGTCGGGTCCGCATCGGCTCGGCGGTGCTGGTGGCCGTGGTGTTCCAGGTGCCGCCGGAGGGCACCAGCACCGCGTCTCCGATCCTCACCGTGCGGGCGGAGAGAGGGGCTTGGTCGGCGGGCACGGCCCGGCCGTCGTGCCCGCCGTGGTTGACGGTCAGCACCATGCGGCGCTGGCCCAGCATCTGCAGGCCCTTGCGGATGCGCTTGACCGTGGTGGCGGCCAGGGGGCGCAGCCCCTCGGCGGCCCGGTCCCCGATCCGCACCCCCAGGTTCGACCAGTCGATGACGCTGGCGGCCGGGCGCACATACGGGTCCACGACGCTGTGGCGGCACCGGGCACCGTGGGGGCACCGATAGACGTACTGCTGCCCGTACTTGCCCAGCTTCCGGGCTCCGGGCTTCTTCCAGGACTGCACCGCGTGGACCGTCTCCTCGCACACCGGGCACCAGGCCAGCGGCCTGGGCTCGACGTCGGGCAGCGGCAGTTCGGTTCGGGTGAGCACGATGTAGATGCGGTCGCGCCACTGCGGAGCGGCCAGGTTGCCGTCCTCGCCGGCGTGTGCGGAGGAGACCGAGACGAACTGGTGGCGGTATCCGAGAGTGCGCATCCCGGCCAGCCAGACGTCGAACAGCTCCCAGTCGGCCGCTTCCATGACGTTCTCCACCAGTACGGCCTTGTAGCGGTTGACCTCGGTGGCGCGGATGACGTCCCAGAACGTGGCCCGGGTCCGGTCGAAGGCGTCCTGGGAGACCGGCCCGAACTCCTCCAGTGCCAGCTGACCGGCGCCCGGGGCTGCTTTGCGGCGACGGCCGCCCGCGGGGCTCAGCTCGGTGCAGATCGGGGAAGCCCACAGC
Source organism: Streptomyces sp. WMMB303 (assembly GCF_029351045.1). Classification (NCBI taxonomy): domain Bacteria; kingdom Bacillati; phylum Actinomycetota; class Actinomycetes; order Kitasatosporales; family Streptomycetaceae; genus Streptomyces; species Streptomyces sp. WMMB303. The sequence continues at coordinate 36,862 of NZ_JARKIN010000004.1, read as the reverse complement.
ACGTCGGTGCGAGGCAGCCGCCGCATGTCGTAGTTGTTGATGTCCGCGCACAGATGGTCGGCACTGCGGTGGTTGGCGCTGTGCGTCTCGATCGCGCGCGCCCAGTGGTTGGCAGCCAGCTTCAGCTCGAACCCGGCATCGACCAGACCGGTCGAGGAGCCGCCGGCGCCGCAGAAGATGTCCGTGAAGGTGATGCTCACTGCTCGCCTCCCGTGTCGGTGGACGGCGCGCAGTGCGCCGCGAGGTAGAGGGGGTAGTGCAGGAGGTCCTCGTGCCGTGCCCGTCGGGGCAGCCAGCGGGGACGCGGCCGGGCGCAGCGGCACGGCGGTTTCCACGCGGGCGGGTTGGCCTGGGCGACCTGGCCGCAGCGGCGGCAGTCGCACACCAGGTAGGGGAGCGGGCCGACCACAGCCGCGAGGACGGTGGTCACCTGCTCGTAGACGCGAGTGCGGAGGGTCGTCTTCACCGCAGGGCCTCCGTCCAGCGTTCGTCCAGCTGGATGCGGACCTGCTCCAGCAGCTCCTCGGAGGGGGTCCACAGCTGCAGCGCGCCCTGTGCGACCGGCACCGGCAGGGGGAGCGGGGTGACCTCCTCCAGCACCAGGTGGTGGTGACCGGGGAAGGACCAGGGGGTGCACTCCCCGTCGTCCCGGTGCCAGTCGACCAGCTGGGCAACACCGACCACGGCGCCGGTTTCGAGCGGGAGCCCTCGCAGGATCGGGCTGATCAGGGGGTGCCGCATGGCCGTCCGGTCGAGGGTCTTCGAGCTGTGGAGCAGCAGGGGGCCCCGGTAGGTGGCGAACCAGCTGCGGTTCTCGACCCGTTTGGGTCCGTGGGCGATGGCTGCGGCCCAGGGCTGGCGGATACTCAGCGCGCGGGGCATCAGCTCGCCACCTCCGCGAGGGCCTTGCCGATACCGACCAGGACGAGCGCTGCGAGCACGGCGGCCACGACCAGCCCTCGGCTGGTAGCGCGCAGCACAGCCCAGCAGCGGATCTGCAGCAGCGAGGTGAGCGCCCAGACCGCACCGGCGTACCCGAGCAGCGCGAGAGCGGCTGCTGTCTGCAGCCCGGCTCCGGCTCCTGTGGCCAGCGCTAGGAGCAGTGCTGCGGCAGTCAGGGCGGCCAGCGCGCTGCGGTATTCGACCGTCATCGCGCCACCGCCGACTTCTGCTGGGGCAGGTGGACCTGGGGGCGGACGACCTTGACCGCGCGCAGGCACGTGGCCATCCGCTCGGCGGCGGTCTCGGGGTGGTCGCCGTAGGCGTACGCGAGGCTCGACAGCGCCGCGTCGGCGGTGCCCAGCCTGGCCTCGGCCTCCCGGATCATCTCGCCGAGGCGCTCCGGGTCGCGGGGGAAGTCGGGGGTGGGCGTGGGGGAGGAGAACAGGAAGGTGGCCAACGTCGTCGTCAGCCGGGAAGGGGTGCGCACAACAGACTCCTGGGTGCGGGCCCGCCGGACGGGGAGCAGCGGCTGCTTCTCACCCGTCCGGCGAACCAGAGAAGGGATGAGGGTCAGCGCTGTCCGGAGCCGTTGCAGCTCGGGCAGTTCTGCATCTCAAGGGACTGGTACGGCTCTCCGTCCGCACCGCAGCGGTTGACGGTGGCCATCACCTGGCCGCCGTTGCAGCCGCAGGACTGGGGAGCGGAGGACGCCTCGGGCGACTGGACGCTCATGCCGTCACCGCCCCGCGAGCACGGAGCGGCTGCCGGGGTGGGGCCGCGCCGGCTGCGGGGAGCCCTGACGGCCGTCCCGCTCGTGCGGGGTGGGGCGCATCGGCAGCTGCGGCCTGCCCTTGTCCTTGTCCTTCGCGTGCACCGGGTTGGCGCAGACGGCGACGCCGGTGCGGGTGACCACGCGCTCGAAGTCGCGGCAGTCCCGGCACGTCGGGCCGATCCGCCCGACGACCGCGAGACGCGGACCGGTGAGGACCGGCAGGGCGCGGACCCCCTCGGGCGACAAGCGCAGGGCCGGGAAGTCGTCGACCGTGATGTCGGCGCCGGGGATGAGGCTGAGAGACTGGCTCATGGAGATCCCTCCAGATCAGGGGTGTCCCGGGACCGGAAGGCGGTGCTACGCCTGTCCGGTCATGGCTGGGGCCGGCAAGCCCCGGTCGGAGAGGGCCGGGTCGGCAAACCCGGCCCTCTCGCACTTCCATTACCTCTCACCGTGGCCAGCTTGTCAACATTCTCGGATCCGGTTTTCCATGATTGTTGGCAAGCGTGCTTGTTGGCAGTACAGTTGCCGGGCAAGCACGGAAACCAAGAAGCCAACGAGAGGGCCTAGTGTGCTCGGAACACTGGAACGACCACCGTCAGGAGCCAAAGTGCCGCAGCAGGGCGAACCGCAGCAGACCCCCGAGTCTGAGGAGCGCGTCAACTTCTCCGCCCGCGTCCGCGCATCGACCCGCAAGCGGGCCAAGCTCTACGCCGCCGGACACGACGTCAATCTGCAGGACCTCGTCGATGCGGCGCTCGACGAGTACCTCTCCAAGCGCAACGCCTAGGAATCGGAGGTGACCTCATGGCCAATGACCAGAGTGTGAACACTCCTTCTCACTGGTCAGCGGCAGCCGACGTCGGTCCGGTGGACTGGCGGGGCACGGCCGAACGCGCCATCACCGATGCCCCGGCCTGGGTGCTGGCAGCAGTTGCCGGCGGGGTACTCATCGTCGCGCTGGTCTTCGGCTTCGCCCTCTGGAGCCGGGCATCCAAGCGCCGGGCGGAGCGGGAGCAGTACCACCGCGACCTCGTGGTCCAGGCACGCGAGGATGGGCAGCCGCTGCCGCCCGAGCCCCTGCAGATGGACTACAAGCCGCTGCTGGGCGGGTTCGCGGTCAGCCTCCATGGCCTGTGGGGCTTCGCGACGCAGACGGCCGACTTGTCGTTCTTCTTCGCCATCGGCTTTATGTCGATGTTCGACATCCTTCAGCTGCGGCTGTTCTCGCAGATGTTCCGGATGGCCGACCCCCGCAAGGGCTGGACCCGACCCATGCGGGTCATGCGCGCCACGGCCTGGTCCTTCGTCCTCCTGTCCGCAGTGGCGAACTTCCAGCACGCGCCGAACATCTGGTCGGCGCCCTGGCTGGCCGCGATGCCGATCGGTGCCGCGTGGGTCATCCAGGTCCCGCTGAAAAACGCGCTGGACAGCGACGACCCGGAGGAGCAGGAGAAGCGCCCCGAAGGCGTCAAACCGGGCCCGCTGCGGCTGATCGGCCTGCTGTGGCGGCGTCTGTGGGCCTACTTTTTCCGCAAAGCCGGTCTGGACGTCACCGACCGCGCGGACGAGATGGTCCGCCGGGCCCGCGCCCGGGATGCGGCTGACGCCTCGTACGCCCTGCGCGGCGTCCTGACGGAGAAGCAGGAGCTGGAACTCGCGGTAGAACGCGCCACGACTCCCGGCCTGGACGGGAAGCCGATGTCCCGCGGCCAGCTGCAGCAGGCCCAGAAGCGGCTGGTGGCGCTCAACAAGGAGCTGAAGACGAAGGTCCGTCCCCGGGCACAGTCCGCTCTGGAGCTGGCAGACACGCAGGACCCGGAACAGGGACTGCAGCTGATGCAGCGTATGGCCTGGCTGACGAACGCCGACGATGTCGCGATGCTGGACTACGGCCCGGAAAGCCCGGCGATGGAGAAGCTGGAGCAGCTGAACATCGCCGCGAACGCGGACTTCGTCAAGTCCTCGAAGCGTGCCAGGAGCGCCGAGGAGGCGGCGGCCGAGGCGGAGCGGCGCATGGACGCCGCCGAACAGAAGGTGACCGAAGCCCAGGAGCAGCTGGATGAGGTGCTGGGACGTCTCGAGTCCGCGGAGAAGGAGGCCACGGAGGAGCAGGACCGTCTGCAGAAGGCGGTCGAGGAACGTGAGCGGCTCGAGGAGAGCGACACGAGGGCCGATCAGCTCTACCGGCAGGTCAAGGAGGAGCTGGACCGGACGCGCGAGCAGTTGCAGACCCTGCAGGAGGAGCGCACCGAGCTGAGCACGTCCAGCGGCAGGGTCCAGGAGCGGCTGGAAGCCCTGGTCCAGGAACGGGACCAGCTCGCCGAGAAGGCACACGAAGCCAAGGAGGAGCTGGACCGGACGCGCGAGCAGTTGCAGACCCTGCAGGAGGAGCGCACCGAGCTGAGCACGTCCAGCGGCAGGGTCCAGGGGCGACTCGAAGCCCTGGTCCAGGAACGGGACCAGCTCGCCGAGAAGGCACACGAAGCCAAGGAGGAAAGGGAGGAGCTGCGGGGGAAGCTCGCCCAGGCGGCGGAGGAGAAGCGGGCTCTCGGCGCCCGGCTGAGGGCGCTGGAACAGGCGCGAGGCGAGCACGCGGCCACGGTTCCGGCGCAGCCCCGCCCGACCTCGGTGTCCCCGGCTCGGGGGGACTCGGCCGGCCCGCGGGTGCAGGCCGATGTGGAAGGCGCAACGAGTCAGCCCACGCGTGCGCTGGTCGCCGACATCTACCGGGGGCTGAACGAGCAGCAGCGTGCCCTGCGGGGTCGCCCGCTGGCTCAGGTCATCTGCGAGGCAGCTGCGGACCGGGGCGAAGAGCTGAAGGTGGACACGGTGCGACGCACCCACATCTCCGCGGACCTGCTGGCCGAGTACCTGAGCCCGGAGCGGCATGGGTCCGGAGCGTGAAATCTGTCCACAGGCTGACGGGGGCAGAGTGGAAATCAGGGCCGCATCTGTCAGTGATGCGGCGTATACAAACAGGAGTGGCCCCGGTGGTGCATGAAGAGCTTGGCGGCTACAGCACCTCCGGGGCCCCGACGAAGGAGACCTTCGTGAGCGACAACAGTAAGGCCAGCGAACCGAACGACTCGACCACCCTCTCGGACAACCGTGTCCCGGCGCCGACCGAGAAGGAAGCGTGGAAGCCCCACCAGGGCACCCCGAACACTCCGGCGGTGCCGGTCTTCGGACGCCCCACCGTGCGCTACACCGCACTGGCCGTCCCCGCCTCGCTCCTCGCGGCCGAAACCCAGACCAGCGAAGACGGGTCGGGCAACCTGCTGGGCACAGTCGTGGGCGGCCTCGCCGAGGCGGGCGGCGCGCTGCTGACGGAGCAGCCCCTCCTGTCCGTGGCCGTGATCGGGGGCCTGGTGGGCGCCGGCTACACGAAGATGCGCAAGGACTTCGACCTCACGCGGGAGGACGACGGCTTCGCCAGGCGGCGCGAGCTGCGCGCGAACCTGAGCCGCCGCCAGCTGGTCAAGAAGCGCCGCACGCTGCGCCCCTCGCTGGCCGACGTGCCGGGACGGTCGGTGCCCACCAACGCCGTCGGCATCTACATCGGCAAGTGCCGCAAGACCGGCTTGCACCTGTACATGTCCATCGAGGAGAGCAGCCTGATGCTCGCCCCGATGGGCGCGGGCAAGACCGCGAAGATCGCCAACTGGATCATCGACGCAGAGGGCCCGGTCCTCGCGACCAGCACCAAATTCGACGTGGTCGAGTGGACGGAGCGGCTGCGATCCAGGGTCGGACGTGTCCTGGTGTGGAACCCGCAGGGGATCGCCACGCGGGCATCGGACATCGCCTGGGACCCGGTGATCGGCTGCGCCGACCCGGAACTGGGCGTCGAGCGGTCGATGCGCAGGGCCAAGTACCTGCTGGACGGGTCGGATGCGACCGCCGGCCTGGAGAACCGCAGCTTCTGGGAGAGCGCCAGCTACTCGGTGCTGAAGGCGTTCCTGTGGGCTGCAGACGCGGCGGACCTGTCCCTGCTGGACGTGGCGCGCTGGTCCAAGAGCGTCGCGAACACCGAGGCCATCAAGATTTTCGAGAAGTTCGAGCAGCCCGACCCCAGGAATCCGCACCGCCCGGTCGCCCCCCGCGGCTGGAAGGCAGACCTGATGCAGGTGCAGATGGTCAAGGGCAAGCCCACGACCAGTGAGAACGTCTTCGGCACGCTGGCCAAGACGTTCATGTTCCTCGACGCGCCGCGCGTACAGCGGATCATCGAAAAGGCGCACCAGGTCGACCAGTTCGACATCTCGGGCTACCTGCGTTCCCAGGACACCCTCTACCTCCTCGGGCGCGACGACGGCAGGGGCAGCGTCGGCCCGCTGTTCACCGCCTTCACCGGCGAACTGTACGAAGCAGCGCGCGCGCTGGCCCCGATGAACCCGGGCGGTCGCCTGGACCCGCCCTGGACGATGGTCCTGGACGAAGCGGCGCTGATCTGCAGCGTGCCGCTGGAGCGGTGGACGGCTGACAGTCGTGGCCTGGGTATCAGCATCCACGCGGTCTTCCAGTCCCCGGCACAGATCATGGAGCGCTGGGGGCGCTACGGGTACCAGACCATTTGGGACAACTGCGTGAAGCTCGTCCTGGGTGGCCTCTCGAACGAAGACCACCTGGAGGGGCTCTCGCGGCTGTGCGGCAAGCACTACGTGAAGCGCGAATCCCGCTCCACGAACCCGGGTCCGGACGGCACCATGCGCGCCAGCGTCTCCCACACCCAGGTCGAGGTCGAGACCATGACCCCGTCGCAGATCATGAATCTCGAACCGGGGCAGATCCTCGTGCTGCGCAAGCACCTCGGCGGCCCCGTCGTCGTGAAGTTCACCCCGGTCTGGAAGCGCAAGGACATCAAGGAAACGGAGAAGGCCGACAAGAAGGCGGCCAAGGAGGTGCTCAAGGCACGCAGGCGCAAGGAGTCGGCTGCCGCGGTCCCGCCGCTGTCGGCTCCGGCCGACGTGTGGGGCCCGCCTCGGCAGGAGGACCCCTGGGCGCCGGCCGAGCCGGAGACCAGCCCGTGGACGGCCGACCCGGCGGCCAGCGCCTGGACCTCCGCCCCGGCCGGACGTCATCTGCGGGTCGCCGGGAGCGAGGACGCTCCGCCCCTGTCCCCGGGGGCAGGGCAGCCGCCGGTGGTGGTGCCGCCCAAGCCTGGCTACGCGCCCACCGAACACCTGGAGCAGGTGCCGCCGCAGCCGGAGCCCAAGGAAGACCTGATCGAGCCGACGCGCCTGAGCAAGACCGGCACGGACGCTGCTGATCCGTACGCGGCCTTCAACGACGACGATGACCCGTGGGGCCGCTAAATGGCGGAGATGAAACTCGACCCGATGGAGATGCTGCTGCGGCTGACGGGCGATCTGTCCGCTGTCCGCGGCCGTCTCCAGACCCTGGAGGATGAGAACCTCCCGGCCACTCTGGAGGGTCTCGACACGAAGGTCGGCCAGCTCAAGGAGTCGCTGGCCGCCGTGGTCGAAGCCGTCGGCCAGCTCATGGCCGACCCCGAAGAAGAGCCGCCGCCGGAATGGCCGGGCACCACCCCGAACTGGACCGACGACCTGGACCAGGATCAGGCCCGGGAGCTGTGGGACGGACTGACCGAGTGGTGCCAGAACACTTTGTGGCCCATCTACGCCCGGCCGGTGTGGCGGCCCTGCTGGTACCTGCACAAGCGGCTCGTGATCGAGCTGACGGCCCTGTGGCGGAACTACGAGTGGTCCTACGAGGACAAGGCGCCTCCGACCCGCGTCTCCGAGTGGCACGCGCGCTGGTGGCCCCATGTCGAGAAAGTCCTGGAGAAGGAGCTGAGCACCTGCGGCATGCCTCGGGACGGGCTCCCGAAGCCCCGGCACCCGGTTCCCGTTCCGGTGCAGCCGACGATGGAGAACGAGAATCCGCCGCCGCCGCCCTTCACTGAGAGCGACTTCGTCGACCACCGGTTCTTCGAACGTGTAGAGAAGGACATCGCTCGGCGCCGCGAGCCGGAAGGCGACGACACCTGATCCTGAGCACGGAGCGAGGGGGTCACCCAAATTTGGGTGACCCCCTCTCGTGTGCGCCGGCTACCGGCTCTGGAGAACCTCGTCGGCCAGCTGCGCGATGGACAGAGCCGCCGCGCTGATCTCCTTCAGCGTCCCGGTGGGGACGTCCTCCAGCCCGCCCTCTTCGCTCGCGGCCAGCAGCTCCTGCAGCACATCGCGCATCTGGCCGGCCCGGCGGTCCTCCGGGAGTTCGTCCTGGACGATCTCGGCGTCGACCACCGTCTCGTCAGCCTTGCCCGCGGGGGCTGCGGAGTCACCCGAATTTGGGCGACTGTCAGTCCTCAGCGCCCCTTCCCGGGGCTCTGCGGACGCCTTCTTCGCCCGCTTCGGCTTCGCCTCGATCGCCTGCTGAAAAGTGTTCGCGGTCGTCAGCGCCGGCGACTCGGCACTCCGGGCCAGCTCGACCAGTCCGTCGACCACACCGGCCGTCACGCGGTGGCGGCGCTCGGCGGCCCACACCCGCAGCGCGACGTACGCGCGAGCGGTGATGTCCCGCCCGTGCTGCTCGACCATCGGCAGCAGCTGCTGCACGTGGGAGTCGGGAATCGAGCGGGGCCGGTCCTGCTGCTCGGCGATGGCCCTGAGTAGCGGCCACTGCTGAATGCGCCGGTTGACCTCCGACTCCGACTCACCGAACTGGTCCTGGCAGTAGTCCGCCCACGTCCGGCCGCCGTCGCGGTGCAGGCGCCGGGAGCGAACGACGTGCGCGGCCTTCCACTTCATCCACTCAGCCCGGGTGCCGTTGGCGAACGCCGCTTCACAGTGCCCCAGGGTGTCGACCTCCTCGGGCGTCAGTGCGCCTTCGGCTTCGACCTCGACGGGCTCGGGGATCAGGTCCGGAGTGAAGGGCTGGGGGCGGTAGGGCTCCGGCACGGCGGCGGACGCCTTCGGAGTTCTTTCCCCTGCCGGGCCCGGGACTGCTGGCGCTTCGGGCGCGGACTCGGCCTGTCGGCGTGCCTCGGCTGCGGCAGCGCGCCGTGCTCGGATCTCCTTTTGGGAAGGGCTCACCGACCGACCTCCCGGCCGCCGGGCAGCAGCCCGCGCTTCTTCATCTCCGTCACCAGAGCGCCGAACGCCGTCTTGGCGGCCCCCTCCACGGGGGCGCCCATCGAGTCGCCGAAGCGTTCGGTACGCGGGATGACCGTGGTGAACACCTCGTACCCCTCCTTGGCCATCTCCTCGCGGTAGTAGCCGGTCGAGGACGCGTTCGCCACGGTGCGGTTGAGCAACACCCATGTCTCGGGCTTCTTGCCGGTGGCCCTCAGCGGGGCGCTGCTCGCCAGGATGTCCTTGAAGGGCTTGGCGGTCTCCGGCTCGCAGATCCGCTCCCAGTCGCCAGAGGTCGGCGACATGTGCAGGATCACCAGGTCGGCGACGCGGAGAATGGAGTCCGCGATGAAGATGTGGTTCTCGGTGTGCCCGCAGTCCACCATCGCGATGCCCTTGCCCGTGGGCGGCACGACCTCCTGGTGGAACTTGGCGGACGCCCGCAGGTGCACGGGGAAAGCGAAGTTTCCCTTCTCCGGCTGGCTCCAGCTCCAGAACTGCTTGCTGTGGTCGGCGTCGTACCCGACGACGTCGTAGCCTTCCTCGTCCTCCAGCAGGGCGTGCGACAGCCACCCGGTGTCGGTGGTCTTGCCCGTCGTGCGGGGCGACATGTTCGCGATGAGCATGGCCGGAGCCTATGGGCACAGCCGAGATCAATACATCCACACGCCCACGGCGCCGACTCCGCCACTCCGCTGCAGTCCGGCCCAGGCCCTACTCGGAGATCGGACGCTCAGCGGTGGAGAATCCCATGGCCCATTCCACGGTGCGCTTCACCCCACCGGCATACCACTCGGATACCCCGGGCCACTTGTGCTCGAAGACGGCGTCCTGGGCGTGCAGCCTGACCGACTTGACCGGCAGGCGCGGGTACGGGTGGCTCTCCACCGAGATGGGGGCTGCCTCCCGCTCGCCCAGCAGCCACCTGGTGGTGTCGATGATCCCTTCCAGCCCGCTGGCCAGGCCGCGGGGGGAGCACCAGGAGACGCGGACTTCCACCGGGTCGAGGGGCAGCGAGGCGAGAGCATCGTCCCGCAGCGTCTGCACTTCGTCCCGCGAGCGGGTCACACCCTCCGGCAGCTCCTGCCCCGTGGCCCCGGTCGAGGCGCCCTTGGAGGAAGACCGTTCCCACTCCGGGGGAAGCCCTGCCGGGTCTCTCCACCACGCTTCAGTCATGCCAGCACGGTAGCGGGCGGCGCAGACACGGCACAGAACGCAGCAGAGAGGCCAGCGGGACATCCCGCTGGCCTCCGGCTACATGTCGATGTCGCGGTCCATCTCGGGCATTGGCGGAGGCGGAGGCGCGGGCGCCGGCGTCGCTGGTTCGGGGACGGCGGCTTCGATGTCCTGATCGTGCCCGGCCCGCTCCGGGCCCGGCCTCTCGTGCTCGGCCTCGAAGTCGATTCCCGCATCGCGGCGAGCGCGGTCGGCTTCCTCGCTCTGGGGCTCCAGCTCGGACTCGCGCTGCTGCTCGGCGGCCTGTTCGCGCTCCTGGGCGCGCTGTTCGAGCACCTGCTGGGCGGCACGGGCCTGCTCCAGAGCCTGAGCCATCTCCTCCTCGACCGACGTCTGCTGGTCCGCGAGGGGGGAGATCTCTTCAGCGCCGGCGGCCTCGGGGGCATTGACCTCGGACTCCGGCACCCGGTGGTCCAGCTCCGTGCGGGCGAGGTCGGCCTCGTCGCGCACGACCTGCGTCTCCTCGGCCCACCGTTCGCGGGTCTCGTGGATCTCCTGGTACGTGTGCGCCCTCTCGCCCATCGTCTCGGCGATGTCGCGGCTGGTCTGGGCCCGGTCCAGGGTCTCCGCCACCCTCTCGCTCGGCTCGATCTGCGCCTGAAGAGTGGGGGCCTGCTGCAGCGCCATCACCTGTGCGAGGGCCTGCTGATGGTCGTTGTAGCCGGTCGCCGTGGCGTAGGTGTGCATCGTCTCGGTGAGGCGGTCTTCGTGCTGGGCGGCGTCCCGCTCCGCCATCTCCCGGGCACGCAGCTCCATCTGCACTGCCTGGTCGGCGAAGTCCCGCTCGGAGGCGAGGGCCTTCTGCATGTCGTCGGCGACATAGGGCGGGGCCCAGCTCTCCTCCCGGTCCGCACGCTCGATCATCTGCCGGAGCGTCTCGTCGGACGCACGCGCGATGTCCGCCTCCCGCTCGTCGACCCCCAGTGCCCGGCGTGCTCGCTCCCAGTCGGCGCGGGCCTCGACCGATCCGCGGGGCGGCTGCTGACCGATGGCGTTGCGCTCGTCGTTGTGGCCGTGAGCCTCGCGGTACCGCTCTACCCGGCCGGCCCGCAGCTCCCAGTCGGCGCGCGCGGTCGGGTCCTCGGGCACCGGGCCCAGCCGCTCGATCGCCCACGCGGGCTGGTCCTCGGCAACGCTCTGTCCGAGTCGCTCGACGCGCTGGTCCATCTCGGCCGCCCACTCGGTCATGAACCGGCCCAGGTCACCCGGCATGTCCGGGGTGCGGGAGGCGTAGGAGTCCATGGCCTCCCACTCGGCGTCGCGCTCATCGGCCTGCCGCTGGGCGACCTCGATGTCCTGGCCAGCGTGGAGGACTTCCACGTTCACAGCGAAGGCTTCTGTCTGGGCCATCAGCTGCTGGAGGTGGAGGTCGACATCCTGCTGCGGGTCGCTCGGGTCCGTCTGTCCGGCCTCGATCCCGGCCTCGATCGCTGCGGTGACCTTCTGCTGCTGCTCGACCACCGCCGCCCGCTGCTCCGCCTCCTCACCGCGGACCTTGGTGCGCTCGGCGTCCTCGACGGCCCGCTCCAGGCGCCAGTGCAGGGTCGCAGCGTGGTCCTCGGCGCTCTCCAGTTCCCGGGAGCGGGCGGTACGCACCAGCAGGTCCTCGGCGTCGTGCCCCTGCTCCTCGGCGTGCCGGGCAAGCCGCATCAGGCTGCCGTACGACTCCTCGGAGCGCAGCCGCTCATACTCCTCGCCGCCCAGCGCCTGGTAGAGGGCCCGGCTGTACTTCTCCTCAGCCTGCTGGTCCTTGACTCCCGACCAGGTCGGCTCCAGGACCGCGAGGTGCTCGCGGCGCTCCAGCTCGGCCTCGATCGTCCGCGTCGCGGTCTGTTCCAGCCCGGTGCGCTGCAGCGCCGAACTGAGCGTGGCGAGGTGGTCCGGGATCTCCTCGTGCTTGAGGCCATCCCCCTGCCGGTGGGTGATGACGTATCCGTAGTTGCCGCCCTCGCCGCGAGTGAGCATGACGTACAGCGACTCGCGGCTGGTCGTCTCATCGACCAGGGAGTGGCAGACCCCGACCGTGCGGCCCTGGGCGCCGTGCACCGTCGCGGCATAGGCCAGCTCGACGTGCTCCTGCACGTACGTGGCTGGCAGGTGCATCCGGGCGCCGTCCTCCAGCTGCACCATCAGTGCCCCGTTGTCGCTGATCCCGGTGACCTCGGCGACTGTGCGGTTGACCGCGAAGTCGCCGTTCTCGGCGGTGATCGTCCGGTCGTTGCGGCGCAGCTGGATGTGGTCGCCCACGCCTGCCTTGGTCTCGACGCCGTGCTCCTCGCGGCCGGTGCGCAGCACCACGCCGTCCTCAGCGACCTGCCCGGCGCGGACCAGGTCGGCACGCACACGGGCGGACAGCTCCGCGACCTGGGCGTTGTCCTGGGCGATGAGCAGGGGGTTCTTGCCGTCGAGGTGGTCGGTCAGCCATGCCTGGTAGGCGCGTTCGGTCATCTCCTCGGCGGAGCCGCCGCGGAAGCGGCTGTGCAGTTCGTACTGCTCCAGCGCGGCGGCGTCGCCGGTGCGCAGCTTGAGGGAGGCGTCGGCCTCCCATTGCCGTGTGACCTTCTCGCCGGTGGCAGGGTCGACGTCGCGGAAGCGGCGGACCTCGTCGAGGATGTGGACGCCCGGGGCCTCCTCGACCCACTGGGCGAATACGCCGCCCGCGCCGACTGCAGGGAGCTGGTACGGGTCGCCGGCCGGGACGCACTTCGCACCGCTGGCCTCGATCAGCGCACGAACAGCGTCGATGTCCGTGGTGTCGGTCATCCCGTTCTCGTCGAGGATGACCAGCGCTCCCTGCGGGATCCGGTAGGTCTCGGCGTCAGGGACGTGCTTCCCCTCGGCGAGCGCCTTGTTCTTCAGCAGGAGCATGTCGATGTTGGTGACGTTCTCGATGCCCTCATCGCGCAGGACTTCGGCGGCACGCTGACCGCTGGCCAGGCCGATGACCTGCCGGTCCGCGTGGGATTCCCACAGCTCGGTGAGGGCGGCCAGGCTGTAGGACTTGCCCGCGCCGGCCGGGCCGACCAGCACGTCGACCCTGCGGCCCGAGGTGGCTGCGCCCCGAACGAAGTCCGCCTGGGCTCCCTTGAGACCGCGGCGCTGGATGACGTCCTCGACCAGCTCCCTTGGCACGGTCGGGGCGCCGCGCTCGCCTGCGAACGCGCGGAGCCGCTCCTCGACGCGCAGATGTTCCTCGGTTGCGTACCGGTCCCAGGTCGAGGGGTTGGGCTCGTAGACGAACGAGCCGTCGCGGCGCTGCAGCTCGGCCGGGATCTCGACCAGGGCCGGGGCCTTGGTGCACACCACGCCGTTGTCGGCGGTGGGGGAGAGCGCGTCGTCGGCCAGTTGGTTGATCAGGGCGGTTACCTGCTGGGCCTCCAGTCCGCCGAGTGTGTCGGGCAGCTGCTTGGTCAGCTCCACGATCAGGTCGGGGCGGGTCCAGGTCGGCTTCGTCTCCTGCGCCGCGGCGACTGCCCGGCGCTGGATGACCTCCGGGTCGAAGGACCTGGCCGGGCGGTGCAGCTGGTGCACGGCGGAGCGCTCGGCGACTTGGTCCGGGACGTCGGCGAGGCTCTCGCGGAAGCGGTCCTGCGTGGTCGTCTCCCACCGCTGGAGCAGTTGGTCACGGCTGGTGGCGTCGTGCTTCTTGGCGTTGCGCTGGTCGAGGGTGACGTACTCCGACATCCGGGCCAGTACGTAGGCGCTCGGTTCGACGCCGTGGGTCTCCTCGTACGCCCTGGCCAGCTCGGCGACGCCTTCGACGATGCCCCGTCGGCGGCTGCTGTGCAGGTCGCGTTGTTCCTGGCTGATGCCCACGATCTCGCGTGCCTTGCCGTCGGGGCGCATCTCGACGCGGACGCCCATCACGCGCTCGAGTGCCTCGCCCGCGACCATTTCCGACAGGTGCCCGGCGGCCTGCTTGTGCTTGAACAGCCCTCGGCCATCCAGGGAGCGCCACACCGTCGTCTCCTGCCCGGTGACCGGGTCGACGTCCGTGGTCTTGACCTTGGCCAGCACGGGGACGTGCACGTGGAGCTGCGGGTCGTCGTTGCGGCTCGTGTGCTGTGCGAACGCCCCGGCGATGAACTCGTGGGCATCCACGTACCGTCCGGCCGCCCGACCCTCGACGGCCTGGCCGTGGTGCCCGGCGCGCGAGTAGCCCGCCTCCTCCTGCATGTGCTGCAGCCCGGCCTGAACGCCTTCCTTCCAGCAGTCCCAGACCTGTTCGGCCTGACGGCTGTACTCCGCGGCCGTCTCCTCGTCGCCAGCCTCGCGCGCCTCCATCGCCTTGACCTGCAGCGAGGCGTGGTAGACCGACCACGACTTCGGGGCGGAGAACGTCAGGTCGTAGTAGAGCGTCGCCGACGGGGCCTCCTTGCGGACCGACAGCTCGATGCTCTTGGCCTGCTCAGGGCTCAGCTCGCCGCTCGGGGCCTGCTCCCGGGCCTTCTCCAGGGCCGCGTCCAGGCGCTTCTCGAACGCCTTCTCGTAGCTCTTCGGCGGGTTCCCCAGCGTCGCTTCCTTGCGGATGGCCTTCTCCGCCTTGGCGTACTCCGCGGTGCCCCGCTCGTGGGGGATCGCGTCGAGCTGGGCGTACATCTCGTCCCGCTTGCGCGGGTCGATCCAGGAGGTGAACAGGTCCTCGAAAACCTCGTTCTCGACCTCGCCCGACAGTCCCAGCTCCTCCAGGCCGGCGCCGAGCCAGTAGCCGGGCGGTTCGCCAGCCTCGCCGATGCTGCGCAGGTAGTAGTGCTCGGCACCCTGACCGACTTCCTTGGTCAGGTACCGAGGGTCGCTACCAGCGGAGATCGAAAGCATCGCGACACAGCGTAGCGGTTTTTCAAGATCAACAACAGCCATCGGATCGTGATGCATAGGTGTGCTGGCTTATTGGCTTGTGCATGTTGTTGTACGGTCTGCTGTGGGTCGGATTGCTTGTGGGGGAGATGGAGTTGAGGGGTCGGATTCGGTAGAGGGTCGCTATGTCCTGTTTGAGTCTGGCTGGTAAGGGGTCTTCATGCGACTGGTGGGCTGCTGTGGTTGGGGCTGCGGGGTCGGCTTGGGGCACCGTTTGCACCGAAATGCGCTTGCCGTCTCAGGGGGTTCCGGGCTCGGCGGCGGCTGCGCGCTGGGGGGCCGCCGCACTCGGGGGCTCGGTCTGGTGGTGGTCACCGATAGGGCGTGTGCGCTACGGTCTCGGCGACGACGTCGACCCCCGCCGGGCCTCCCGGCGGGGGTCGACTGTTACCGGGGGCTTCGCCGGGGTCCACTCGCTTGGCAGACACGGTGCGTGAGCGAGTGGGGAAGTCCTCCGGCACCGAACCGCGCCTGGGGAAGACCGCCGCCTGCGACGCCCGCTGGGGAAGGTCCGGCCGTGCCACCCTCGCGGTGCTGGGGAAAGCGCGTCGCGCTTGGGGAATCCGACTGTGTGACATCGCCTTGGCGTCCTGGGGAAGTTCCCCGCCCGTCTTGGTCTTCCCCAGCAGTCTGGTGGGGAACTTCCCCACCAGACTGGGTTCCCCAGCCACTGGACGGGACCGGGGCTTCCCCACCCGGGTGGGGAAGCCCCGGTGGGGAAATGCTGCCCCAAGCCGCGGACGGATCCCCCGCCTGTTCTTCCCCACTGCCCTTCCCCACCGGGGTGGGGAAGGGCAGGACAGATCGGGTCTCGCCGCTACTCAGAAGAGCGAGTCCTGGTGGGCTCCTGTTGGGTTGCCTGCAGCCAGTGCGGCGGCAATCGCTGCGTCGAGCTGGTCGGGGTCAGCGGTGGCGATAGCGTCTTGGACCGCGCGCGCCCGGCCAACAGCCCCGCGTACGTCGGCAAGTGCGTGACCTGCAAGTCTACGCCGATTCGCGGCATCGCGGTTGTTGTCACCCCTGGTGCCCAGCAGCCAATGGGCCGGGTTCTGGCACGGGGGCTCGTCGCATCGGTGCCGTAGCACCATGCCGGCCGGGATCGCGTCGGCTCCGTGGGCCAGTCGGTAGCCGAAGAGGTGAGCGGGCAAGGTCCCGCGGCGGGTGCGGCCGGGTAGGGAGAGGGCCCGGAAGGTGCCGTGCGCGGTGTCGCTCAGCCCACCGGTCCACCACCAGCAATCGTCCGGACCACGACGCAGGACGTGGCCCCAGTAGCGCGCGACGACTTCCCCATCGGTGAGCAGTCTTCCCCACGGAACGGCACTCCCGGCTGGGGAAGACTGCTCACCTTCCCCAGCAGTGGGCACTTCCCCAGCCGGGGAAGCAGGGTCCCCTCCGTCGGCCCGCTGGGGAAGACCGTGGCGGGGAAGGTGGGGAAGTGCGGGTCGCTGTCCGCTGGGGAAGGTCACCGTTGCACCAGGCGGACAAAGCCCGACCGCGCCGTGGTGAAGGGGTCTCCAGGCTCCGCACACACGACTTCCCCGTCGCTGTAGGTGACCGCCCCTGCTTCCCGGTCCTCGCCGGCGGCGGCGTTCTGGCCGGTGCTCATGTGGTGACTCCGTCCGTGGTCCTGTTGGTCTCGGAAGCAGGTGTCCGCCGTAGCGGGCGCCCCTTTCTCTCTGGCACCGGCCATTGTCCGCCCGCAGGGCTTGTTATCCAATGCCGATGGCCGGTCCTGGGCGGTGCCGCTGTACGGCCGGTCGCGCGGGCAGATATGACATGGGGCACGGGGCGCCGCGGTGGAGGTGGAGCATGTGGAGTCGGTCTCCTGTCGGCACGCGCCGGGCCTGGCGTCAGCGTGAGGCGCTGCAGGTTCGGCTAAGCGGGCGGCACGGTCCGGAGTGGTGGGAGGTAGTGCCAGCAGGCGCCGCAGTCGCCGCGGTGGTCGGACTGCCTCTGCTGGGGCTTGGGTGGCTGTGGGTCCGGGTCGGCTGGTGGGCGGTGCTGCTGGCTGGGGCGGCTCTCGCGTATGCAGTGTGGGGCGAAGTGCGCCGGCGGCGGGCCCTGCGGGTGCACCGGCAGCGGCAGGCGGCCTGCTTCTCCACGGCGGACATCGACGCGGCAGACGACCGCCGTTTCCGGACCATCGTGGGGCGGCTGCTCCTTCGTGACGGGTGGACCCAGGTGCGGGGAGTGCGGATCCGCGGGCCAGTCGTCCACCTGGTCGGCGTCGGCCCGGACGGACGGCAGTTGGGGATCGCGTTCGAGCACGGTGCGGCGCAGACCGGGCAGGAGAGCGGGGGAAGGGGGGTGCTGCGGCCCGTGGGAACAGTGCAGGTGCCCCCTGAGCATGCGGCCCGGCCGCTCTTCCTGGTGGTCAGCAGCGGGCTGTTCGGGCGGGAGCGTGTGCTCTGGGCGGCCCGGCACGGCATCCGGCTGGTGGACCGTCCGCTCCTGCAGCGGTGGGCGGCCGGCGAAGCTCTGGCTGACGTGATCGACATCGGCGAGGAGGACGTGCGGACCAGGGCGACCGCGTCCTAGATCAATTGCCAGGGGTCCGGGATCGGCTGATCCCGGACCCCTGCTTGTTGCTCAGCTGCCGTGCGGGGGCAGTCGCCTCTCGGCCAGGGCTTCCACCGCGGTGATGCGGTCGGCGCTCCAGCCCGGCTGAGGAGCCAGATTCTGCAGCAGCTTCGGCAGCTTCTTCGCAGAGGCGACCATGACGCCCTGGACCTCGATGCGGCCCCTGGGTCCGGGGACCGTGGCGCCATGGACAGCGACGATCGGACGGACCTCAACACCCAGCTGGCGTGCTGCCTGTCCGGCTTCCCAGCAGACTGTCTGCAGGGCCCGCGTCTGGTCGTACCGGCCGTAGCGCAAGGTGCCGCCCTCAACCCTGATCTTCGACCGCGTCGAACGCCACGCCTTGGTGTCGACGTAGGCGACGCCTGCAGGTCCGACGACCAGGTGATCCAAATTCGCCCGGCTGCCCGGGATGGCCCGGTCGTGCAGTACCGCGTAGCCGCGGCGAGCCAGGGGGGCCAGCAGACGGGCAGTCGCCACTTCGCCGGCCGCGCCCTTGGCCCAGGAGTTGTCGGCACGGCGGTAGGTCTGCAGGATTCCGTAGGCCGCGACGGTGAACGCAGCGAGCAGCCCCAGCTGCCACACGGTCGCGACGGCTGCGGCGACGCCGACCACCACAGCGCACGCTGCGGTGAGGGGAAGCGTGACCTTCGCACGGCGGTGCTGCGCGGTGCGCTCGGCGGTGCGGGCCGCCTCAGCGACCTGGCGAGCGCTGGCACCTGCCCCTCCTCGGCGCCCTGGTGTCGTCATGAGCGTCCCCCTCCTGTTTGGCTGTTGCCGCCTGTACCGGGACCGTAGCGCTGCGCACCGACACGGCATCAGTGCGCCTGCTCACGGCCCCGGGAGGCGTGCTCGGTTCCAGTCCCCCCTGCCCAAAGACGTGCACGGGGCTTCGGAGGGGGCTTGCGTGGCTAACTGCTCGCTGATCCATGGTCCATGACGTCAATTCACCGCGTGCTGCGGCACGCATGACTGAAAGTTGATCATGTCTAGGGCAAAGAGCGTTCAGCGGGCACATAAGACGCAGTCGCAGGCTTCCACGGAGGAACAGGGTGAGCTGCCCGCCCGGCGTTCCCGCGGCGAGAAGATCCGGGCATGGGCCCAGTTGGGCTTCGCCGCGTTGTGCGCGGGAGGGGGCACAGCCGTCGGACTCTGGGGTGACTCATCGGTAGGCATCGCCCTCATCACGGCCGGCGGCACCTCCCTAGCCATCAGGATTGAGCTGCGGCAGTAGACGCGGTTCTCGGTCCCGCTGGGCTCAGCACCCAGCGGGACCCACAGTCAAGCGCCAGTAGGGGCGACCCCGGGGGAAATAACAAGCCCTGTGGTGAGCGTCCTTCTAATGATCGTCAGAACCGAGCAACTGCGGGCTGCGACGACCACTGCCATAGCACTCAGGCGGTAGCGATGCGGCGCAGGATGCGGGCTTTCGCCGCGGTGTGGTCGCCACGGCCGTCGGCGGTGCGGGGGTAGCGGCGGCGGGGGAGAGCGGGAAGCGTGGTGACGACGAACTCGGCTTGCTCCTGGTGGGTCTGAACGCCGGTGCGCACGCCCTTCTTCGGGGCCCGCATCCACTCCTCTTCCTGGCGCCACCACCGGTACAGCTCGATCTCGATGGCGTAGCGGCGTACACGGCTGGCCGTGACGCCATGGCAGCCCAGGGCCTTGGCCGCGGTGATCAGGGCGCCGGGCCGGGGGCGGTAGTGGGGAGTGCCGGAGCGCTCGCGGGTGAAGGTGCGGCGGGCGGCATGCTGGTCGGCTCCTCGGCGGCCTACAACAGTGCCAGCGGTTGTGATGCAGCGGGTGCCTGGCACGGCGTGGCAGGTGGGGCACTCGTGATGAACGGCCATGACAGCGCGGGTGACGACCATGAGGTTGCGCAGGGCGCTCAGGTGCCGGATGGCAGTACGCGGGGCGTACCCGGTGCGGGCGCACAGCTCGGAGAGGTTCAACGGGCGTTCTGCGTGCTCGATGAGCTGCTGGTAGATGCGACCGGCGTGATGGCCAAGTCCTCCGGCATGGGTATCGGTGGCCCTGCCGTAGGCGAAAGCATCGGCCTGACCTGCTGAAAGACGCTCCTGGAGACGAGAGATCAGCGTGGCTCGCCGCTCCCCTACGGGGGGCGGGGTTCCTTGTGTCCCACCCTGTGCAGCGAGGGTGATTCCAGGGTGCGCAGCGGTGACGGGGAGCAGTTCGTGGGTGCCTGCGGGGCCTTCGGTGGCGCGGTCGGCGAGCCAGCCGTCGAGGGTGAGGCGGTTCTGGGCGCGGTGCATGGTGGAGCGGCCGTGGGCGGCGGCGATGGCGGCACGGCGGACGTCGAGGTCGAGGACAGTGGTGCCGGAGCGCAGCGCGTACAGGCACCGCAGGTCGAGGGCGGCGCGGTCTGCGGGGCCGGACTTGCGTGCCCAGCGCTCGGGGTCGGCGTCGGCGGCGGCCTGGACGTCCTCGACCAGGGCGACGACGTCGGCGATGTTCTGCGTCCATTCCAGGGTGTCCTCGGTGAGCGGCAGGGTGGCCGCGTACGCCACGCAGCGGGCCCACTGGCGGGCCAGCTTCTCGCGGGCCTGGGTCCCGGGAAGAACGATGCGCAGCCTGCCGCCGCGCCGGGTGCTGGTGCAGGCGTGCAGGAGACCGCCCTCCCGGTGGCGGCGCTCGTCGAGCAGTTTCTCGACCATTGGCCACGTCCAGCGGCGCAGGGCGAGGCGGCCGAGCAGGGAGGCCAGCGTCTCGCTGACGCGGTCCTCGGCCGGGCGGTGGGTGAGCAGGGTGACCGTATCGTCGTCCAGCAACGTGTTCGGGGTTCCCGCCAGCCGCGGGCCCAACTCGTCGTCGAGGACCTGGGCCTGCTGCTGCTCGCGCACGATGCGCGGGCGGACGGTCGCGGGGGCCGGGACGGAGTCGATGATGAGCGCGAGGCGCACGAACGCGTCGGAGACGTTGCCGCAGCCGGTGGGGGAGAGCAGCGCGGCGGCGCGGCGGGAATCGAGCGGAGCCTGCAACTGGCTGCGCCCGCCGTCGCGGTGCGCGGCGCCGATCGGGCGGACCGCTCCGGTGGCCGGGTTGCACAGCAGGCCGTGGTCGAGGGTGGGCAAGCGCAGCGCGGCGGCCTTGGCGATGGAGGCGACCAGCACGGCCTCCAGCGGCTCGGCGGAGGTGACCCAGACGTGCCGCCCGCCGGCGGATCCGGAGGCGGCGACCACGTAGGTCAGCCCGGCCTCCTCCAGCCAGCGCAGCAGGGTCGAGAGGTCGGGGCCGGTGTCGCCGCGCTTGGAGTCGAGGTCGAAGCAGACCCACTGGAAGCGGTCGAGGCGGTCGGCGAGGTGCACGGCGTACGGGCCGTTCGGGGCGGCCTGGGGGATGGGCTGGGCCTTGTAGGAGTGCAGCCACTCGCCCGCCCCGGAACGGGTGTCCGCCCGGATGGAGTCGCGCGGGGACAGCTCCAGGAACAGCGCCTGGAGGTCGGCCAGCTCCACCTCGAAGAGGGGCAGAACACCTGTATGGGGGTTGTGATTCGGGGCAGATGACGGGCTGTGCTCGCTCGACTCCGCGGACACTCCGGGGGTCGGCGTGAGCTGTCCGGCACCGTAGCGGTCCGCTACGATGGGGGGTGCTCCTAACTCCATATGCACGCCGAAGCCCCCCTACCGCCGTTCGGCGGAGGGCTCCAACGCGACCAACCAGGCGCGTGACGGGGCTCCGAACTCCATATGTGTGGCTCTTGGGGCACCACCCGCCCGACGGACGCCCTGGAAAGCGTCTGTGGGGCTCGACTCACCTCCTGTTCTTCGGAGCGGGGGGCGAGACCTCCGGTTGGAAGCCGGAGACCTCTGTGCGGTGGCGTTTGGAAGACGCCTTGCACTGCGGTAATGCGATGGGTTTCAGCGGCCTGGGAAGAGACGCTGGACCCGGTACGTCGGAAGGGCGCCGCCCCGGTTGGAAGCCGGGGCGTTTTGGCGCCCTTCGACGCTTTTTCAGACGATCAGCCAGTCATGGGAAGTTCCCCCTGGTCCGGCTCACCGAAGGCTTCGCGGGCCCACACCGGACGGCCGCTGTCATCGAGCTGGTCGCGCAGGATGAGTTCCGCGATGTACTTGCTCATCGAGACCCCCGACGCTTTGGCGTTGGCGAACGCCCTGGCGTGTGCCTCGCGAGGCACCAGCGGCGACAGTCGCACCAACTTGCGCTTGGATTTCGAGTCTGCGACGGGCGGTACGTACTCCCGGTCGCGCACATCCCGACTTCCATAGGGCCTAGACATGCAGGCGATCATGTCATGCCAGCAGTTCATGTACGTACCCAAAACGCGGGCGCGTCGCGAGTTTTTTCTGGGGCGGGAGGTTTCATCTACCGCTGGGCAACACGAGCCTGACGGGTGATTAGGGCGAATCAAGGCATTCAGGACGGAAGGCTGAGTCAGCGACCGTACGGCAGGACACCCGATTTGAGTGCCTCCCGGACCTGCTGCAGGCGACCGCAGCCCGGCCCCGGTTCGTGGCCCAGCCCCGGCCGGACCTCAGCCCCTGCCCACACCCCCGTTGCTTCCCGGCGCGCACGGATCTGCACCACGACGAAACCGTTTCGCGCCGGGGAGGGACGGGGCAGCGGGGCCCCGGGGGCGGCGAAGCCCCCGGGTACCACGCTGCTCAGCCGCTGGTATGTGCCCGGCCCCGTACGGTCAGGGGGTTGAGGAACATCCATCTCGCCGCGACCGCCGCCGGCGACGTCGGCATCAGCAGACTCGCAACGGGACCGGTGCTCAGCTCACGCGCTCGCTGAGGTCCGTAAGGGGACCGCGCAGTCGGTAGATGTCATTATCCGTCTCCAGCACCGCGTTGGTCAGCGCCAGCAACGCGTACACCGTCGCCTTCTGCCCCGGGTCCGTCACCTTGGCCACCGTCTCCTCGGCCTGCTTGATGTACGCCTTCGCCTTGTCCTCGTAGGACGCCATCCCTTACCCCTCCCTGCGCGACTCGTGATCCACACACCAACCTCTCCCCCGGCTCGGCGGTTACACGGGCGGACTGGCCCCGGTGCGGTCCGCCCGCACTGTCTGTACCGGTTGAGTCCTGTCCGGGCCAGGCGGCTGGTCGCCATCTCCGGCTGCTCGGCACGGGCCTGCCGGGCGGACTGCGGGCCTGGATTCCTTCCTGCGATGCCGATACGGGAGGTCTGGGGCCTGGCAGTCGGATTCCGGTGGGGAGCCGCGCGACCAGACGTGCATCGCTGCACGCGAGGCGGTATTCGTCATGCTCCTGCGCTACAGCGATGCCCGCACCGACGCGGAGCGACCACTGCGGCCGGCACCACTGCGCGGCAGCAGGTGCGCCCCCTCGGCCACGACTGGGGAGTCTGGTCTGCTCACGCTCGCGCGTCCGTGACGGGGGCAGTACGGCGGCCCGGTCCCGCGGCGGTGTGCCAGCTCCATCACGGACGACGCGCCCCCCACCCCTCCCTCGTAGCCCGCCTGAAGGCCACTCCGACCCCGTGACGGGCTGTCGAACGGCGACGGTGGTGCGGTGTGCCGTCGTGGTTGCCGTTACCGAGCGCGTGAGCCCCGGAGCCAGCTGCTTTGGCTCCGGGCTCTCCTTCTTCGAGGTGAGCGGCCGGGCTAGAGTCGGCAAAAGCGCCCGCAGCCAGCTCGAATGGCTGCGGGCGCCCCTATGCGGTGGGCCGGACGGTCAGCGGCTGGCGGTGGCCTTGGCGAGGATGTCGGCGTGGTCGAAGGCCAGCGGCGGCAGGTCGTTCAGCGGCCACCAGCGGGTGTCGCGGGCGTCGTCGCCTGCCTGGGCGGGCGTGCCGGAGACGACGGTGAGGTGGTAGGCGACGGTGACGTACCGCCCGCGCGGGTCACGGCCCGGAGCGTCGAACGGGCCGATCTGCTCCAGTTCGTCCGGCGCCGCGTGCACGCCGGTCTCCTCGGCGAGTTCCCGGGCGGCGGCCTCACGGCTGGTCTCGCCCGGGTCGACGTGCCCGCCGGGCAGCGCCCACGCGCCCTCGTAGGGGGGCCAGTCCCGCTCGATGAGGAGGACGCGGCCGTCGGTCGTGGTGACCACCACGTCGGCGGTGTAGCGGATCGTCTCGGCAAGTTCGGTCATCGGTTACTCCTTCGCTGGTTGGCCCGCCCGGCTCCCGGACGGGGGCTGTGCCTTGGCATCCCGGGTCCGCAGCCAGCTCGAATGGCTGCGGCCCCGGGTGGTGCTGTCGTGCGGTCCGCGCTCGACGGCGTCTTGTTGAGGTCGCGTCGCGTCAGTCGTCGGTGTCGTCGTTGAGGGCGTCGCGCATGGAGCGCACGGCGGTGTGGGACAGCCCGGAGATGCGGCCGAGGCCGGAGTCCGTGGCCTCGGTGTCCCAGGTCAGGACGCGGGCCAGCAGCGCGCGCCGCTGCTTCTTCTTGGGCTTGAGCTTGGCTTCGGTCTCGCTGATCTCGGCGCCGATGGCGGCCAGCTGCTCGCGGATGTCCGTGCGCCGGGCGCGGCGCAGGTCCTCGGCCCACCGGTCGGTGCCCAGCAGTTTGATGCCCTGGGCGGCGGCTTCCTTGACGGCGCGGGCGGTGATCTGGCGCAGCTCGTCGTCGTCGGTGGTGTCCTGGATGCGGTGTGCGTGCACGCCGCTGGCGTCCCACCAGCGGACGTCGACCGGCTCCAGCCCGTCGGCCTGCTGGCGGCGGTAGTGGTGCAGCCAGCTGCGCACGCCCACCGGGTGCAGCGTGGGGGTCCGGCCGTCGTAGGGGGTGGGCGGGCACTGGGAGTCGCGGGAGAGGCCGACCAGGGTCTCGTGCAGCTCGGGGTCGTCGTCGGCGGCGTCGGTGATGCTCCGGGCGATGGCGGAGACCACGCGGGAGAGGTCCTGGTCGCCGTAGTCGGCCCAGGCCGGGTCGATCAGGTCGGGCCGGTGCCGGAAGACTTCGGCGGTGTCCAGGTACCAGGCTCCCCGGGGACGGGGGAAATCGTGCTCACCGCCGCGGTAGGGGAACCGGTTGATCAGGTGGCTCGCGGCGCCATAGGCGTCGGCGGCGATGGGTGACCAGTCCAGCGTGGTGCCCGGCTGCCCGGTGACGCGGAGCGCCCCGTCGGCGATCTCGCGTGCCAGCGGCTCCACTTGCTCCAGGAGCGCGTTGATCGCGGCGGGGGTTGCCAGCTGCGGCCACCAGTCCAGGGGGAGATGGTCCAGCTGGATCCGGGCCGGGAGGATGCCGCTCAGGATGTGCGAGTAGTAGACGTGCTCACCCAGCTGCGCAAGCACCTCGGAGTCCCGCCCGTCGGGGCCCGGGTTCTCCACCGGGGAGGCGATCAGCTCCCGGGTGGTGAGGTCCAGGGTGTAGACGACGGTCGCGAGCCAGCCCAGGACCTCCTCCCCGCCGTTGTCGGTGGGCCGGCGCTGCCAGCCCTCGGGCGGGGTCCAGTCCTCCGGGACTCGCCGCACGGTCAATGCGTCACTCATGTCTGCCCTTCCGTCGGTGGACGGCCCATCCGTCCTGAAACCACTTTCAACCTCCCATGAAGCGGCGCGCGTTGAAAGTGGTTTCAAGGAATTGGCCGGATCTCATCGGGGGCAGCTTTGGAGCCCTCCTGCTCGACGGCCGTCGTGTCGTCTTGAGCCGGATGGGTGGCCTGGAGAAGCTGTGGGCATGACGGTGTCTCGGGATCGGCAGGCGGCCCGCCAGCAGCGCGCGGTGCGGGTTCAGGCGTCCATCGCTACGGCGGTGGCCTGCCCGTTGTGTCCGGAGGTGACCGTCGAGATCGGGGTGGAGGTGGTGGAATGCCAGCATCACTGTCCGCGAGCAGGCGGCGGCACTCACGGAGGACTCGCGCTGGCGCGAGCGGGCGCTCGCGTGGATTGATGCCTACCGTGATCAGCACGGGCACGGGCCGAGCTGGCGACGCTTCTGGGGTGAGGAATCCCTGTGGCCAGTCAATACGAGACCGGCCCTGCTGAACGAGGTGATGCGACAGATGTGCGAGGGCGGCTGGCTGGATGGGACCAAGACGCCCTTCGCCCTGTGCCGCCGCGTCCCAGCGGGCAGGCACTCCGAGCGCAGTGCGCGGCTCGACTGTGTGAGCTGAGGCGCTATCGCGGTCGACTGGAGGGGTACGGGCGAGCCGAAGGGCGGAGCGCGCTTGGGGCCGCTCCGCCCTTCAGGTGTGTTCAGGAAGGATGTCGCCACTCGTGTTGGTCAGTGACGTTGGATCCACCACGTCAGCAGCCAGGTCACCATTGCGGCTCCGGTGGCGGAGGCGGCTCCGCGAATCAGGCCGTGACCGGCGGTGCGGGCCAGCGCGCGGGCGCGGCGGCGTATCTCGGATGGTTTTTGATCTTGGGTACGGCTAGTCTCGTTAACGGAACTGATGGCTTCCTCCACTTCGGACGGGGCGCATCGGACTACGTGAGCGGCCCCCTGTTGGCGCAGGGGGCCGCAGTGTTTCCCGCGTCTCGCTGTCTCCTCTCGGCAGGCACGGCTCGGACTACGTGACACGGCAACGCCGTTGGCGCGGCGCCACTCCTGGTCGAACTGCTCCAGGCGCGGCTGTAGTTGCCGTGTGGCACACCAGAGTATCGGCCCGTACGACAGCATGCTTGGGTCGCTGCGGGGGTCTGTGGACATCCCCGCCCTCACGTGACGAAACCGCAGTTCAGAGCCTGTGACGTCTGCGCGGAGGGGGTGAACTTGGGGTACAGGACGCCTTCTCTACTCGCGGGTAAACCGCCAGAGAAGGCAAAGAGTTCCGTCGAAGGGAAGGAGTCGCGGTGCTCGGAATCGATATGAGTGCGCTTTGGCGGAGGCTCTGGTCCATCTCGGTGCCGCCGGACTTCTTCGAGTCCTTTTCGTCTTCGGCTTCGAGAGGGTGAAATCTCCACCGTCCGAGAGAACTCACGGGATGTCGCACAGTCCAACAAGGGTGCGCAGCAAGGCCGGCCGCACAATCGCCGTATGACCGAGACCGCTTCTGTTGTGTGGGATGAGGAACTGGGGCTGTGTGACCGCAGCGACCTCTCCGACGTGCTGATCGAACGTGAAGGGGATCGGGGCACGCCGGACTGCGTGCTCGGCACTGAAGAGGTGTGGGACTTCGACGCGGTCGATGTCGGTTGGCGCGAGGTCCTCCGCGAGCGGCTCGCCCCGCACGGTATCCGCTACGACGTCACCGCACACGAAGTCGGGCTGCCTTCCGGGATGAGCCATGAGGCTGCCCGCCGGCTCGTTGGTGAGGCTCAGACTGGCTTCGCCGCGTGGATCGATCAGGTGGTCGGCGACGTGCGGGCGGGCAAGCCGGACCCCCGGTACTGGGACGTCCGCGCTGACACCGACCCGGGCGGGCGCTGGATCAAGATGGCCGCGGACTGAGGCCGTCTCCCGGGGACCACCTCCGGCGCGGCACGGATTGCGCCGCGCGGGTGGCGAAGGAAGGCACAGGATAATTACCGTTATCCTGTGGGCTCTTCGAGCCAGGGGGGACCGATGGCAGGACACCCGGAACAGACCGGAGCGACAGCGGGCGACGGGAGACGGCCGGTGCACTTCCCGCCGGTCCTCAACGGGCTCGACTACCTGGAGAGCGCAGTGACCCATCTCGCCGGCACCGAGGACAGTGAGCCGGACCCGCGCAGCCTGAAGTACGCCACCCTGCACCTGCAGGCTGCGGCCGAGACGCTCCTCAAAGCCCGCCTCGCCATCGCGGACAAACAGCTGGTGTGGTCGAACCCCGAGAGATTCGACTCCCGGAAGGACAGGGAAGGCGACTTCCACAGCGTCAAGTTGGAGACCGCGGTGAAGCTCCTCCGCGAGCACTGCACCCCCGGTACGGACCTGGAGTCCGCCACCAGCGCCTTCACCACACTCGGCCGGATGCGCAACCGGTTCCAACACCTGGGCGTCACCGACAGCGACACCATGGCGCTGGAAGCCCTGTCCATACCGGTCCTCGACACGCTGCTCGACTTCGTCGCCGACGACCTGCTGCCGCACGTGCCCAGGGAGGACTGGCCAGCCGCCGACACTGCCCTGGAGCACGTCCGCGCCGGCATGGCGCCCATCCAGGCGCTGGTCGAGCGCCGCCTCGCCCCGTTGCGTACCGCCCTGGAGTCCCACAGCGGCTCCACCGTCGCCTGCCTGTCCTGCGGCCAGTTCACCGTGATGCTCGACGGCTCGGACACGGTCGTCTGCGCGCTGTGCCGACGCGGATACGGCACTCCGGAGGAGGCCGCCTGGGACTACGCCGGCACCGACGAATACACCGCGGTGACCGGCGGCGGCTACGGGCCAGTCCACATGTGCGAGTGGTGCGGGGCCACTGCGGCGCTAGCCGTCCCCGTCGCCTCCGGGCCCGAAGAGGCGGTGCTGATCTGCTTCGCCGACGGCACCGTCTTCGACGGAGTCTGCGACCACTGCGGCCAGGCCGTCCACTACGCCCTCCACGAAGCCGAACTCTGCGAGACCTGCCGGGACAACGCCTATGCACGATTCTGACTTTGCCTCCGGCCCGCAGGCCCGGCCCGAGCACACCCATCGCCTGTACCACTTCCTGGTGGCGCTGTGCGGCGAGGAGGACCCGCTGCCCGCTCTGGCGGTTTCCTGGACCGGTCACCTGCGTTAGAACGGAGCCCCCTATGGCGGTCGAGAGTGCGGCCCTGATCCGCATCGCCGACTTCATCCACGCGCGCCTCGACGACCGGTGCACCGCACCCGGCCCCACGGGGCCGCATCCGCGGGGGGTCGACGGGGACTCCCGGACTCTGCGAGCCCTGCGCTACACCGTGCAGCAACTGCGTGCTCGGCGGGCGGTCCTGGGAGCGACGGGGGAGGGCGGGGACCCACTGCCGGGTCAGCTGGTGGGCGCCTTCGCCTGGGAAGACCTGCGCACCATCGCGGCAGAGTGGAGCGACCACCCCGACTACCTGCCGGAATTCGCCCGCGACTACTGGCAGGCGGATTCCTCCGGTCTGGGGGCGGGCCGGTGAGCCCCGGGGCACTCCGCGGCGCACCGCGCCAGGCACTCGACACACCGCGGCGGGACCCGCGCGCCCAGTGGCCCGAGCACGCCCGGAAGCTGCATGACTTCCTCCTCGACCTCTACGGGGAGGACGATGTGCTACCCACGCTCGCGGCTTCCTGGATCGCCCACCAGCGCTCGGCCAATACCCAGAGGTCCTACGCCCGCGGCTTCAAGACGTTCGAGGAGTTCGCGCGGGAACACGGCACGCATCCGATGGCGGTGAGGTTCGCACTGGCCGACACCTTCCGTCTGTACCTGGAGAACGCGCCCACCTGGGTGCGGGTCAAGGGCGTCCGGCGTGGCGAGATGGCTCGGACGGGGCCGCCGTACTCGGACGCCTCCCGAGCGAACGCGTTGTCCGCAGCCAGCTCGTTCTTCGCGTACCTGGACGTGGTCAGCGACGAGGGAGTGAGGAACCCCTTCGCTGCGGTGCGGCGCCCGGTGCTCGACCCCGACTACTCGCCCACCCCTGGCTACACCGAGCAGGAATTCGCCCTGCTCCTGGCCACGGCGCGGGACCACCACCGGGCTGCCGCCTACCGCAAGCGCGCCTACGCCCTGGTGCTCGTCCTCTACACCTGCTGCCTGCGCATCGACTCCCTCCTCGCGGCCCGGGTCGAGCACCTCGGCTACGACAGGGGTCACCATGTCCTCAAGATGAGAGTGAAGGGCGGCAGCTGGGCCTCCAAGCCCATCCCGCCGGTCGCCTGGCACGCCCTCCAGGAGTACCTCGACGGACGCACCGAGGGGTGGCTCTTCCAGACCACGTCCGGGCGTCGGCTCGACGAACCTGCGGTGTGGCGACTACTGCAGTCCCTCGCCCGCCGCGCGGGGCTGCCACTGCGCGGCCCGCACGGCATCAAGGGCGACGCCGTCACGCACGCCCTGGCCCAGCCGGACGCCCGGCCGGACAGGGTCCAGCGCTGGGCCGATCACAAGGACTCCCGCACCACCCAGCGCTACAACCGCCGCAAGGAACTGCTGGACGACAGCCCCGGCTACGCCCTGGCGCGGGACCTTGCCGGAGCCCTGACACGCACTCCCAACTGAACCGCGCGGATCGGCGGCAGAGGAGCGGTTCGCCCCCGCCATGGAGGGGGAGGGTGCAGGCGTCCGTCGGATGGCCTGGCGGCGTGGGGAGAGGGGGCGAGGTTGCAGAAGAGCGTCTGGGGCGACTACGCAGAACGTAGAGCGGACGCGGCTGCCGGCCGGGAGGGCGAGGAGAGGCTCACCGACGCGATCGGAGAGGGTCTGGCCGCCGTCGCGTACGGACTGCTGGACGTCGCCGCGGCGATTCGGGAGAACACCGAAGCGCGTCAAGAGTAGGACTCTGAGCAGTGATGGTTTCATATACGGCCCCTCATTCGAGGGGCCGTTCGCCGTTGCGTGTCCGGCGCAGCTGGTGGATTGCGCTGCCCTTCCCGGCTCGGGCCGGGGCTGCCGGTGCCACAATCACGGGGTGTCGGAGTTTGCCTCGATCATCGCATTGGAGCAGCTGCTGGACGGCCTTGCCGTCGGGCCTTCTCGTGCGCGTCACCTGTCCATGGTCCGCGGGGAGATGCAGCGGGCGCTGGTTCGTGACGCGCTGCCGGTGGCGGCTCGCCGCAGTCTGCGGCGGCTGTTGGAAGACGAGACACTGACGCCGTACCTGCGGCTGGCGGAGTCCGGTGTGCTGCGGGCGCGCGCAGTCGAGGGCGGTCGCCCGCCCACGTCGGTGGCGACCAACGTTGCGCGCCGTCAGTGCCTGGAGCTGCTGCGGGAGGCGCTGGGGCTGCCTCGGGTCAAGCTCGGTGGCGAGAGTGTCCCTCTGCGGACCACGCCGGATTCTTCGGCCCTTGCCACGTTGCGGCGCCAGCTCGACCGGGACCTGGCCGGCTGGATGCCGCCGGGGCAGGTCCGGCTGACGGCGGTGCTCGCTCTGGTCCTGGATGCGGCCCTGTCCTCGGGACAGCTGTCGGGTCTGCGGCTCTCCGACCTCGCCCCCGGACGCCGTGCGATCTCGGACGGGGCGGGGGGCGAGGTCGCCTTGTCGCCGCTGGGACAGGCAGCGCTTGGGCGGTGGCTGCCGCTGCGCGCGGACCTGGTGCGCCGGGCCCGCGGCACGTCGCGGCTGTGGGTGTCGCTGTGGCACAACCACGACGGGCACCCCGCCCGGGAGGGTGCCACGCTGCACCGTCCGCCGGGAGTGCCGCTGGAGAGCAACGGGTTGGTCAGCAGCTACAGGCGGGGGCGGCGGCAGTACGGTCTGGAACGCCTGCTGCCACCGAAGATGGAGGCGCTGCGGCGGGCGGTCGAGTCGGAAGCGCCACCCACAGGGCTTGTTATCGCGTCATCTGCTGGAGGTACTCCAGGCGCTGCTGGGCCATCGACAGATGGCGCCGGTCCAGCGCGGGCAGGGTCCGCAGAAGGCTGATCAGGTCGGGGCCGCAGTCGCGGGCTTTGGCGGGGTCCTGGATGTGGGTCCAGCAGTAGTGCGCGCTCTGCCCTGCTGTGAGGACCTCGGGTGCGTCGGTTGCCTGGTGGGCAAGGCGGGTGCGCCCGGCCGCGATCCACAGGTGCGTCGCCAGTGTGAAGTCCGTGGCCATCTTGGCGAGGTCGGCACGGATTTCGAGCCACTGGGTGGCCTGCGGAGAGTCGATGCCGCAGGTCTGCAGCACATGCTGTTCCCACACCTGCGCTTCCCGGGCCGCCTCCCTGTGCCTGCCAGCCTGGGCCAGGGCGTGAATACGAGGGCGGGGGTCCTGCTGGCCGGTGCCGGGCTCGGCCAGGGCTGCGGGGCGCTGAGCCGGAACCGGGACGGGCGCGGTGGGCCGTGCAGGAACTGTCGGGTGAGGTGCCCGCGATTCGGGGGCCAGTGCGGGTTCCGGCGCAGGCGGCCGGGTCGGGGCGGGAGCGGCGGACGGCAGCAGAGCGGGGTCGAGCGCTGGGCGGGATTCCAGCCCGGGGGCCACGTCGTCGGCGTCCGCCTCGAGGCGCCTACGCGGCAGCATCTGGGTACGGCTGGTGGGCGGTGGTGCTGGTAGAGCAGCCTGCTGTGGTGCAACGGGGAGAACGAGGGTGTCCGCGGGTAGGTCGGCGGCTGCCACGGCCTGGGGATGGAGCTGAGCGACGGGGCCCTCGCCCTGCCGGAGGCGTTCGGCGAGATGCCGGGTGTAGGGGCTGGGCCCGGTGACGGTCGGCGCGGTGGAAGGCGAGATGACACCGACCAGGGTCAACCCGGCGGCCAGCCGCTCGGCTTCGCCGGCGGCCAGGACACTGACGGCCTGGGGCTCGGCGACCAGGTCGACCGCCAGGGTGGTCGTCATCGGCGGTCTGTTCCGCAGCTCGGTGCGCAGCCAGTCCCACGGCAGCGCGGTGTACCGGACGGTGGGCTTGGTAGCGCCGGGCAGCGCAAGGTGCAGGGCATGGGACTTGCGATCGACCACCAGCCGGGCCGAGAGGTAGACCAGCAGGTCTCCGCTGGTGTCAGCGGCCATCTGCAACCGAGCCCGTACCAGGTGGGGGTCTCGTGCTCCGTCCAGCATCGCGACGTCGGTCGGGTCCGTGGTTCCCAGCAGCGCTTGGGCCGGGGCCGTTGCCAGCGCGGCGAGATTGTGGCTGGGCAGCAGTTGCGGTCGGCGGCGGTGAGTGGCTGTGTCGCCGGCGAGCATCAGCACATGTCCCCGCCGTTCTGCCCCCTGCGTGCTCATGGATCACACCGTACTCACGGACATAGCCCCTGACAGATACCTCTGTCAGGGGCTATGTCGTGGAGTGTTCACATGTCGATGTCGTCGCCGTAGTCGACGTCCTGCGCGGTATCCCACTCGCCGTCCAGGTCGATGCCCGACTCGCCGACGGATGTGGGGGCAGAGCTGGCGTCCGAGAGGTCGGCCTCTGCCTGGGTCAGCACCAGGTCCTGTTCGACGGCGGCGGCCCGTTCCAGGGCGCCGTGTTCCTCCTGCAGGGCGCCGTGGCCAGGGTCGGCCTCCAGCTCCTGCTCGACGGCCGCGCGGCGCTCGGCCAGCTCGGCGGACGGTGCCAGCTCCTGCTCGTACTGGGCGAGCGTGTGGTGATAGTCGGTCTGCTCGCGCTGCACGGCCGTGTCCTGGGCGGCGATCTGCGCGTCCAGGTCCGTGGGAGCGTCCGGGCCGGTCAGCTCGCGCCACACGCTGTTGATGCGGCCCGGGGGCACATCGTCCGCGGTGGTGACTTCCTCGGTGTTGCGCAGGCCCTGACCGAAGTCGCGTTCCGCCCAGATCCGCTCCTGCCCGCTGCCCTTGATCACGCCCCGGGTGTACTGGGTGTCGCCTACCCGCTGGGTCTCGCTGATCTCGATGTCGTCCCACGTGGTGGGGACTGCGGTGAGGCTGTCGTCCTCGTAGAGGAGTTCGGCCTCGGGGACTGGCTCGTCCATATCTCTCGTTCCCTCCCTTCGACGGGTGGGGCCCCGCCGTGCAGCCGGGGCCCCACCGGGTCACGCTCAGACCTGGTTGTTCACAGCTCCACTTCGGCGTCTTCGTATTGTCGGGGGTGGAGTGCGTGGTCGTAGCCGCGCGCGGCGAACCCCTTTTCCCCGTCGCCTCGGTGCAGGCGCTCGGCCTCCTCCACTTCCTGGCAGGTGGCACTTGCGGAGAGGATCAGGTGGCGGGCATGGGCGGCTTGGTGGTCGTAGGTGCTGACCTGGGCGCTGATGTCTCGGGTGGTCCGGTGCTGGTCCAGCTCGCCGGCGGTGAGGTCGAGCTGGGCCAGTGCCGGGAGCAGTCCGGCGATGTGGCCCTGGCGGTCCTGGTCGTCAGTCATACGTCGGGCTCTCTTTCGGTCGTCGCTCAAAGCTCGAAGTCGAGGTTGTCGGGTTCTTCGTCGGCCGGGCTGGGCGGCTGCTGCCCGCAGGGCGGCCAGGCGGCTCCCTGCGGGCCGTAGACAGTGACCTGGTCGTATTCGAGGTGCGCCTGGACGTGCCCGCGGTAGACGAGTCCGCCGTCGGCCAGCAGCTGGAATGCCGGGTGTGTGAGCGGACACTGGGAAGGGAGGACGGCGTCCCGCTCGGTGAGCGGGGTCGGGTCGATGGTCTGCCCGTCGACCGCAAGCCCATGCGCGTCGACCTGCACGACGTGGCCCTGCCACTGATGCAGCAGGCGTCCTTGCGGCGTGGTCGGCTTCACCGGGGCGCCTGCCCGTCGCGCTCGTCGGCGGCCAGCTCGCGCGGGGCCTCGTGGCCGGCTGCCTGCAGCAGGGCTGCGACGTTCAGCTCGTTGCCCGGGGTGATCGCACGCTGCTCGCGCATCTCGTTCGCGGCCACCAGCGCCTCGACGCTGGTGCTGATCGCCTGCGCGCGGGCCGCTTCGGTGCGGTACTGCCACTGTGCCTCGGCGACGCGGGCCTGCTGTTCGACCGCGGTGACAGCCAGACGGGTCTGGGCATCGGTCCGGGCCAGCAGCTGCTCGTGTCGCTGCTCTTGCTCCAGGCGGCGGTCACTGCGCCACAGCGGGGCGCAGACCGCGTAGACGGCGGCGGTGCCCAACAGCCACATCAGGACGCGCACCGTCCACAGCGGCGTCCAGGCCGCGACACCGATCAGGGCGAGCGTGCCGGCGCCCGCGAACGCGGTGCGGGTGACATCGACGCTGCCGTTCTTCTTGGCCGCGGAGACGGTGCCGGCCGCCGCGGCGAAGGCGGCCAGCAGGCCGCTGATCCACAGCGGCTGGGTGGAGCCAGCGGGCATCTGAGCGTGCCACCCCCAGGCAAGGGCGGTCGCCGCGGTGGTGACCAGTCCCGGGGCGATACGCCCCAGGTGCTCCCACAGGACCCGGAGCGCGGAGCGGGTGGGCGGCAGCGCGGCGACGCCGGGCAGGTGCGGGGCGGTGATCTGCCGCTCATGGCTGAGAAGGTAGTCGGTCGGGTCGAAACGAACCGGCTCGTTCATGGTCACATCTCCATCTCGGAAAGGGCGGGGACTTCATGTGCGGGGTGAGCCGGTGGGGAGGGCTCCTTGCCGTCGGCCAGCTCGGGCTCGCGCTCGGCGTGGTGGATGCGCCGCTCGTCGGTGAGAGAGGGCTGCAGGGACTGCTCAGCGCGGACGACCAGAGCGCTGGGAGCCAGGGCGGGGGAGCGTCCGGCATCGCGCACCTGCCCCCCTGCTGTCTCCAGGCGGTCCAGCGCCGCGGTACTCAGAACACGTGCACCCGCGTGGGCTGCGATGCCCCCGCTTCCGTGCCGGGCGAGGTCGGCCAGCAGCTGTTCGCTGGGCTGCGGGCCCCCGCGACGGGCGGCCTCCCACGCCACAGTCAGGTCATCGACCGGGGACTGGCGCTCGTGCAGCGCGGTGATCGCGCCGTAGGCGGTGCGCAGTGCAGGGTCGGCGAAGTCCTGGTCCTGCAGCCAGGGGATGTCCCCCACCTGGCGGGAGTCCCACTGCAAGGAGGCCACGACGTCGAACTCGGCCTGCAGGTCCAGCCGCTCCGGGCGCCGGGCCTGCTGAGCCTCCGGCTCCGGCAGCCGCTGGTCGTGCTGGGTGTCCAGCAGCACCCGCACCTGCTCCGGGGTGCTGAGCCACGCCTGGTGCAGCGAGGCGAACCGCTCCCGGGCAACCTGCGCCTGGCCGACCGTGTCACCGGCCTGCTCGACATCGGCCTGCTGGGCAGCGGCCCGCAGCCGGTCTCCGGTGTCCTCGACCGCGCGGTGCACGCCTCCCTCGACCGTCATGCCGCCGTACAGCGCAGCAGTGCGCGGGTTCGGGCAGGCGCCGGCCAGCTGCTGGAGACGCTGGGGCGACAGGCAGTTCCGGATGCCCCGGTCCTCGATCCGCTCCACGGCCCTGGTCACAACGGCCGGAATCTCCGCGCGCGGAACCTGGGAGAAGTCGATCGCGTGGAGCGTCCGCCACAGAGCGCCGTGATCGGGGCGGGAGAAGGCACCGGGCGGTACCCACTGCATCGCCGGGAGGATCTCGGGACGGAAGAGAGCCGCTCCCAGTAACGCCTCTTCCGCACGCCGCGTCAGCCGGGTCATCGCGCACCCTCATCGGCTCGGCGGGCCAGCACCCGGGCGTGGCACGGCTGTCCCTCGGCGCACCAGCAGCCCAGGCGTCGGCCGCGCAGCTTGGGCAGCTCTCGGGCTACGAGGTCGGCGTGCTGGTCCAGCCACTGCTCGTACCGTGCGACGACCTGCTCCGGCGTGCCGTCACGGCCGACCCGGTACGGGTTGGCGAGCAGGTGACCGGCCAGCTTCCAACCGCCCTGGTACATGGGGCGCCCGACGTAGAGCACGTCCGCGATGGAGGGATCGCCCCGGCGGCCCTTGAGGCAGACCACGGTGGTCGGCCCGGGGGCCGGGCCCGCCACGCGGGCGGGCTCCGGCTCGGCGGCGACGACTAGGTCCAGCAGGTCCAGCTGGCGTCCGCCGTTCATCTCAGGATCGAAGGCCTTCGGCATCACAGCACCTCCGCGAGGCGCTGGCCCAGCCACTGGGCGACGTTGCAGGAGACCGCGTTCCCTGCCTGCATGGTCTGCTCGCCCTTGTTGCCCGTGACGACGTACTCGGCGGGGAAGCGCTGGGCCATCAACTGCTCGCGCGGCTGGATCATGCGGTAGTGGCAGTCCTCCAGCTGCGGCGCCGCCCCCAGCAGCCCGGCCGAGTCCACGGTGCCCAGGGTGTGCAGTGGGTCGGTCACGGACTTGGCGGCGGCGTTGCGGTAGGGGATCACCAGCCAGTGGTGCCGTCCCTGCCCGGTCACGGTGTCGACGGGCTCGTGCACGCTGCGGGAGGCGGCGTTGCGGCGCAGGGTGACGATGAAGGAGTCGTCCGCCTGCGGGGGAGTGACCAGGGACTCGAACCCTTTGGGGTTCGCCAGTCGGGTCCGCATCGGCTCGGCGGTGCTGGTGGCCGTGGTGTTCCAGGTGCCGCCGGAGGGCACCAGCACCGCGTCTCCGATCCTCACCGTGCGGGCGGAGAGAGGGGCTTGGTCGGCGGGCACGGCCCGGCCGTCGTGCCCGCCGTGGTTGACGGTCAGCACCATGCGGCGCTGGCCCAGCATCTGCAGGCCCTTGCGGATGCGCTTGACCGTGGTGGCGGCCAGGGGGCGCAGCCCCTCGGCGGCCCGGTCCCCGATCCGCACCCCCAGGTTCGACCAGTCGATGACGCTGGCGGCCGGGCGCACATACGGGTCCACGACGCTGTGGCGGCACCGGGCACCGTGGGGGCACCGATAGACGTACTGCTGCCCGTACTTGCCCAGCTTCCGGGCTCCGGGCTTCTTCCAGGACTGCACCGCGTGGACCGTCTCCTCGCACACCGGGCACCAGGCCAGCGGCCTGGGCTCGACGTCGGGCAGCGGCAGTTCGGTTCGGGTGAGCACGATGTAGATGCGGTCGCGCCACTGCGGAGCGGCCAGGTTGCCGTCCTCG
>NZ_JARKIN010000003.1 GCF_029351045.1 Streptomyces sp. WMMB303 | reverse complement strand
GGGGATGTTGGCGTGTCCGTGTTCGGCTGCGTAGGCGCGGACGGCTTCCAGGCCGGTCAGCCACGCCGTGGACTCGGGGCGCAGGACGCGGGTGCGGACCAGGCGGGCGATCTCGTCGGCCTGGCGGCCGCGGCGGGAGAAGCGCAGCAGCGCCAATTCGGCTCTCTCTGCGCGGTCTGGCTTCTCCTCTTGGGCGTCGTCGGCCGGCTCGCCCTCCTCGGCCGGCTCGGTGCCGGTGTGTTGGCGGGGGTCGCCGGCCGGGTCGGCGGCGAGGGTGTCCTCCGGGGTGCCGCTGTGCCGCCCTGCAGGGCGCACGGAGAGCTGCTCGATGATGCGGGGGTCGAAGGAGTGCAGGGCGCGCAGTACGGCCACCAGGGGCTCGTATGCGGCCGTTGCGGCCATGTCCCGGCCCTCGTCCTCCGGTGCGAGGAGCACCGGTACCACCAGGCGGGCCACCTTCCCCTGGTGGGGTTTCTGTCGCAGGGCGCGGCCGACGGCTTGGACGATGTCGACGGGTGAGCGGCGTACGTCGGCGAACAGGACGCCGTCGAGGCCGCGGGGGCCGGTGATGTCGGTCCCCTCGCCCAGCAGGCGGCAGGTGGACAGGATGCGGAACTCCGTCTTGCGGCCCTCCGCGTCGACGCCATACGCGAGCTGGTCCAGGACCGTCCGCTGGTGTGAGGCCGGGTGCAGGCCGCACAGCCACTCCCCCCACACCTGCCCGGGGAACCGGCCGGCCGCCCGCAGCTCGTCGGCGGCGTCGGGCAGACCGCGGGCGAAGGAGAGGGCTTCCTGGGTGCGGGCGTGGAAGGAGAGGAGGCTGACGGTGCCGGAGGTTTCCATGTGGGCGAGGGTGGCGGCGCGGATCGCGCCCAGCCGCATCCCTCGGCGCTCCTCGAGGGCAGCGTCGTCGCCAGGGGGTGCGGGGTCGCGGATCTCCAGCACATCGATCTCAAAGGACGCGAGCACGTCCTCCTCGATCGCCTGCCCGAGCGGATAGACGAAGCAGGGGGCGCCGTAGAGGGTCTCGTCGTCCATCGACGCGACCAGCACCTCCCCGTCTTCCCCCTCTCCGTCGTCCGCTGTTGGGCCGTCTTCGGGGCTGCGGGCTTCCCAGATGCGGGGCGTGGCGGTCATGTAGAGGCGGCGGGCGGCCGGGATGCGGGCGTTGTCGTGAATGACCGCCCACGGCTTCGACGCCAGACCGGCCGTGCGGTGCGCTTCGTCCACCACCGCCAGGTCGAACCCGTCCAACTGCTGACCGAACGCACCGGACAGAGCCCGCTCCAGCACACCGGCCGCGGCTTGCTCCCCGTCCTCCTGGTCGTCGTGCCGATCGGTGTCGGTGTCGGTGTCGGTGTCGGTGCGGGAGGTGCCCGCCAGGGAGGCATAGGTCGCGAACACCGTGACAGGACCGGCGCCGGCCCACAGCGACAGGCGCAGCGGATTCGTCGTGCAGCGCACCTGAAGCTCGTCGGCCAGATGGGCGCGGATCTCGGAGTCGCGGTCCAGGGAGCAGACCGCCACCGCCGGGCCGCTCATCCCGTACGCGCGCCACTTGGCCACCGTCTGCGTCAGCAGGTTGAGCGTGGGCACCAGCACCAAGACCCGGCCGCGGGGCGCCAGACGGCGGGCCACCTCATGCGCGATCAGCGTCTTCCCCGACCCCGGAGCGGCCACCACCTGAGTCCGCAGACCCTGTTCGGGGATGCCGGCGGGCGGGATCTCCAACGCGAACACCGCCGCCTCCACCGCCTCCCTCTGCCGGCGCCGCAACTCCACCGGCCCGCTGTCGTGATGCCGTGTCGCGTGTGTGGTGCCGCTCATCGGCTCTCCTCGTGCGGCTCGTCGGGTACGGCTTCGGCCCAGGCGGTGCGGCGCTGTTCGTCCTCGCGGATGATCCGGCCGATCTGCACCTCCGAGCGGCGGAGTCGGCGGGCGGCGCGGGCCTTGCCGCCGCGGTCGGTGCCGACCAGGCCCCGGACCAGTTCGGCGTGCGTCCAGCCCCATCGGGCGTCCCGGCGTGCGAGGCGCCGGCGCTCGTGGCGGATTTCGCGGGCGGCCTCGGCCGGGTCCTCGGGGAGGGTGAGACGCAGAACGGCCGCGTATTCGTCCATGGCGTCCATGTCCTCGTCAGCCTCACTGGCGCGGGTGTAGAGGGAAGGGTCCTCCCGGCGGCCCTCGATGAAGATCACATAGGTCTCCAGCATGTCGGTGGCGGCTTCCGGCGTCAGTTGCTCGACCGTCCATCCCTCCATGTCGAGAGGGCTTCCGTCCCAGGCCCACCAGACCGTGCGGCTGTCCGGGTCCAGGGCCAGCTCGTGGTGCTCGCTGCCCATCTGCGCGGCCAGAGCAGCCAGCCGGTAGGCGCTGAGGCTGGTGTGCTGGGCCAGGAATGCCTCAGCGGCCGGCCAGTCGGCGACGGTGGTCGTGCTCAGCGGTGAACCCGGGTCTGCGGGCGCGGGCATGCGTTCCTCCCCTGAGGATGCGGTCTCTCCGACCCACGAATCTAACGGCCCCCGTAAGAAAAAGGCAACGGGGGGCGTTAGTTTCACCTCTTCCCCCCTGCAGGAGCCCCGCCCCCACTGGGCGTGCGGGGCCTGGCGGTGGCCGTCGGCACCAGGCGACGGGGCACTAGTAGACGGAGGCCGACGACCCGGCGGCGGGCACTTGAGCGGCAAAGCACGGTGGCACGCAACCAGTTGCACCTTCCACATTTGGAAGCTACCGTGGTTGTCATGAGGTCAGGGGAACAGCCCCAGACCCCGCCGGAAGGAACCGGACATGAACCGTCAGGACATCGCCCACCAGGTCTCCACCACCCTCGGCGACCACACCGAGGACTTCGACATCAACGCCATCGTGGACGACCTGGTCGCCGGCCACGACGGTGACCTGAACAGCGTCGATGACGTCGACTCGCAGTCCTACTGGGCCATCGTCGAGAGCCACGACACCAGCGCCTGACCCCCCGTCCGCAACCAGCAGCCCCCGGCACCGAGCCGGGGGCTTCGCTCTTGGAGGCACCGTGCCCGACTACACCGATCCGCCCGGCATGCCGGAGGACGAGCGTATGACCCCGGCCGAGTTGCGGGTCGTCCGCGAATGGCTCGGCCTCACCCCCGAATGGCTCGCCCAACACCTCGGCGTCAGCGCCCGCACCGTCCGCCACTGGGAAGCAGGGAAGTACGCCATCCCCGACGGAGTCCGCCTGGAGATCGGAGACCTGGAGCAGCGGACCGGCGAGTTCGTCTCCGGCCTGATCGGCAAGCTGATGGACCTGCCCGACCCCGGGGTGGTCACCTACCGGGACGACGCCGAGTACCACACCGCCCACCCCGAGATCCCGTTCCCCGCCTCCTGGCACCGCGCTGTCATCGCCCGCATCGCCCAGGAGGTGCCCGGCCTGTCCATCGCCTACGCCGACGCCGTAGACCGGCAGGAGACGGCTCGGGGCGGCGGACGTTGACGCCGGTGCCGCGCGGGACGCAGCCCGAGGACGCCGCAGGGCACTTGCAGTGCCTGGAATGCGGCCGGTGGTACCGAAGGCTCGACATGCACCTCCACCGCGGCGAGGACATGCACCCGGACGACTACCGCGAACGGCACGGCCTGGCCGCCACCCACCCGCTCGTGAGCCCGGAGTTGAGTGACAGGTGGCGGGAGCAGGCCCGCGCCCGCCAAGCTCGCGGTGAACTCGCCTCCATCGCCCAGCGGCAGAGCCCCGAGGAGCGCCGCGCTGCCGGGCGCTCCGGGAACACCCGCCACGTAGCCACCGCGCCCCGGCCCGAGGTTCGGGCCATTCACCGGGCCACCATCGTCAAGGGCCGCAGCCAGGCCCACGCGAACAAACGGGCAGCCCTCGACGCCATGGCCCGCGGCCTCGGCCATTCCGGGTGGGAGACCTTCATCCGTGACACCGCTCATCTCAGCCTCCACGAGGTCGGACGCAGGGCGGAGCGGGACCCAAGAACGATCGCGTACTGGCGCAGGAAGATCCTCGGCGACGGGTGGGCCACGGCCGGTGCGCGGCTCCAGCCCCGGCGAGCCGCCGCCTACGCCCGGCTCGACGCCGAATTCGCCGCCCGCGGCTGGGGCGACCTGACCGAGGCCCGCAGCGCAGTAGGCAGCCGCGGGCTGAAGGGCATCGCCGCGGAAGTGGGCAGCACACCCAGCACACTCCTCGCCTGGGAGGAGCACCGCCGGCCAAGCCAGGGGCGGCGTTGACCCGAGATGCGCCGGAACCCGGCGTGCAGCACGGTGGGGTTATGGCTGTCCCGGTGACGGTGTATCCGCCGGATGAGGAGGGCGGCCGTCGTGTCCGGCTGCACGACGGCATCCTGGGCCGCGCCCACGGGCCGCAAGACGTCCTGGCCCTGCTGGCACAGGCCGGCTGGGAACCCGGCGAGGTCGACCTGGAAGGGCCGCTCATCCAATGGCGCGGCGGCGGGCCCACCGTCTGGGAACCGTCCGGAGGCGGCCGGTAGTGGCCGCGGTGGTCGTGCATGCTCCCGACAGTGAGGGCGGCCGGCAGGTGGTGGCCCGCGGCCACATCCTCGGCACCGCCCACAACGTCATGGACCTGCTGGACATACTGGAGGGCGTCGGCCTGGAACGGGAACACGTCCGCCTCGACGACGCGAACCTCATCGAATGGCGCGGCGGCGGAGCCTGGGAATGGACACCCAACCGCGGATAGTGCCACGCCACCGGGCCCCGGTGATACTCCCCTCTTCTTGGTCAGTCTGAGGGCCGGGTGGCCGGCCGTTCAGGCGGAGAAGCCGACGGAGGTGGCGTACTCGTACTGGCCCCACTGCGACCCCAGATCGGTCAG
The DNA here is from genome assembly GCF_029351045.1 of Streptomyces sp. WMMB303. NCBI lineage: Bacteria > Bacillati > Actinomycetota > Actinomycetes > Kitasatosporales > Streptomycetaceae > Streptomyces > Streptomyces sp. WMMB303. The sequence goes on along the minus strand of NZ_JARKIN010000003.1, from coordinate 49,440 downwards.
CTCGACCTCCCAGGCATCCGCGAGAGCCGCATCGTCTGCGGCTGCCCAGGCGTCCACGATCCGGTCCCAGCGGCGGATCCGCAGACGCCGGAACCCGGCCCGGTCGGTGGCAATCACCCGCCTGCGCGGATCGGGCACGCCGGACTGGTCAAGCGGCTGGATCTCCACCCGGGTACCGCCCCGGGCGTTGAGGCGCTGCAGCAGGTGCCGCGCCACGTTCCGGCGCCGGTAGGCACGGTAAGCGGCATCGAGACGGGCCAGGTTGGCGCGCGAGGGGGTCTGCTTGTGCTGGACCCAGCGGCGCAGCGTCGCACGCGAAACCTGGATCCCGGCCTCGGCCATCGCCTGACGGCCGGCCGCCGAGTTGGTCAGATAGTTCAGGCGGGCGCCCAGGCCGCGGCGGGTGGTGACCGGGGAACGGATCCCGCCCTCCAGCGCCAGACGGTCCAGGACCTCGGCGGCGAGCTGGGCGCTCTTACGGCCCTGGGCACCGTAGAGACCGAAATTGAGACTGCGCTCGGGCATGCTCCTATCTTTCCTTCCTGATCAGCCCCTCCCACCCCCAGGGGACAGGGACAGGACAGAGATAGGGCCCCGCCGCTCCCCGTGAGAGGAGCAGCGGGGCCCGCGGTCGTGGGGCGGCTGTGTGTGCGGGGGTGGCATCCGGTCAAATAGGGACCGTTCAGCGCCAACCCCTCTCATACGCCCGGCACCCGGGGAGACGTGTGCCCTACAAGAGACCGGGGCGCACACGAGACAGCGCGGGAGAGGGGGGCGGGTGCTGACCATCAACGTGGCGGTACTGCTGGCATTCGTAGTCGTGATGCGTCTGCGGCGGCGTACAGAGGCGCGGAGCCGCAACGACGAGAAGCTCACGGTGTTCATCGTCCTGGTGCTGGGTCTCCTGCTGGCCCCCACCGAGCTGGGCCAGGGCATCCTGCGGGTGACCGGCCAGGTGGTCGAGCAGATGGCCCAGCTCGAACTGTAGAAGGCTGGCAGCGCGCGACCGTCCGGGCCTCCCGGCCGCGATGAGGCGGTGTTGCGGCGCGCCGCGTGCTGGGTCGACTCTCCCCCGCGTCTTGGTGGGATGCCATGATGTCGAGGATCCGAGTACCTACGGGGAAGCCACGGAGGCTCTCTTGACCCCTGCTCAGAATACGGCCGCGGATGCAGGCCCGAAGTTCGTCATCGTCATCCAGCAGAAGGGCGGCGCGGGGAAGTCGACCATAACGGTCAATCTCGCGGCCGTGTCAGGGCGCAGCAGCCTGATGCAGAACGACGTCGAGGACGCGGCGGTCATCGCTGCGGGGATTGACCCGCAGGGCAGCCTGGAGACGTGGGCCGACCAGGTTCCTGAAGAGACGCTGCCCTTCGACTACCTCGTCACCCGGGGCGAGGTCGGGGTGCTGTCCGCGCTGCAGAAGGACCCGAACCGGAAGCGCGTCGTTGTCGACACTCCTGGCTTCATGGAGATCGATCCGGATGCTGCGTGGGGTGCTGATCCGCTCGGTGAGAGCAGGGTCGCTGACGCGCTGCGTGAGGTTCTCGACCTTGCGGACCTGGCGATCGTGCCGATCACTCCGGAGTGGCTGTCGTGGGCGCCGGCGGAGTTCACCATCGAGCGGATCCTGAAGCCGCGGGGTATCCCTTTCATGGTCGTGATCAACCTGCACGATCCTCGTGACGGCGACACGGCGCTGGACAAGGTGAAGAAGTGGATCGATGAGCACGACTATCCGCGCGTGCCTGATCCGATCCGGAAGTACAAGATCCATGCTCATGCGGCTGAGGACGGGCTGACGGTGGTGGAGTACAAGGAGAGCGGCACCGCTTTGCGGGCCCGGGAGGACTTCATGAACTTGGCTCTCAGCGTTGAGCAGGCCCTCTGATGGGGCGGCGCTTGGGTGGGGGTGGGCGTCGGCTGGAGACGACCACGGACTTGGCCTTGAGGCTTCCTGCCCCTACTGGCAAGCCGGCGGCCACCGCGCCGGTGCTGATCGCGGAGGAGCAAGAGGTCTTCGCGCAGTGCGAGGTGGCGATCGAGAGCCTGAAGGTGGCTTTCTGGGCTGCGGGCAAGGCGTTGGAGCTCATCAGGGACGGGCGCCTGTACCGGGTCGAGTACTCGTCGTTTGACGAGTACACCGACAAGCGGTGGTCCATGAGCCGTGGGCAGGCCGACAAGCTGATCCGTATGTGGCGGATCGCGCAAGCCCTGTTCGATTCCACGCCCCAGGAATCGAACGATCTGACTCGAATTCGAGTGAGTCGGCTGAGTCAGAGCGTCGTGTGGGAGCTGGTGCCGGTCGCCGAGGGGTATGACCTTGAGTCGGCCACCGCTCTCTACGAGACCACGGTGGAGGAAGACGGCGGCCCGGTGACGGCTGAGGTCGTGAGAGGTGTGGTCAAGGACGTCGTCAAGGCTCTCCCTAAGGGGCAGGCGATGGACCGCGAGGCGTTGGCCGCAGCGGTTCGCACCGCGCTCTCCCGGGCAGGCAAGAAGACTTCGGCGTCTGACGCTTCAAAGCGGAAGACCACCAAGGATGAGAACACGTTGCCCTGGGACTCCCCGGACACCTTGAACCGGCTCCTGCGACAACACATGTCTGAAGAGAACCGCCTCACACTGGCGAAGATGCTTCAGAGCTGAACTGAGCCGAACGACGTCGGCCCCCGGCCCCGCTCTTGGGGTGAGTCCGGGTCGGTGTTGTCCGCGGACAACACCGACCCGGATGGAAAGTTGACCCCGTCGAAGCGCCGTGCCACCCCGGCTGGGGAGGAGCCTCAGTTGTTGTCCGCGGACAACACACCCTCCTTGCTCCCGGATAAGTGCCAGGGAGCCGGCCACGGTGCCCGGCAGTGATTCGCGGACAGGCGCCCCGTGGCAGCGGGCCACGGGGTCACCGTCTCCGTCACGACACTCATCGACCGAAGCCGAAGGCACTGCACGCGGAGCTGTGCCCCCCACCCACCACCTGGGCGTGGTGAAGTCTGGACTCAGGCAGTCCCGCGGTGGGCGTAGACCGACACGGGCTCGCCGCTTCCGCTTTCGGGCACAACGATGCCGTAGCCCTCAACGACATCGACCAAGGAGATGTCGGGCAGATCGGTGTCCAGGTCCTCACCGGTGCGGGCCTCCAACGTCACCGGCCCGTCAGACGTATTGACGTAGACCACTCCCGGACGGGCAGCGACGAGTTCGGGCACCTCGCGCTGGGCGTCGTCTCCGGACAGCTCCCAGAGCCGCTCCATGGAATCGGCGTCGTAGCCGACGAGCAGTTCAGCCTCGGCTGCTCCACAGATCACCGTGCTCTTCTGATCGAAGTGGCACTCCGCCATCGCGTCTAGTTCCGCTTTCGTCTTACCGGTGCCGGTGTCCATCAGGTACGTGCCGGCCGAGTCGGCCAGAGCAGCCAGCCCGCCGTCGAGCACTGTGCCTCCGGGGTACCTCTCAGTCTCCCGCCCGCTCCACAGCTCGCGCTGATCCTTCGCGGAGAGGCCCACCATGTGTGGATAGTACGAGGAGTACTGGTAGCCAATGACCGTGTCCTCGTCGAGTCCCACCGCGGAAAAGGACTGCCGCGTCCAGCGCAAGTCCCCGTCATCAGTGTCCAGGGCGAATGTGACCTCTTCGTCGAAGTTCGGCTTCGGCTCGGCGGACAGCAGGATGGTTTTGGCGTTCGCGTCGACGAAGGAGACCGAGCCGTCGTCGAGGGGAGGCAGTTCCCTCTCGGCTGTCTCCTTGATGGCAGTCGTCCACTCCTTCTTACCGGTCATCGCGTCTCGGGCCGTTACTACGAGGGAGTCCCGGTCCTTTTCCGTACCTGTGCCCTCGATGCGCTCGGACACCGCTGTCAGGACGAGCTGCTCGTCCTTGGTCGCCACGCCATAGGGATATGCGATGTGGGACAGCGAGTCGATGGTGAACGCGGCTCGTCGTTGCCCGTCGAGGCCCCGGACGCGGACTGCTTGATCGTCTTTCGAGTCGGTGGACATCGACACCACGGCGTCGCCGAACACGTGGTATGCGTGCTCCTTCTTCATGAACGCATGCCCCGCCGTGCCCACCTGCTTCCCCTTCTTCCGGAAGCCGTGGGGCGGGTCGACCGGAGGCGGCACCTCGGGCGAGGCGGAGGCTTCGGGACCTCTTTGAGCGTTGTCTCCGGTGGCGTCGTCGCCGCCACTGCCACCGCCACAGGCGGTGCAGAGAACGAATACCGAGACCAGTGCGGCCAGCTGCCGCTTGCGCAGGTGCATCACGAGCTCCAGGGAGAGTTCCGGGGCTCCGAGCGTCGACGGGCGAACCAGCGACGACTACGGGCAGGTGCAAAGCGGAGATCATTGACTCAGTGACGCGGCGTCAGCGCAAACCCGCTGGTGAGATCAGGGCCGCGATCAGCCCCACCATCCGACATGATCGCGGGGATGATTGCGCAGTCCGGGCGCCGGTCCTGGTGCCTACGGAACGCCGGACCTGCCCCCGTCGGGGGCAGGTCCGGGTAGCTCGGCTGGGGGCGGCCGACAGGCAGCCTGCTACAGGTTCTCGGGCTGCCATCCGTCACGGAGACCGGCGGCCTCCTCGCGATACTCGGCGGCGCGGCGGCGGGAGATCGGTGCCTGAGCAGCGGCCTCACGCCGGGTGGCGGGGCTCAGAGCCGGATCGGCCGCATCCCGCTCGGCGGATGCGGCAGCGCGGGCGCTGCGTGCGGCGGACTTCTCACAGTCGGCGGCCAGCTCGTTGAGCTTGCTGCGGGACAAACGCATGAAGGTCTCCTACTGGGCGGTGGGGTCCGCGCTCATCGGCGCGGCCCGGGGCGGCATGGTGCGGCGTCAGGTCTGGTCGGCTTCGGCGTTCACGGGGCCGTCGGCGTCGGCCCACACCTGGCGGCGGACGATGTGCGTGTCGGTGCGCCGGGGACGGGTGCCGCCGTGGCTGGTGCACAACTGGCCCGCGGTGGCGCCGCAGTGCGGACAGTCGACGGCCAGCTGGGGCAGGTCGTAGGCGAGCGGACGGTCAGGGGTCCGCATGACAGGTCTCCTTGAGGGTCGGGGTGTCGGTGCTGTCGTCTGCTGAGCTGGGCGCGGGCAGCGCTGGCTGAGTGACGAGGACGACCGTCTGGGGGTGCTTCGGGTCGGGCGCGCTCGGTTGACGGGGTCACACGGCGTGGTCCAGCGCGGATTTCGTCAGCAGTCGAGGAAGGAGAGCTGCCGGGGAGCGGTCTTGCTCTCCTCAATGGCGGCGATGACCTTCTGCCGCCATGCGAGGGCGAAGCGAAGACAGTTCGCCTCGTTGAGGTGGGGGCCGCGGCTGCCGGGGAATCGGAAGTCGCAGTTGGGGGCGGGGGTGCGGCGTCCTGCCGCGGCCCAGGCCATGGAGTCGGCGGACGGCATGTGGTGGGAGACCCGCCGCAGTCCGTCGATTTTGAAGCCGAAGCCGTGCAGGCGGATGCCGTGCCCGGCGATGCGCTCCACCAGGCTGGCAGCGTCTTCGGTGCCCTGGCGGCGGCACACCGACCCGATGCCGACCAGGGGCAGGGTCCGCAGATCGATTCCGGCCCGGTCGTAGGCGTCGATGTGCTGCTCGTACTGGCCGGGTGTCCAGCCTTGGAGAACGGGGATGATCGGCAGGGTGTCGTCGAGGGCTTTGAGGTCGAGGTAGGAGCCGATGGTGCGGGCCTGGTGCTCGGCGACGGTGAGCCCGGTTTTGGCAGTGATCCACGGCTCGCACATCCAGTCCTGGGGGGCCGCCCATTCGATGCCGATCTCCTCGGCATAGCGGCGCACCTGGCTCGCGTACTGGCGGGGTGTGGGGCCGTGGTCCCAGGAGCCGTGTTCGTCGAGTTCACTGAAGCCGCCGGAGTCGACGGCGACGGGGCCGTGAGCCTGGTGGAGAGTCTTGAGCTTGACCAGGGGGCGGTTGGAGATGAACAGCGGAACGTCGGTGTACTTCATGAACGTGGGTGGGGCGCCGAGGTAGAACCGGGTCATGCGGTGACCGCCGTCGGTTGCCGCGGATGACGCTGGGGTGTTGGTCGATGAGTGCCGTGGCGGGGTCGGCCGCGGGTGCGGGTGAGCGGGCCCGGGACCACCAGAATGTGATCGTGCACGGCTGGTCTCCAATCAGGCAGGGCACAGCAGTGGGGCGGCGCCGTGGTCGGCGCCGCCCCACTGCTGTGGTGGGTGTTGGGTCAGTCGTTGGGGCGGACGGGCATGAGTGGGAAGTCCGAGCAGGTCTGCCGCTGGTGGCTGGTTCAGTTGGTCGCCGCCGCCGTGTCCGGCGTGCGGGTCTTCTCGGCTCGTGCCTGAGCTCGCTCGTCGGCCCACTGCTGCGGGTCGTGTCCGGCTTCCATGGCGGCGTCCCAGGCCCATTCGCCGATCTCGCCGGAGTCGAGCTGCTCGGCGAGGTCTGCGGCGGTGTCGGCGGCCAGGTCCGGGTCGGCCTTCATCAGGGCCTTGAGGAACCGGTACGCGGACCATGCGTGTACCCCGGACAGTGCGTAGGCGGCGAGTGCTCCAGGGTCGTTGCTGGGAGCGTTGAACAGGCCCTCTGTGGCGGTCAGGGTCTGCCTCAGGAGTTCCTCGCTCATCTCCGGCGCCGTGTTGGCGGCGTTGTGCGAGCGGGGCTCGGTCACGGCCCCGCCAAGGTCGAGGCGCTCTCCGGTGTCCGTGCCGAGGCTGGTCTTCCAAGCGTGCAGGGCGTCGGCGGGCGTGTCTGCCTGGTCGAGTGCGGGGGCGCGCAGGCGGTGGGGTGCCTGCAGGCCGATGGTGTCGGTGCCGAGCACGATCAGGGGCTTCTCTCCGCCGGTGTGCCAGGTGCGGACCTCGCGGTTGGCGTGCTGCCAGCGCTCCCAGAACGTCGATGTCCACCCCGTGCACGGGGCGTCGGCGGGAACGTCGGCGAGTGCGGTGTGCAGCAGCTGCCGCCAGTCGGGGAACTTCTCGCCGTCCGTGACGGGGATACGCAGGGCGCCGCGCGGGCCGTCGAAGACGAGATGGCCGGTCTCGGTGGTGAGGGTGATGGCGGCCTCGCCGTGGTGCGCGTCGACCCAGGCGCGCAGCGCGGCGATGTCCTGGCCGTGCACGGTGTGAGCGAACGCCTCACCACCGGTGGTGAGGCGGGCCCGGGCGACGGCCACGGTGTAGCGGTCGCTGGCGACGGCGTGCAGATGGGTGCCGTCGCTGTCGAAGCGGATGCCGTCGATCACATCGAGACCGACGCCGTCCGGCGCCGCGTGTGGCGCAGTCGCACGGATCAGGCGGGCGAGGTTGTGGGCGTTGAGCGTGGATGCAGATGCCATAGCTGGAGCTCCTCTGGGTTGGGAGGTGTTGAGTGGCCTCACGGCGGCGGGGGTTGCCAGCCCCTCACCGCAAGTCCCCGCGGCCGAGTGCCGGCCCGGGTACAGGAGGGAGTGCGAAGAGCGGCCGTGTGGCGGTGCGCTCACCCCTCGGTGGGGCTTGCTTGCCGGGCCCAGTGCCACGTGTCGAGCACGTAGCCGTCCAGGACGCTGACGGGCCGCCATGCACGCTGCGCCCACTCGTCCTCGACAAGGACCGTGGCGCCGTGGCGCTGGGCCACGTACAGCTCGGCAGCGAGCAGGTCGTTGGGGTCCTGGCCGTCGTCGCGGGGGATCCAGGTCTGGCCCGGGTCGGCCAGCACCCACGGATCGCCGGCGAGGACGGCCGTGCACACCATGTCCGCGGCGCGGGCCTGGGGGATGCAGTCGCCGGTGACCAGCTGCTGTACGCGCTCACGGATGAACTGCCGGGCCCGCTCGGGCCCGATGATGAGGTCGAGTCGTACGGCGGTCATGAAGCTGCTCCAGGGGTCAGGTCCGGCGGGAGCGCCGGGCCGTGGCCTCGGTCGGGCCGGGGCGGCTGCGCGGGCCAGCCGGGGCCGGTCGCCGGTTCGGGCCTGCCTGCGAGTGCGGCCGGGGTGTGCTGGGGGCAACGCAGGCCGGTGGCGTAAAGGCGGACGTCGTCGACGGTCCGGCACGTCTGGCGTGCGCTGCCGTCCCAGTGGCTGCACGCGGGGGTGGTCTGCTCGGTCATGCCGCCACCGCCAGTTCAGGGCCGCAGTCCTGGGGGGTGTGGAGGATGGCGCGCAGTCGGGACCCGATCCAGGTGCCGACCTGCTGGGAGACTGCGTTACCGAAGCCGTCGACCTGATCGCGGGCGGAGCCCCAGACGGTGAAGGTGCCGCGGTAGTCGTTGAAGTCGACGTCGAAGCCGCAGCCCCTGCCGATCTCGTGCGCCGCCATCATCCGGTAGAAGCAGTCCTCCAGCGGCACCTCGCCGAGCGACGCCTGCCACTGGGCCATGAGCAGCGCGGTCGTGTCCCGCGAGGTGAGCGTGCCGAGCGGGTCCGTGACCGGGTGAGGCGCCGTCTCGGTACCGCTGGAGCCGTTCTGCTTGTACCAGCCGGCGGCCGTCAGCACCGCAGGGATCTGCTCCGACGTGAACGTGGGCATCGGCTCGCTGTGCACCGTGGGCACCGTGTTCTGCCGGTACGGGATGACACCGGACGACACCACCGCGAGGGTCTCCGAACCGACCTGGGTTGGCAGCGGCTCGTGCGCGCTGCGCGGTGCTCCCTGGTAGTTGGCCACCGCGAGCGCGGCCAAGCCATCAGCGGCGGCCTGCTCCCACAGCGGCTGGACAGCCGGGCCGGTCGACAGGATCGCGGTCTCCTGCTGGCTGGTCTGCGTAGCCATCGGCTGCAGCAGAATCCGCTCCGAGCCGCGTACGCTCTTCGCCGGCATAAGGACCGCGGGGAAGCTGCCGAAGCGCTGACGACAGCGCTCCGCTCGCGCCATCGACGCCCGCGCGAGCGGCCCGACGAAGCCGTCTTTGAAGACCTTGATGGGCTTGTCGCCGATGCGGGTACCGAGGTCGGTGAGGTCGAGCGCGGCCAGCGACGGCGTCATCGGCGGGACGACTTCGCGGTGGCAGCTTGGGCACCGGTAGTTGTACTGCTTGCCGTACATCACCGTGCCGGAGTCCGGGATGCCGGTCTTCCACGTCCACACCGCCTCGACGTCCGTATCGCAGCGTCCGCAGTGCGAGACCGGCCGGTGCTCCAGGTCGGGCATCGGCAGGGACTTGTCGACGAAAATCCAGTAGCCGCGGTCCCTCGACTGCGGAACCCCGAAGAACTGGCTGTTCAGATAGAGAACCTTCGCGGGGTGGTAGCCGAGCAGTTCGAACTGCTTGAGCCACCACCTGTACGTGCTGCCGTCCCCGACCTTCGAGCGGCCCGGCAGCGCGGGCCCCCACGAGGTGAGCTGGGTGGTGCACTCGACCAGGATCAGCCGCGGGTGGTGCTTGGCCGCGTACTGCAGGACGCAGGTCGCGGTGGCCCGGTCCCGCTCGGACCTGGTCACCCGCGCCTCGTAGTCGGGGTCCTCCAGCTCGAACAGCGCCAGACCCTGCTCGTAGGCCCTGACCGTGTTGGCGAGCGAGTGGTTCACGCAGCTCACGCCCGCGCACAGAAGGTCGGCGGCCGGGAGGTCCCGGGCGGAGTGGTAGTCCGCGGCCTCGGGATCGACCAAGTCCGCGATCCAGTGCTCGGCCTCGGGGTGATTCGCCTCGTGGACCTGCACTTTGTACTCGTTGTGGTTCGCGGCCATGATCGTGGTGAATCCGGCCCGCTTGACTCCCTCGGTGAGTCCGCCGAAGCCGGAGAACAGGTCGACGGCGACGTAGTCGTCGTGGCGGAACCGACGGTGCTTGATGGCAGGCCGGTGCGTGGCGGTGCGGGTCTTCTTCTTGGATGCGGCGGCCATCAGTCACTCTCCGCCGGGTTCTTGTGGTGCCGGCGTGTGTGCACGGCCTGTGCCAGCTCCTGCCGGTTGCGGTCCTGCTCGGCAGAGCTGAGCGAGTGGCAGGCGGTGGGCTGCGGGCTCTTGCCCCACGCGGAGCAGGCCGGGGGTTCGGGGTAGGCGTTGGCCTGGGCCGGGTCGTTGGTGCGGGGCCGGGTGGAGGTCATACTGGTCCTCCCTCTCGTCTCGTACGGGATGGGTGGACCCCGGGGCGGGCGAACTGGACTGGACACCCTTGGGTGCCCGCCCCGGGGGCGCGTTCCGTCGGCGTGGGGCCGGTTCAGACGCCGATGTAGGTGGCGGGGACGGCCTGCGGGTCATCGGCGGTGGTGGTGTGCCACAGGTAGTCGGGGTCCTCGGACTCGGCGCGCAGCCACGTGGTGTGCACCATGAGTTCCTCGACGGGGCACTGGAAGTCGGCCCAGTAATCGCGTGTGTTGGCGCGGCATGCTTCGCGGTGGAAGCGGTTGAGTGCTGCCCAGGCCCGGCGGAGGTCGTGTGTGAGGAGCCACTCGCCGTCCTCGCCGAGGACGAGAGGGACTCCGTAGTAGCTGTCGGCGTACAGGTCCCGGCTGACGGTCGGGGCCGGCATCACGCGGATTCCCGGATGCGCAGGTCGGCGGGGATCAGTTCGAGGTCGGTGCCCTTGCCGGGAACGCCGAGTTCACGTGCGGCGACGGTGCCGAGCTGCTTGAAGAAGAACGGGATGTGCTCCTGGACGCACTGGTCGCGTAGCTCGCGCGCCCATGCGGGGTGCATCAGGCGGGCGCCGGTCCCGGATTCGCCCCCGGCGATGACCCAGTGCAGCATCCGGATGTGCCCGTCCTCGCACCGGTTCACGTCGCAGTCGCCGCACGCCGGGTCGTGGCCCTCGCCCATGCAGCAGGGGCACGGCTGCGACACGTGGTCGGTGATCTCGACGGGCCCGAGGAGGGGTTCGCAGGACAGGAAGCGGACGGCGGCCGGGGTCTCCAGCAGTGCGGGGATGCGGAGGTCGGCGCGCTGCTGGTCCTCGACGGACACGCCCAGCCACACGTTCGGCAGGGGCGTGGCGAAGTGGCTCCACCACTGCCGCAGGTACGCGCGGCGCTTGTAGCCGGGCATCGGTGTTGCCTCGTCGCCGACGAGGTCGGCCTCGGCCGACTCGCACAGCTGGCGGAAGTGGCCGCTGCGGAGCAGGGACCGCATGCGGCCGTGCCGCTTGGTGAGGACCTGGTAGGTGTGGTGCGGGGTCAGCGCCATCACCGCCCACACGCGGGCGATGTACTCGTCGGGCACGTCCTGGTGGAACAGGTCCGACATGGAGTTCACGAAGATCCGCCGCGGCTTGCGCCAGCGCAGCGGCGTCGTCAGCGCGCCCGGACGCAGCGTCAGGTCGAAGCCGACCTCGAAGTGGTGGCCGGGAGTGCCGCGCCACCGCTCGGCGAACGTCTCCGCGTAGCAGCGGTCGCAGCCGGGCGACACCTTCGTGCAGCCCGTCACGGGATTCCACGTCGCGTCACACCATTCGATGCTGGACTGCTGCGCCATCACGCCACCCCCGCCTTCGCGTCGGGGTCGACGTCGGGGTGGGTGAACCGCAGCGGCTTGCCCAACTCACGGGCGTAGTCGATCTCGGCGCGGGTGGAGTCACCGATGTAGTCGCCGACGACGAGAATCTCGTCCGCGAGGCGGATCTTCGCACGGTGGAGACGGTCGAGCCGGGCCTTGCTCTCCTCCGCCCGGCCCTCTTCGGGCCAGAGCGGGTGTGACTGCTTCATGTCGCAGCCAGGCTTGACGACGATACGGCCAGCGAAGGTAAGGGCCAGGTCCGCCTCGCCCATCTCCGGCATGAAGCGCGTGGAGCCGCAGATGCACACGATCGTCGGGATGCCGAGCCGTTCCTTGGCGTCGGTCAGCTCCTCCTCCGGCGTCGGGGATTCGCGGTAGGTCATGTCGCTGCTGGTGGTGCTGCTCATCAGGGGCCTCCGGGTGAGGACGGATCGGGGTGAGGGTGTGCTGGCCGTTCTCCGCCCGGTCCGCGCGGGGGCGCGGGCCGGACAGGCAGCGGTCAGTTCGGGGAGGGTGGCTGCTGGGTGGTGTAGGGCTGGTAGGCGGTCGGGGCGGCGGTCTTGGGCAGGTGGATCTCGGCGCGGACCTCGGGCGGGGCGGGCGCCTGGTTGTGGACCTGGATGAAGGCGGTGGGGGAGAGGCTCAGGCCGCGCAGGGCGAGGAGGGAGAGAGCGGCCCAGGCCAGAACGGTGATGCCGGCGGCGACGGGGCGGCCGGGGGCGGGGGTGCCTGCCCACACCATGGCGACGGTTGCCGCGCCCCACACGGTCCAGGTCAGGCGGGCTCCGCCGAAGCGGACGGTGCCCAGGGCGAAGGAGACGGTGCCGAGGGCCTGCCAGGTGCTGTAGGCGGTGGCGGCGGTGATGGGCAGGGTCGTGGTGTGGGCGGCCAGGTAGGCGTGTACGGGCTGGTCGATGGTGGCGAGCAGCCCGGTGTGGTCCTTCGCGGTGGGGAGGGTCCAGGGCAGGTCGTGGGCCCAGCCCAGGAGGGTGGAGGCGAGCCAGCGCAGAGCGAGGAAGGCGAGGGCCAGTCCGGCGGCGGCGGTGAGGGTTTTGATCCAGGTGGCTGCGGGGCGCCAGCCGTGGGTGAGGGCGATGTCGAGGTCGTGGAGGCGCCGGCCGAACCAACCCGGCCCGGTGGTGGGTGCGGGGTGGGTCTGGTCGTCGTCCTGCTGGCCGGTGCGGGGCCGGGGGAACGGGGTGGTCATACTCGCTCCTGATCGAGACTGGAAGAAGAGGGCGGGCAGGTGCGGGCTTACTGCTTGTTGCGGTTGCGGTCGCCGAACTGGATGTTCACGTCGCCGCTGCGCCCGAGGAAGCGAGTGCCTCCGGAATCGATCTGCGGGGCGAAGACGACCTGTTGCGGCACGTCGTGGGCAGCGCGGGTGTGGTCTTCAGGAAGGCTGCGGCCGAACAGGGCGCGGGCGACGAAGGGGGCCCCGAAGAGCAGCACGAGCAATACGAGGCCGACCTTCCAGGCGATTTCCAAGACGTCCACGAGTCCTCCCAGGGCGGGGGCGGCGATGCGCAGGGCGAGGGCGCTGCCCAGGGCGAGGGCGGTGAGGCTGGCGGCGACCATGCCGACGGCTTTGGCCCAGGTGGGCATCGGCTCACGGGGGCGGGTGTCGAGGGGTGCGGGGTCCAGGCGGTGCTCGACGGGGCGGGCCCAGGCGGTGCGGCCGTCGGGGAGCTGGACCGGGACGGCGTCGGGGACGGGTACCTGGTAGAGCGTCATCGCCGGGGCGGTGACCGGTTCGAGGGTGTGGTGCTGGGGTGGTGCGGGCTGCCAGACGGCGGCGCGCAGGGCCGGGGGGTGAGGGCCGACGCCGGGGCCGACCGTGTGCGTGGTGTCCATCGGGAGGCTCCAAGGGGCCGGTCCGGACACAGCCGGGACCAGCCCCTTCCTTTTTGAGGGGGGCTGGTCCCGGCTGCGGTGTGTGGGCGGGGCGGTGCTACGGGCGGGCGATGCCGTGGGAGAGGAGGCCGGGGCCGGTGTCAGGCGCTGTCTCCGAGGCTGGCTTCCAGGCCGTCGATGGTCCGCTGTGTGTTGATCTTTTCGATCAGGCCGGACAGGTCCATGGAGACGGTCAAGGTGAGGGGTGTCGACGCCTTGGCCTGGTGGCGCTGCAGGCGGTCTCCCGGCACGAGCGTCGCGAGGTGGGCGTCGATCAGATCGGCGGCGGCCCGCAGGGTGGTCTTCGCCTCCTCGGCCGTCGAAGCGCTCCAGGTGTAGTGGGGCGGCTCGAATTCCTGTCGCATGACGGTCCTCTCAGGTGCTGGAGCGGGATAGGGCGCACGCACCGCGGGGGCTGCCCTCGGGCGCGCGGGGTGTGGGTTATGCGGCGGTCTGGTAGTCGGGGGCGTGGTCGTGGTGGGTCCAGGCGCCGTGGCCGAGGTTGGTGACGGGCACGGTGGGGTCGTCCTTCATCCGGCTCAGGGCGGTGCGCACGCGGGGGCCGGGGATGCCGAGGGATTTGGAGATGACGGCCGGCGCGACGGGCTTGCCGTGCTGGTGGAGGAAGGCCACGATCTGGCGGGCCGTCTCGGAGAGGCCGGGGCCGGTCGGCTCGACGGCGTCCGGCACCGGGCGGTCGGCGGCTGCCTTCTCCATGGAGGGGGCGGGCGCCGTGCTGGGCTTCTGGGGCCGGGCGGGGGTGTCGGTGAAGCGGTCGGGGTCGTAGGTGTACTGCTGGCCGGCGTTGCGCAGGCGCAGCATCAGGGCGTGTTCCTCGAGGAGGTGGCGGACGAGGGGGAGGGCGTCGATGGATTCCTGCTCGATGCCGGTGGTCTCGCCTTCGTGGGCGAGGCCGTAGGCGTCCTCGACGTTGGGGGCGCGCCACATGGCGGAGCGGTTGTCGGGTCCGGCGAGGTAGCCGAGGCCGCCGGTGTTGGTGCCGTCGTTGAATTCCTTGGGGATGGCGCCGGGGTCGATGTCGCCGAGGGCGGTGCCGGCGGCGCGTTTGCCGGTCGCGCGGCTGCCGGAGCGCAGGACGGCGTTGTTGCCTCCTTGGAGGAGGTCGCGGATGAGGGTCTCGCCGCCCAGCTCACTCGCGTTGGGGGACTGGTTGGCGATGCGGATTTTGATGCCGACCTTGCGGGCTTCTTTGGCGAGGTCGCCGATGATTGCGACGGCTTCCTCGCCGTGGTCGGGGTCGTTGAGCAGGTCGTGGGCCTCGTCCAGGGTCAGGGAGATGAGCGGGTCGGGGGCGCCGGGGACGAAGAAGGCGCGGCCCACGCGGGTGCGGCCCTTCTCGTCGGTCCACTTCATGCGGTTGTAGCGCTGTGAGCGCTCCTTCATGAGGGCCTTGACGGCGCGGAGGGTGACGATGCCCAGCTCGTTGCCGGGGGCGAAGCAGGCGACGCCGTCGGGCCAGTCGGGCAGGGAGAGCCCGGCCTGGGGGTCGATGACGATCGAGCAGACCAGCGGGCTGCGGCGCTCGATGCCCAGCAGGGCGTCCAGCAGGCGGGACTTGCCCGAGCCGGTGGTGCCGGTGACGAAGGAGTGGACGGCGCCGGACCCGGGCTGGAAGAAGCGGTAGTGGGCCGGGTCGCCGTCGTAGTAGACGCCGATGGGGGCCAGTCCGGTCTCGGCATCGAGGACGTGGCTGTCGCCGAAGAGGGTGCCCTTCTTCAGCGGGTTCTCGGTGAAGACGGTGATGCGGCCCTTGCGGGGACCGGTCTTCTCCAGCGCGATCAGGTCGGGGTCGTCGATGCCGAGGGCGGAGAGCACATCGTCCAGCGCCTGGATCTTGAAGCTCTTGCCGCGCGGCATGTGGACCTCGGCTGTCCAGCCGCCGTCGCGGGTGGCGAGGGGGGAGACGAGCTTGCTCTTGGGGTAGGGGCCCTCGGCTGTGGCGGCGTACTCGATCCAGTCGAGCATCTGCTGGGCCAGCGCCGGGCCGCTGGTGGGGCGCTGGCCCCAACGCTTCCAGGCCCAGGTCCCGTACCCGAGGGACCAGGCCAGGGAGAAGCCCCACCAGGGGTTGTCGCCCCATTCGGGGCCGCCGGTCGCGGCCATGGTGGTCAGCAGGCCGGAGCCGGTGACGGGCATGGACAGGCCGACGTACCGGTCGCGGAGAGCGGGCAGGGTGCGGGCGGGACGCCAGATGCCCTGGTACTTGAACAGGCCGGGCACCCAGCCCCAGCCACCGGCGGCCGCAGCCGAGGCCGCGCCCAGGGTCAGGGCCGTCTTCCATCCGTCGCCGGTGGCCGACAGCAGCTCACCGGCGGGGCCCATGCTCGCGGCGGTGGTGGCGAGGGTGAGCTTGCCGCGGTGGTCCCACGCCCACTGCTTGAGCGTGCGCGAGCCCTTCTTCCCGGCCGCGGCGGGGTTGGTCTGGGCGGCGACGAACGCGGCCAGGTCGGTGTACTGCGGAGAGGGGTTCTTCGGGGCGCGCACGGCGGTGTCCCTTTCATGCTCGGGGCCGGGGGGAGGGTTCGGGCGGGTGGGCCCGGTGCTCCCCACCACCCCCGGGGCCGGTACTCGGGCCTCGGGGGTGTCTGGGCAACAACGGGCCGGGCCCCGCCGGATCGGCGGGGCCCGGAGGGGCTGTGTTGGGGTGGGCTATTCGGCGTCGTAGAAGCGGTTGTTGGCCATGGGCACGCCGGAGTCCTCGACGGCCTCCTGGATGCGGCCGTGGTTGCGGTGCGCGGTACGCGCGGCGGCCGCGGCCTGGGTGACGGAGGTGTCGGTGGCGTTCTTGTACCGGCCGGCCGCGGCCTTCTGCCCGTCGATGAGGTCGCCGAGCATGGTCATGTTGCCGACGGTGTAGCTGTCGACGTTGAGGGCCTGGAGCTCCTCGGCGATGCTCTTCATGCGGTCGGCCATCTCGCCGGACCAGGCGGCGAGGTTGTCGACGTCCTCCTGGCGGGACTCGACCTCGGCTCGGATGGAGTTGAGGGCGTCGAGCAGGGCCCGGTGGTTGATCACGTCGGGGATCTTGGTGATGGTCATCGTCGCTGCTGTCCTCTCGTCGGGTGTTCCTGCCTGGCGGCGCGCGGCCGCGTCCAGGAGGCGGATCGGGGGTGTGGCGCCGTCGGGCAGGCGGCAGAAGGTACGGCCGGTGCCGCCGTCGGCGGTGTGGAAGTGGACGACGCGCGCGCCGGGGCTGCCGCCGTGCTCGGTGTGGGATGCCTGGTAGTGGTAGCCGCCGATGGTGATCTCGACAGCGTCCTGCGGCCAGGTGTGGGGGAGCGGGGTGATGCTGGCGGCTCTCACGTGGGCCAGGCCCTGGCCGCTGTCGGGGTCCTCCAGCCGGAAGTGGCGGCCGGGTGGCTCCTCGTCCGGGTCCTGAGTCTGGCAGCCGGGGCAGTCTCCGTGGCAGGCCAGGAGTGTGAACTCTCTCCCGTGGAGCTGGTGGTGGGAGCCGTGGTAGCGCACCCGGCTGCCGATGGTGAGCGGGCCGGTCACTGGTTGTAGTAGCCCGCCTGGGCGGCCGAGTCGATCGGGGAGGACTGGACGGCCTCGGCGATGCCGCCGTGGGACTTGTAGGCGGCCGCCGCGGTGGCGGCGGCGAAGTCGCCGGCGTCCTTGGCAACAGCGCCGTACTGGGCGGCGGACTGGGACTGGGCGTGGATGGACTCGCGCAGGGCGTCGATCTCCCCCCGGGTGCCGTCATCGACCTCCAGCTCGTTCAGCTCGGCCTCGATCTGGTCGAGCCGGTTGGACAACGTGAGGTCGTCGGCGGCGATGGCTTCGGCCTCCTCGGCGCGCATCGCGCACATCGCCTGGGTGAGGGTCAGGGCGTTCATCAGCCCGTCCAGGGTGCGGATCTCGGGGATGACCGTGGAGGGTGAGGACATGGGGTCTCCGTTCTGTGCGGGGGCGGGCACCACGCTCAGGTGGCGGCGCCCGTCATCGGGGGTGGTGCCGGCGGTGGTGCTGTCCGCCTCGCGGGCGTGCTCCTCGGCCGCGGCCTGGCGGGCCGTCTCCTGGGCGGCCTGGGGGGCCGCTTCGGATTTCTTCTCGGCCTCGGCGGCGCGGGCCTGGGCCGCCTCGTCCCGCTTCTCACTGCCGGACGGCGCCGAAGAGACGTCATCCTCCTGGCGGCCGTCGTCCTGCTGGCCCTCCTCGGGGCCGGGGCTCTTCTGCCCGCCGGTGCCGCTGGTGTGTGCGGCGGCCTGGGGCGGGTCGGTGGGCGGGGGCGGGTAGGGCGGCGGAGGCCCGGCCTTGGCCTCGGCCTCGACGGCCTTCCTCTTCGCGGCGGCCGTTTCCTTGTCGGCCTTCCGCCTGGCCGCGCGGTCGGCCATCGCCTTGCGCCGCTCCTCGCGGATCTCGGGCCACCGCTGGCGGTAGCCCTCCAGCGTGGCCTTCCACATGGTGGCGCCGGTCTCGGTCAGGACAGCGAGCGGCACCGCCGCCTTCCCGCCCAGCTGCGCGGAGCGGGGGGAGGCGGCGCTGAAGGTGCCGCCCGGCTCGGTGGGGCCGGGCGGCTTCCTCCCCGCGCCGCCGCGGCCGCCGCCCGGGCCGCTGTCGGCGACCTTCGCGACGGTCTTCTCGGCGTCCTTGCTGGCGTGGCGCCGGTCGGTGGTGCCCGCCAGCGACTCCACGCCGCGGGCCCCGGCATACGCGATGGCCATCAGGACCACGAGCTCGATCACGACGTGCTCCCTTCTCAGGCCATGCCGAAGGCGCCGGCGACCAGCCTGCCGACGGTGGAGACCACCCAGCCCAGGACGCTTTGGATACCGGAGCCGACCGGGCCGGGAATGGTGGAGGCCAGCACCGGCAGGACCGCGCCCAGGACGCGGGTGCGCATCTCGACCTTCCTGGTGACAAGGTCGTTGACGAACATCAGCGTCACGAACAGCGCCGGAACGCCGGTGATGATCAGGCCGGTCCACTCGCCGACCAGGCCGGTGGCCCAGGAGTTGAGGCTGTTGATCTGCTGGTTCCACCAGGCGCCCGCGGGGGTGGCGACCATCGCGGCCGCAGCGGTGGCGATCAGCAGGGCCTGGGCCCGGTCGGTGTGCAGTTTGTTGGTGGCCTTCTTCAGACCGGGCAGCTTCTCCGCGTAGTAGAGGAGCGCGGCCGACCCGGCGCAGGCGCCGCCGGCGGCGGCGCTGACCGTTGCTTCGATCATGGAAATTGGTGTCCTTCCCCAACAGGATTGTGTTGACGGAGAGTTATCGGGCGGCGTAGCCTCACGCGCGCATGTACGCGCCTGCGCATGCGGGCACGGGTCGGGCCGGTTTCGCCGGTCACAGCGGTTGTCACAGGGCCTGTCACAGCTCCCGTCACAACCCGCCCGGTCACTCCGCGTGCGCCTCACGGACCGCGTTCAGGGCCTGCGCGAGCGCCAGATAGGCGCGCTCGCGACGCTCGCCGTCCAGCCGGTCGAAGTCGCCGCGGACCCGGTCGAACGTGAGCGAGGCGACCGCTTCCGGCCCGATCTGGCGGGCCGCCTCGAGGCGCTTGCCCCAGTACTCGGCCCGCCGCGCCAGCCGCTCGGCCCGCTTGTGCGCCAGCTTCTTGCGCCGCTCGGGCGCCTGCTCCCACGGGCTGGGCCTGTCCTCGGCCACCTGCCGTGCTCCCTTCCAAGAGGTGCGGATTCCGGGTGGGAAGCAGCGCTCGCCGGGTCTGCTCACCGGGTCTGCGGCAGTGCCGCTCGCCGGGTCACGCACCGGGTCTGCGCTGCAGTTTCTCGACTGCGGTTGCTTCCGGCAGTCGTCACTGACGGCCGGCCCGCAGGTTGCGGGCCGGCCGTCACTGGCGTGTGCCGGACGCGGAGCACTCAGGGCCTGTGGGGCTCCTGGGCGTCGTCGTCCTGCTCGCTGTCCTCGTCCTCCTGGCCGTCGTGCCGGGCCTCGGTGGTGGCTTCCTCCTCCTCGGACATCAGCGCGCCCCAGGTCTTGCGCAGCCGCTTCTCGCTGCCCACGAAGCCCTCCTCGCGGAAGCAGGCGACGGCCTGCCGGTAGGAGCGGGGCGGGTCCTCCCCGTGACGCATGTGCCGCAAAACGACGGCCAGTTGCGTGTCGCCCAGCTGCGCACCCGTCACGGGTGTGGGCACACCCGCCACGGCGGCGAGCCCGGCGAGCGTCTCGGCACGCGCCCCGTGTGACGCCTCCCCGCTCGGGTCGGTGTCCGTGACGCCGCCGGGGGTGTGACCCGTCACGGGCGGTGTGCCGCCGGGCGTGACGGCCACCGTGCCGGAAGGCCCCTCGGTCTGCGTGACTCCCCGTGCCGCACCCGTGCCGCCTCCCGTGCCGGGGGTGTGCCGGTGTGCCGGGGCCGTCACGGTCGCCGTGTCGGCCCCGCGCTCCAGGGCGGCGGGCGTGACGCCTGCCGTGCCGTGGCCGTCACGCTCGGCGCCGGAGGGAAGGGCGGGTGTGCCGGAGCCTGTGGCGGCGGAGGCGAACATGTCGGCCAGTGCCGTGTCGGCGCCGTCGGTCATCCGCTCCCGCTGGACGGAGATCAGGTTCCCCCCCAGCCCGTCATCGCCCTGGCCGACCTTCTTCGCCAGCTTCCACGACTTGAGCTCAGCGTCCTTGCGGGCCTCCTCCTCGGGGTGATTGGTGGCCAGCGCACGCTGCACGGCAATCTGCTGGACCACCTTCGCGTTGCGGCGCTGGGCCTCCATGTCCACCCCGGTGCGGTAGATGACCAGGCGCCGGGCCAGCAGCCCGATGCCCTCGGCGGCCACACACATCGCCATCGGCGTCACCGCGAAGACGACCCGCTCGGTCAGCGTCGGTGCGACCGCGGCACCGACAGCGGACGCGATGGCCGGGAGGGTCCACAGTCCGATGCGCACCGGGGCGGGCGCGGACTGGCCGAACATCGTCAAGACGACCATCACCAGCGCCAGCACGAGCGTGGCGCCCTCTCCGGCCGCCACGACACCGATCGCGGTCGCGCCGCGGTGGAAGACGGAGGTGATGTTGGTGTAGGTGCCCCAGCCGCCCAGGGCACCGAAGGCGACCATGGGCAGCGTGGCGCACACCAGCAGCGCGGACTGCCCGCGAGTGAGCGTGCGTTCCACAGGCGCAGGGCCAGTGGTATCGGTCATGATGGTGTTTCCCTTCGCAGGGTAGGGCGCCCCGGCCGGGTTGAAGACGTTGGCCGGGGCGCTCGTGTGTCAGTGGTAGTAGGGGTGCGCGGCGGCGTTCTCCTGCTCCCTGCGGTGCTCGTCCGCAAGGCAGTTGATGAGAGTCACGCGATGGGCGCAGGCCGGATCGGGGCAGCGGTAGGTGCGGGTGTGCACCGCATCGGTGATCCGCTGCCCCGCCTCCATCAGCCCCACGCTGCTGGCCAGAGCCGTGAGCACCAGCAGCCACGACGGCAGCGGATAGAAGGTCAGCTGCCAGACGACCACTAACGCCAGGGCGGCGGCCGCGAACTGGCCGGCCAGGCGCCAGCTGCGCTGCGTCGGGGTCATCACGCCTCCCGGGGGCCGGTGCGGCGGGCGGCCTCGGCCGCCACGGCGGCCAGCTCCCGCAGATCCTCCAGCGTCCGACCGCGCCGCTGCGCCCAGGACGCCGGGTTCGCGTAGCGCGCGCCGGTGCGGGCCTTGAGCGCCGTCTCCAGCACGGTGGTGGTGGCGCTCCAGGTGTCGGTGTCGCCCGCCCGGTGCAGGGCGTAGGCGAACGTCATCGGCCCGTCCTGGTCGCCTGATCCGGCGAAGTCCTTGAGTGCCCAGACGGCCGCGCGCAGGATCTGCCGGACCGAGGAGGTCTCCGAAAGCTCGTCCACCGGACTCGGGCCGCTGTGGTGCGGGGTCTCGCTCCAGCCGACCCGCTCCAGCAGGGCCAGGGTGTCGGCCAGGTGCGTGACCACCTGCTCTGCGGTGACCAGCTCACCCGACAGACCACGCCAGGGCTGTCGCTGGGAGGCGAGCAGCTCCGCCGTCGCGGCGGCCTCGGCCTCCAGGCGGGCCGGGAGCGGCAGCAGGCCGGCCTGCGCCGGGGCAGCTGCTTGAGCTTGAGGGGACATGTGTGTCTCCGATTCGACGAAGTGCACCGACCGGCACGGTCGGTGGGAGTGGGTTCTGTCCAGCTCCCCTCACCGCCCGCAACGGGGCAGGCGGATCGGGCAGCAGTCAGCGGCGGCGTCCGGGGATCCAGCCGGGGTAGTCGGCCGCCCTGGCGAGACGCTCCGGGTGCTCCAGCAGCGCCTGGTCCAGGGCGAAGGCGAGCCGGTCGGAGGGGGAGTGGGTGCGGGCACCCGCAGACTTAAGGACCGCCTGCGCCTCCCGCAGCTGGTCGCGCGGCTGCCGAGCCGTGTGGGGAGTGGTGGTCTGGTGCGTCATCAGGCCGCCACCCCCAGCCGGGTCGTGGACAGCAGCGGCGCAGGGGCCGTAGGGGTGGCCGGCTGGGAGCGGGTGCGTGCCGCCAGGTAGTGGGAGGCGATGGTCTCCCGGGCCGTCTGCGCGAGCCGGTTGAACACCTCCGCGTCACCGGTGGGGAGCTTGGGCGGGCTGGAGCGCAGCCGCTCCCAGACCTGTTCGGTCAGCTGTGTGGTGAGGCGGTAGTCGGTGCCCAGGCGGGCGGCGACGAACGCCTTCATGCGGGTGGCGTAGCGCATCTGCAGGTCGGCTGCGCTGTGCATGGGGTGGGGTCCTTCCGGTCGGCGGGTGGTGGGTGGAGGGCGGTGACGGGGTGGCCCGCGGCCCACACGGCGCGCGCCAGCAGTGCGGCGCGATGCAGCAGGCGGTGGGTGTGGGTGGTGAGTCCGTGTGTGCGCAGGGCCCGCGCCGCGTGGTGCTGTGCGGTGCGGGCCCTGCGTATGAGGTCGTCGGTCACGTGCGGGCTACAGCTCCCAGTCGGGGGCCGGGTCCTCCATCTCGCGGTTGAGGCGGCGCGTGTCCTCGTCCTCACCGCCATCGGCGCGGAGGAGCGCGAAGGGGATGCTCATCTGCTCCTCCTCAGTGCTGGATCGGGCAGCGGGTGAGGTAGTCGTCGACCTCGATCCGGCAGACGGCGCACTGCCACTGCGTGCGGCCCAGACGGCGGGCCAGGAAGCGGATGCGGCTTCGCATCAGATCGCCCCCTGACTCGCGAGGCGGGCGCGCATCTCCGCGACGGTGCGTGGGACGCGCCGCTCGGCGGGGATGCGCTCGTCCTGAGCGCGCACGGCGTCCAGGAGGTGCCGGCCGAGGCGCCGCTCGGCGGCGGTCCCCGTCTGCGGGAGGCGACGGGGCAGCTCCGGCATCGAGTCCGGGTTGCTGGTGTCGCGTTCGTGCTGGGGTTCGGGCTCGGTCTCGTCCCCGGCCGCGACAGGGGCGGGCGGGTGTGCCAACATCATGGACAGCACAGGTTTCCTCCGCGGTTTCCTGGTGTGATGCGGCGCTTCGGAGGTGCATCTCCGGGGCGCCGCGCTTGTTCTTCCGGCCTGGCGGGCCGGAACTCGGCTGCTGTACCTCGTACGAACAGCCCACGGCCCCGGCCACCCCTCTGCGGGGTGGCCGGGGCCGTGGTCGCTCGTCCAGGGTCAGCGGCGAGGCGCGGCGGGGCGCTTGAAGAGCACCACCAGCGTCAGGAACAGGAGCGGTGACAAGAGCGCAAGAGTCAGCAGGAACGGCATGTCTCCTCCAGAGAGCCGGGCTGGTTGATTGCTGGTCAGGCTGTGATGCGGACAGGTTCGATGGGAAGCTGCGGGCCTTCCGTCGGCGCCTCACCGTCGGGCAGCTGCGCGCGCCGGGTGTCGGTGTCGCGGACCGCCGCTGCGGTCGATGCCCAGCCCATCTCGCGGACCAGCCACGTCGGGCGGCCGTCGCCGGGCTCGCTGCTCGTCTTCCGGGCGGCGATCTGAGCGACAGCGGGCGCCGGCGCCGTTCGCGGCTTGCGTGTGACGCGGCTCGGGCGCTGGTGGCTGGTCTCCGCGTGGCCGTCCGCCAGGCGCTCCTGCCACATCCGGGCCGTGACGTCGACCGTGACCAGGCGGTTGCTGCCCAGGCGGCAGCGGGCGGCGGCGTCCTTGCCCGCACGGCCGGTGTCGTGCGGCACAACCTTGGGCTTCTTGGTCTGGAGGCCGGTGATCGGTACCCACGTTTTGCAGTCGGGGCAGACCAGCGAAGCGCAGGCGGGATGCAGGTCGTACTGGTGGGGCTTGAGAGTGGAGAGGGCCAGCGCCGGGCGGGCGTTGACGGTGCGGGAGCGGGTCCGGCTGCGGCGGGGGCGGGCGGTGCGCTCGAGGGGCGAAGCAGACATCTGAACTCCTACGGAGTGGCGGGGGCGCGGATCGCGATGCTCTCTCCGCCCTCCAGGCCAGGCAGGGCCTGGAGGACAGACAGCTCACAGCGCTGCGACGTGCATGCATTCGTCGCGGCCGTCAGGCTCCGGGGGAGTTCGATGGTGCTCTCGCGTCCTCAGCTCGCCTGATGACGTGCCCTCAGCGAGCTGAGGGCTACCCCGGCCGCCCCGAAGGGCGGACGACTACTGCGGTCTTGCGGTGGTGCCGAGGGGCGTAACCCCTGCTCAACGGAACGTTAGGGCTATCGCTATCGCCCAGTAGAGACCATGTCGGGCCACCGCGTCAATAGCGATAGCCCTATTCGTGTCGATCGGTTGTGCTTGCCCATCGCCGCCTGATAGAGCTAGCCCTAGAATCAGATCCCCGTAGCACTCTGAAAGGTGGCTCCGATGCCCGTCTCGTATCGCGACATCGCCGCTGACCTGCGACAGCAGATCGGCGAGGGGCGATTCGCGCCGGGCGACAAGCTGCCGATGCTCACCGAGCTCCAAGCCCAGTACGGCGCTGGCTACCAGACCGTGCGAAGCGCCATCTCGCTCCTGGAGCAAGAGGGTCTGGTCGTCGCGGTGCGCCGCAGAGGAACCATCGTGCGAGAACGCCATGAGAAGCGGCGCATCACGCGCTCCCGCCAGGTCTTCCGCGATGAGATCGGCTACTACTTCGACCCGACTGCCCAACCGTGGGTGGCCTTGGAGCCTCCCACCCTGCGTTGGGGCATCGTGCCGGTCGATCTCGCTGTCCTCATGTCCATCCCCACCGGATCCGAAGTCCTCGTTCGTGACCGCGTGATGGGCGACCCCGAGAGCAGGAAGCCGAAGCAGTTGGCCACCAGCTACCTGCCGGCTGAACTCGCTCGAGGAACTCGACTCGCAGAGGCCGACACAGGCCCCGGAGGAATCTACGACCGCCTGGAGGAGATGGGCCATCGTCCCCTCCGCTGGAGCGAAGGTGTCTCCGCCCGCATGCCCTCGCCCGAAGAGGCGGAGGCATTGGACCTCCCAGCCGACGTTGGCGTTCCGCTGCTGCGCGTCGTGCGAGTCACGACCAGCTCCAACGGCGAGGTTGTCGAGCTGAACGACACCAGGATGAGCGCCGAGGAATTCGAGATCGGCTACTCCATCCGACGCCATGCGAGTGCTCGACTCGGCGAAGGCTACGGGAGTGGTGACGACGACCACTGACAACACCTCACGTGCCATGACCTTCCTCCCGTCGGCTGATCTCGTGAGGGCCATCACACTCGGGCCAGGCGGGACGAACCATCACGGGGACATGTCCAAGCTCGTACGCACCGCCATTCACGCGTTTTCAACATCCGCGTATACATGCGATTTGCAGCCCGAGCCCTAAGCTCGCGGCCATGACGATGACGGAGGGGCAGAGGGTGGGGAAGCAGCGCGCTGGGTGGAGGCCAGACCGGCTGCGGGAGCAGCGCGAGGCCCACGGCCTGACCCTGGAGAAGGCCGGCGAGCGGCTCCGAGAAGTCGCTGAGCGGGCCAAGCTCAAGGGCATTCCCGCTGCGAATCCGCAGACCTTGTGGCAGCACGAGCAGGGGGAGGTCTACCCCGGTCCGCACTACCGGCGCGCCTACTGCCTGCTGTACCGAGCGACCGAACCGGACCTCGGTTTCCGTGCCGCACTGCCGGGGGAGGAGACGTCCTTCAAGCTCACGCCGATGGATGACCGCTTCAACGGCTCGCACGTCTTGGCTGTTGAGCGCGCCATTCACCGCATCGCGCCGGGCTCCGACGAATCCGACCACTTCGATTTGCAGCAGCGGATCATTGACGCGTGGAAGCGCCGTCACACAGGGGGCGACCCTCACCGTCCCGTGCTCATCCTGGTCGGCGGCTTCGCGGGCAGCGGTAAGACCGAGCTCGCCCGCTTCTTCGTTCAGCTCACAGGCTGGCCGCTGCTCGACAAGGACCCGCTCACCCGCCCGCTCGTGGAACGTCTCCTGGTCGCGCTGGGCGGCGACGCGAACGACCGGCACACCAAGCTCTACCGCGAGAAGGTCCGGCCCGTGGAGTACGACTGCCTGATGCAGTCGGCAATGGCCAACATCAAGTGCGGCATCTCCACGGTGTTGACCGCGCCGTTCATTTCCGAGATGACCGACTCGGACTGGATGCAGCGCCTCGCCAACCGCGCGGGCTCGATGGGGGTCGACGTCTTCCCGGTGTGGGTTCGCTGCGACGAAGAGTCGATGCGCGAGTACATCGGATTCCGCTCAGCGGCCCGGGACGCGTGGAAGCTCCAGCGGTGGGACGAGTACATGGCCACGATCGACCTCGACCTGCGCCCGGCGATGCCCCACCTTGTCGTCGACAACCGGCTGGGGACCGCAGTGACGCTCGCGGACCAGGCCCGGCATGCAACGGGGATGATGTACACGTGAACCCGAAGCAGGGTGTGCTCCTGTACGGCCCGCCGGCCTCGGGCAAGGACACCGTCACCACCGCGCTCAGCGTGCTGCATCCCAGGTACGCGCAATTCGCGCGGCTCAAGGTCGGGACGGGCAAGTCGGCCGGCTACCGGATGGGCACGACGGAGCAACTGCGCGAGCTGGAGGCTGCGGGCGACGTCGTCTACGCGAACCACAGGTACGGCAACACGTACGCCATCGACCGGCCCGGCCTGGACGCCGCGTTCGCAGCCGGGGTACCGGTGGTGCACCTCGGGCAGGTCGAGGGCATCCGAGCGCTGGTCGGCGGCTATCCGGCCGACTGGTCGGTGGTGCTGCTGTGGTGCCCGCGCGAGGTGACCGAGCAGCGGTCTGCGGGGCGCGGCGACAGCGACACCGCGGCGCGGCTGGCGGCGTGGGATGCGACCCGCGAGGACCTGGACGCGCACCAGGGCATGGTCTGGGACCTGAGCGTGGACACCACGGTGTCGGCTCCGCAGGAAGCGGCGCGGCTCATCGACCAGCTGCTGGCGCAGCGGGCAGGGGCGGCGACAGCATGAGGGCGGGCTACGGCTGGGCGAGTCGGTCCAGGGCATCGGTGAGCGTGAGCTCGCTGTCCTTGGCGTCGTTCCAGCAGGCCAGTGTGGACGCGGCCGCACGCAGCATCTCCGGCGGAAGACCGGCGGCCGCGAGCGCGTCGGCAGCCTCTTCGAGCTCGGGGCCCCAGCGCCAGGCGCGGGCCGCGGTCTTGGCGACGTACTGCGGCTCGGACAGGTATGAGTCGGTGCGCCGGGAGGCGACCTCGATGAGTTCCTGGTCGACGCCGTGCTCGCGGGCCATGCCGACGGCGAGCGCCACCAGCACCCGCGAGGTCTTCTGGAAGCTGGCGTACGACAGCTTCAGCGCAGAAGCCTTCCCCACCTCCGTGCCCAGCACCGCGGCCAAGACCGCGGTGTCCGCGAACAGCGCCTCGATGCGCTCGGTCGCGGCAGCGGGCCCGGACAGGTACAAGGTCGGCGACTTGCCGCCTACCGGCGGGGAGCCGACGACACCGCCGTCAACGACGATCGCGTCCGGGAGCAGCAGGGCGACCCGCTGCGTCCGCTCGGGGGAGATGGCGTTCGCCTCCACGTACACCCTGGCGAAGCCGTGCCCGGCGACGTCGCGGGCCAGGTTCTCCGCCGCGGCCGGCGGGCAGAGGCTGATGAGGATGTCGCTGCGGTCCAGCAGCTCGGTCAGCGTGGCCACTGGTGTCAGCCCGTGGCGGGTGGCGCGCTCCACCGAAGCGGTGCTGCGCCCGGTCTCGCACCACAGGACGTCGGCCGCGTTGGTCGCGGCGCAGGCGGCAACGGCGGCACCCATGCTGCCGGGGTGGAGGATCCCGACGGTCGGCTGGTCCACGGTGCTACTCCGTCTCTGCGAGCAGGATGGTGATGGCGTCGGTGACGTCGTCGACGACGTGGTGCGCGGCGGGGAGTCCGTCGGGCCAAGGGCTGCCGCGCAGCCAGATGGTGCGCAGCCCAGCCCGGTGGCCACCGCCGATGTCTCCGGTCGGGTTGTCGCCGACCATCCAGCCACCGTCCGCGAGGCTGACGCCGCACCGGGTGGCCCCGAGTTTGAAAAGGCGCAGGTCGGGCTTGCGGATCTCCAGGTCGCCCGAGGCGGCGACGCCGTCGACCAGGTCGGCGAGGCCGGTCCCGGCGAGCTTGGCGCGCTGGATGTCGCCGGCCCCGTTGGTGATGACGCCGATCGTCCATGCGGCCGCCCGCAGGCGGGCCAGGCCCTTGAGGACCTCGGGGCGACAGGTGACGGCGGCCGCCATGAGCTCGACGTACTCCTGCCACAGCTGCACGCCGGGCACTGTCAGATCAAAGGTGGCGCGCAGCCGTACGAAGTCGTCGGCGTTCGCGCGATCGGCAAGCTCGGTGAGCAGCCAGTTCTCGGTGTCCGGTGGGAAGGAGTGCGCGCGGCACAGGCCGGCCACGGCGTCGCTGAAGGCCGACTGCCGGTCAGCCAGCGTGCCATCCAGATCGAAGAGCGCGAGGCGGGACACGGAAACGGACCCTACCGGGCTTCGAATGAGAGATCACTTCGTGTATCTTTTCCAGTACTGTTTCCTGGGATGGAGGCTCCGATGTCGGATCCGCTGCGTCGCGTCGATGCCCTGGTGGATGCCGACACTCTTCCTTCACCGCGCGTTCGGCAGCAGCTGCGAGTCGCCGCCGGACTGACCCAGACCGAAGTCGCCAACGCCATAGGCGTCCGGCGCGTCGCAGTCGCTCGGTGGGAGGCGGGACTCACCAAGCCCCACCGCGGCAACCGTCTGAAGTACGCGCACCTCCTCCGTCGGCTGGCCGAGAAGTACCCGGCCGCCACCCAGGAGGCACCGAGTGAGGACTGACCTCGTACCTGTTTTCAGGCCCGCCAACTTGATCTTCGGAGAGGGGGCGGCCGTGGCTTAGAAAGAAAATCGGCCGCCCCCGGGCCAACGGGGACGGCCGATCAAGCAACGACTCCCGCTACCAGGCAACGAGTCGTGTCAGCGAGGTGACCTCGCCAGGTGCTCCCATACGGGGCCACCTGCCGCAAGGATAAACGGCAAGTCAGGGGAGTGCTAGCACACCCCTCCCGGTCTCACAATCCGTGGTCACACCGTCGCTGTCGCGGCTCCCCAATCGAGGGGACCTCGCACCATGCGCACCACCGTTCAACGCCCAGTTCGCAAAGCGCCACCCCCGCCTGTGTGCCACGTCCGGCTCGGCGCCATGGGCGTGCCAGCCCTCACCCCCGAGCCCGTCCCTGCTTCGGCTGTGGGCACCCGCACGCCGCGCGAGAGGGCGGGGGTGGCCCGGTGATCCAGCACATGAGCATGGTCTTCAAGGCTGGCGGGTTGAAGACGGGTGAGGGTGCGTTCCTGATGGCGTGCGCGAATCACACCGACGCCAAGGGATACGTGGTCGCGCACATGCAGCAGGTGGCGGACGAGGCGCACATGTCACTGCGGACCGCCCAGTCCATCCGGGCGAGGCTGGAGAGGCGGAAGCTCGTCAAGGCGGCGCCCCGGTACAGCCCGAAGAACGGGGCGCAGATCGCCAACCTGTTCCGGATCAACCTCGACCTGCTCAAGAGCATGGAGCGCAAGCGCAAGGACTACGGCGCGACGCTCATCGAGGAGCTGACCTTCGACGAGGCCCCGGACGAGGATCCCGAGGAAAAGCCCAGCTCAGACCCCCCCGCAGATTCTGCACCCCCCCATGCAGATTCTGCACCCCCCCATGCAGATTCTGCGGGGAGAAGGGGTGCAGAATCTGCACCCCTTCTCCCTCCCTCTTCTGCTCCCTCCTCTCTCTCCGAGGCCCCGGATGACGCTGATGCCTCAGATGGACCGCCTGGAGACGAGGAGAGAGAAGCGGCTGCGCCGGAGCCTTCGGCGGCTGACGTGGTCGTCGATGCGTACGCACAGGCCCTGGGGCGCCCGTTGCTCAACGGCAGCCGTAGTGCTTTGCGAGCCCAGTCGGTGGAGCTGCTGGCAGCGGGCTATCCGATGGAGTGGGTGGCGGACCGGGCTCGGGAGATGGCCGCACATCCGGCATGGAAGGACTTGATCAAGCACTGTGACCGGTCGCGGGTACCGCTGCCGGGACAGGCCGGCCGCGGCCGGGGCGCTGGCGGACGCGAGCGGTGCCCGGATCATCCAGCCCGCTATCGCAGGAGCTGCGTGGAGTGCGCGATGGCCGTGCCGGACTGACAAGGCCGGTGCGGGCCGCTCCCGTGCCGGGGAGCGGCCCGCGAGTTTCCCCTGAACGCGTAACCGAACAGGAGATCACCAGTGTCCACCATTCCAAGCCAGCAGGCCGGGGCCCCAGCCGACGACCGTGACCTGCAAGAGGAGCGGCCCGCCGCATTCACCCGGGTGCCGCCGCAGGACCTTGAAGCGGAGCGGGCCTCGCTCGGCACGCTGCTGCTCTCGGGCAGCCCCAGCACTGCTGGCCACCGCTATTTCGCCGAAACTCTGGAAACCGGGCTGGTCGCCGAGGACTACTACCGGCCTGCGCACAGCACCATCCACCGTGCGATCTGCGCGCTGCACGAGGCGGGCGAGCCGGTCGATGCGCTGACCGTCGCCGAGGAGCTGCGGCAGCAGGGAGAGCTTGCCCGCGTGGGCGGCCCCGGCTACGTCCAGTCCCTCGTCCAAGCCGTACCCACCACCGCCAACGGCCCGCAGTACGCCGAAATCGTGCGGGCCAAGGCGTACCTGCGGGCGATCGTGGAGTCGGCGCACCGCATCCTGGAGTACGCCTACAGCCAGGAGGGCGACGGGGACGAGGCCCGCGACCTGGTGGAGCAGCAGCTCACCGAGATTCTCGCGGGTGCCCCTGGGCTGCATGAGGTACCGCCGACGGTCGGTGACCTCTATCTCGACTTCGTCGCGGAGCTGGAGAGCATCCAGGACGGCAAGCGGGTCGGGCTCACGTACGGGTTCGCCGACCTCGATGTGCTCACCTCAGGAATGCACCCGGGCAACGTGACGGTGATGGCCGCGCAGTCCGGTGTCGGCAAATCCACGCTGGCGCTCAACGCTGCCGTTGCTGCGGCCCGGACGGGCGCGACGGTGATGTTCTCCTCGCTGGAGATGAGTGAGACCGAGCTGATGCAGAAGATCCTCGCAGCCGAGGGCCAGATCGCTCTGCACCATCTGACGCATCAGGGCGGCCTCACCCCTGCAGGGTGGGAGACCGTGAACCGCCTGGGCGTGGAGCTGTTCCGAAAGCTGCCGCTGCGGGTCTACCGGCCCGAGGGCGCATCCCTGGCGGACATCGCCTCGGCGGCACGGGCCTGCGCCCGCGCCAAGGGCGGTCTCGGTCTCCTCGTCGTGGACTACCTCCAGCTGGTGGAGGTAGCGCAGTCTCGTCACGTGACCCGCGAGCAGGCCGTCGCCTCGGTCTCCCGCGGCCTGAAGAACCTGTCCGTCCAGCTCGACTGCCACGTCATCGCCCTGTCGCAGCTCAATGACGACGGCTTCGTACGCGAGTCGCGAGCGATCAAGAACGACGCGTCGGTGATGATCCGGGTCGAACGGCCGGACGCGCACGACCCAGAATCGCCCCGCGCTGGCGAAGTCGATCTCGTCATCGAGAAAAACAGGTTCGGGCCGACGGCGTCCGTTACCGTCGCCGCACAACTCCACTACTCCCGCTTCGTGGACATGGCCCACCTCTGAGAGATCACTTGAGCTTGGAGCCACCGTGACCTACCGAATGACACCTGACAACCTCGAAGCCCTCAAACGGGAAGCGGAAGCGATCAACCGCGCGCTCGTGCTCCGCGGTCAACCAGACGGGCCGCGCACCGATGTAGGGGTCGTCTTCGAGCTCATTGGTTCTGCCCAAGCCCACTTGGAGGAGATCCGCGTCGGCTACTACCCGGACGAACTGGAGCGTACCCACCTCGACCTGGCAGCCGCCTACGCATCCCTGGCCAAAGCAGGCGCACGCGCCATCGCCGTCAGGATGGACATCGCAGATCCGCCCGAGTAGCTGGTCTCCGGGCCTGGAAGGCCACTCAGCGGCGACCTCATGCGCGGATCATCCCGGGCCAGCCGAGTCGGAGGGAACCGGACACGCCACGAACTTCAAAGTCCGTCATAAACCAAGTCAGATGGTTCAGGGGTCCCGCGGGTAGGTGCTCTTGGAGCTGTCAGAGAGAGTCACGGCGGGCCGGCCGGACTCTCAAGGCCACCACGGTCACCACAGCGGGCCTGACCTGCCCGTGGTGAGTGACGGGCTGCGCCCCTGCCCGGGCCACGAGTCACGCGCTCAGCCGCTCGATGTGCCCAGGACTCAGGGTCCACTGCCCCGGCTCGGCCTGGGGCGGCCGGCCTCGGGGTGGCCCGTTCCCGCGACCGGCTCTCCGGCACCGTGTCTGGCACGGGTTCCTGGCTTACGTGGCTCGCCGGGCGGCCCGGTGCCTGACACGCGCACGACTGGACACACCGCGAAGGTCCACACCTCCTGCCCTCGTGCTTGTTCGCCGGGGGTACGCGCCCTTCTGTGTTCAGCCGGTAGCTGCCTTCGGCGCCGTGGCGCAGCCGTATCGAACGAACCAGCAGCTACGCCTCTGCGTGGGTGTCGGCCTTCTCTTCCGTGTTGAAGTCGATCAGGAGTCTTGTCAGCTCCACTCGGTCTGGTCGGGACATACGGGACGCCACCACTTTGAGGAGCGCCCTTGGGTCCTCCCACGGCATCACGCCGGGCGCATCAGCCGCGCCATGGTGTGGCTGATGCCCTCCGCCTCCTGCTGCCGGGTCAGCTGCTGCGGCCGCAGCCACGGGGGTATTAACGGCGTTAACAGTCGGCTCCTCCGTCCCGGCTTCCACGCGTCCGGGGCGGCGCTGACGCGGAGGCTTAACGGCGTTAATAACCTTCTCGGCCTCGTCAGCCTGCTGCGCTTTGGGCAACCGGCCGATACGGCGAGCCGGCTCCACCTTCAACTCGCCGCTCTCCACCTTCTCCTGGAGTTCCGGCATGAGCTCCAGGAGCGCCAGACGCTGGGACACCCAGGCAGCCGTCTTCCCCAGACGGTTAGCCACCTGCCCCTGCGAGCCGTGGACCCCCACGAGCTCCTGGATCGCCTTCGCCTGGTCCACGGGGGGCACATCCACCCGGTGGATGTTGGCGATGAGGGCCGCCTCAAGCATGTCCGCAGCGCTCCCAGCCAGCTCGTCGTTGACGTCGATCCGCAGCTCTGAGAGGCCAGCGAGCGGGGCCGCTGCCAGACGCCTGTTCCCGTCGATGACGACGTACTCGGCGTCTTGGCCGATCTCGTCTTCGTGCCCAGGGTGGGCATTCAGGAAGGCATCGCGTCGCGCCACGGTGACCGGTTGGATCTGCCCCCTTGCTCGAAGAGATTCC
This sequence comes from Streptomyces sp. WMMB303, assembly GCF_029351045.1. Lineage (NCBI taxonomy): Bacteria > Bacillati > Actinomycetota > Actinomycetes > Kitasatosporales > Streptomycetaceae > Streptomyces > Streptomyces sp. WMMB303. Next base: position 16,570 of record NZ_JARKIN010000003.1, on the reverse strand, counting down.
GCCGTCTCCTCGACATCGGTCAGTTCGTCCCGCGGGTTGAACGGGTTATGAGCCAGCAGCTTGAGCTCAGCCTTGGCCGGCGGTCGCTTCCCCTCGCCGTTGATGATCTGCTGACGTGTACGGATACGACGCTGAGGCTTCTTCCCGTTGTCCTCCTCTCCCATGCTGAAGCCGCGGGTGACACGGTGCTGCGGGGGTGTCATACGGCAAGCTCCTTCGCCAAGTCGCGCATCACCTGTGCATGCTCGCTGTCGGGCGCGTACTCCAGTAGCGGGATCTCCCCGTCCGAAGCCTCCCGGCCTTCCTTCAGGTCACCGATCACAGCCAGGACAGGCGGGGAGCTGCTCTTCTCCCATTGGTCCTTGTTCTCCTTCACGAGCTTGCCCCGTCGGCTGTCGTAAGCGTTGATGACCAGGCCGAGGTAATCGACCTGAATCCGGCCCTTGATGCACAGGTCGTCCTTCTGCGACTTCAGAAGCCGGAACGCTCGGTGGGAGGCTTTGTTCGCCCAGACCGGCGTGATCACACCAGAGCGATCGGCGCGTTCACCCTCTCGGCGGCGCACGTAGTACAGGGCCGTGTCCATGTTCAGGCCCAGGCTTGGGGGGCCGTCGATGATCACGACGTCGTACTCGTCCTCCAGCGGCTCCAAAGCGCGTTCCAAGGCGGCTTCGCTGAAGCTCACCTTGGACAGGGCAACGTCTCGGAGGAACGCGTCGTCAGAGGCGGGCAGCAAGTGGAGCCGCTCACCGAAGCGTTCCTGGTCCAAGGCGACCAGGAGATCGTGGATGTCCCCCTTGGCCGAGCCGTCCATGTGCATCAGCAGCGTCTCGGTGTCGTCCTCGTACATGAGGTCCTCGAAGCCCAGCTCAGCAGTGAGGTGGCCCTGGGGGTCGTAGTCGACCAGCAGTACACGGTGGCCGGCCTCCGCCAGAGCCTGAGCGACCCCGGAGGAGATGAAGGTCTTCCCGACCCCGCCCTTCTGGTTGGCCACTATGACGCGTTCCACGGGCTGCGATACCAACGGAGTAGACGGTGAGGGGTGGGCATCGAGCCACAAGGTCAGGGCCTGCGCGAGTCCCTGCACGTACGTGACACCGCGCTCCACGCACACGGCCTTGAACTTGTCGGGCTCACCGACCGGAAGGAAAGTCCCCCAGGTCTTGGCCCCTTCGGTGTCGACCTCGGCATGGCCGTCGGCTCCGTACCAGGCTTTGATGGCGTGCTCGGCAGCGTCTTGAATGTCCAAGCCATGCTCAAAAGCGCGGATTTTCAAGTGCCTTCGCAGCTTGGGAGTGAGAGCTGTAATTAGCTTCTCTCGCTCCCCTCTGGGGCTAAGGATGCTCATGCGACCGAACATTACTAGGCTCCTGACGCTTGGAAGCGATAACGCACCGAGCTCCACACCCGTACACGTGTGCACGTTGGGCCGGGCTCGGGCGCGGCTGCTTGGTCATCCGCGGCTGATCGGTCCCCGACCGGTCGGACCGGTGCCGATCGGGGCCGATGTCGAACCGCTGCTGTCGCTGTGCTCTGGGCACTTGAGGGCCTTCCAGGTGGCCACCGCGAGGGCTGCTGTGGTTACCAGCGGTTGAGTGCTCTGGTGAGCTGGTGATGCCATGAGATGCGGCGGGGTTCGTGCTGGTCGGGTTCCGGTCCGAGTGCCAGGACGTGGTCGGTGATTGTGTAGGTGACGCGGTAGGCGAGGACCTGGGTGGCGAGGTCCATCCATTCCTGAGTCTTCTGTGCTGGCGGTACAGGGCCGAGGAAGCACTCGCGCAACGGGCAGAGCGGAAGAAGGCCAAGCACGAACCGGGTGCTTACTCAGTAAGCACCCGCCCGGCGCAAGCTTCACAGGCAGCCTCCAAGCCCGCGGACCCCTCCGGTGAAGCTGAGGGCGAAGACCTGCCCGCCTTGGCCGCAGACCTGAAGAAGCGACTTACCCCGGCCCAGGTGGATGACTTGGTCAGGCTCCTTACCGGCTGACGTGCTGCCTTTCCGCATTCCGGTGTGGGAGGCCGATGTCGGCGGAGAAGGCGCGGAAGCTCGCCAAAGCCATCAAGGGCAACAACCTCGACGTCGAGCAGCAGGCTCAATGGCGGGGGGATGTAGGAGGCTGTGGCATCCCCGGCGGCTCTGGTCTCGGTGGCCGGAGCGTTCGAGGGCCTGTGTGCGGGCGGGATGTTGGTCCCGCGGGCGCGACCTCTCGTGATGAAAGTGGCGTTTGAGGCGGTTGGTGTGTCTGATGCCAGAGTCAGTGGTCTATACCGCATCATCACGTAAACCTTTTCATGATGTGACCCTGATCACAAGTAGCGACCAACGGTGCAGGTGGAGACACTGCTGGTGCCCAAGTGGTCACACTCGGCTGCAGTTTCTTTCGAGACGGTTCCACGTTTGCCCTGTTCCGAACGATTAGCTGGTCATCGAGGGCACCGAAGTCCTCGGGCACACAACGAGGTTGGCCGACGGGGAGCCGACTGTGCCTCCGGAAGAAGGGAACACACGTGTTGCTTCTGCTGATCGGCTCACTGGCTCTGGCCACCGCCGCGCGGGTTTTCGTCCCGGATGCCGCCCGGCTGCTCCGCCGCGGTCTCGCCGCGGGGGTCCTGATGGGAGCCGCATCTCTCGCCGAGCGGGGCCGAAGTCCGCAGGAGCCACCGCACGGGGCCCTGCATACCGGCGGGGAGGGGCAGGCATGAGCGCGCAGCAGGGCGACCCCGGGGCCGTACGGGTGGCCGTGGCCGAGCAGCAGCGCCTCGTGGCCTTCTATGCCTTCCACAGCCGCTACCGGCGGGCCTACCTCCACTACGCCGAACTCCAGCTCGGCGATCGGCGGGTCGCCGCCCGCGTCGTCCATCTGGTCTTCCTCAGTCTCCTCAAGGGCTGGAACCGGCTGATGGAGGAGGCCAACCCCGCCGCCAACGCCTGGGCCCACCTGAAGGAGGCCGTGGACGAGGTCCTCATCCTCGAGGACCGGCCCTCCGCCCTCCCGGAGACCGCGGCTTTCGCCAAGGTCAAGCGAGCCATCATCGAAGATGCCCGCGACGAGTTCGCCGCCATGGAGAGCAGCATCGGCCTCTACCCGGCGATCGCACGGCTGCCCGCCCGCCAGCTCGATGTGGTGGTACTGCACTACGTCCTCGACTACAGCACCACCAGAACCGCCCAGGTCATGGGAGTGGACGAGGCCACCGTGCGCTCCCATCGGCTCCACGCCAGACAGCGACTTGCCCAGGATCTGGGCATCGAGCTGAGTGCCGATCGTAACGAGACCTGCTGAGGAGTACTCCACCCCATGTCACGCACACTGGATGATCTCCTGAACGAAGCCCGTCTCTTCTTCCCCGAAGACACCGACGAAGACGACCAGGCCGCCTACCGCAGAGTCGTCGCCGACTACGTGGACGCCACCGAACGCGACGTCGGCGGCGGCTACCCGAACCCCGCGCTCGACCTCGCCTCCCTGGCCGCGTCCGGACCGCCGGTCTCTCCCCGGCGGGAGGAGGCCGCGCGGGAACTGCGCGCCCTCTCCTCCCTGACCGTCCGCGCACCCCAGGCCGCCGAACGCATCGCGGACATGGCCACCAGTCACCAGATCGATCCCGACTCCGCGTTCACCTTCGCCTGCCTGCTGCACCTGGCGGACCGGGACGAGCAGGCGGAGTTCCTGTGGCAGTTCTCCGCCGGCGCGGGCAAGCCCGCCTCCGCCGAATGCCTGCACCTGCTGCACACCATCCGGGGCGAACTGCGGGAGGCCCGGCACTGGGCCGCTCAAGCGGCCGAACTGGACACCATCGGCGGCCACAAGGACCCCGCCGACCTCTTCCCCGCCATCCCCTTGACCGGAGCCCGGCCCCTGCCCTCTCTCATGCTGCTGCGCATCTGGCACGCCCTGCGCCACCAGGAGCCCGGTACCGGGACCAGGCTCACAATGGCAGCCTTCCATGCCTGCGCCGGCACCCTCTCCCGGGCCATGACCCTCACGATCCAGGACCTGAAGCCGGAGCCCGGGGAGGACGACGACGGTCTGCTGCCCTGGCCCGACGGCCGCCTCGCGGCGCAGATGCACAGCTGCCTGGCCTGACAGGAGGCGCACAACAATCACCACACGAACCAGCGAAAGCACCAGCCCCGGGCCAGGGCTCACCCTCCACGCCCCCGCGCCGGACAGCGGCGGTGTCGGCGGCATCTCGCACCGGGACCAGGTGCCTGCCACGCCGCCGCTGGAGTAGCTGCGCCGGCAGACCACCGCTCGCACCGAGCCGGCCGTGGCCGGGGCCGTGGACAGACCGGCTGCCGCAGCTCGCCGCCCGCCCGCTGGAGGACGATGCCACCGGGACGGTGTCCGCATGACCGGGGTCGCCATATGGGGAGCGGACCGCGGCGTGGGGCGTGACTCGAAACTCGAATCCGTGCGGTCCCGTTCTTCGCTGCATGGAACCCAACACCCAGCAACAGGAACCGAACACCTCCCTCCCGGCGCCGGTTGCTCTCACCCGCAGGCCCCCGCAGGACCTGGAGGCCGAGCAGGCCGTCCTCGGCGCGCTCATGCACTCCTGCACCCCGGCCGCCGCCGGGCACCGTTTCTTCGCCGAGACGCTGAAGACCGGCCTGCGAGCCGAGGACTACTACCGGCCCGCGCACGCCACCATCCACCGCGCCATCTGCGCACTGCACGAGGCACAGCAGCCCGTCGACCCGATCACCGTCACCGACGAACTCACCCGGCGCGGACAGCTCGCCGGCGTCGGCGGGCCCGGATACGTTCACGCCTGCGCCCAGGCCGCGCCCGCCGCCGACGGCCCGCACTACGCCGAGATCGTCCGGGACAAGTCCTTCCGCCGGTCCGCCATCGAGACCGCCCAGCGCATCACGGAATGCGCCTACAGCGGGGAAGGCGATGAGAGCGAGGTACGCCAGCAGATCACCGAACTCGTCGCGGGCGCCCCGGGCCTGCGCCAGGCCCCGCCAACCGTCAATGACCTCTTTCCCGACTACATGCGAAAGCTCGAAAAAATCCAGAACGGCACCTGAACCAGCACCTCTGGCCCTATCCGGCCAGGAGTACCTGGGAGATTCAGAAAGGGGCGAGAGGGTCGCTATGCCGTGCCCGGGCCGCGCGCGAAGAGCGTGCACACAGAAGGGGCGGCGATGCTCCGGAGACGAACGGCTGGCGAGCGGCGGCCGATTGCCGCTAATCGGTCCGGCCGGCGCCGATCGGGCACCGATGCTGACCTGCGCGGGTCAATCGATCCGATCAGCCTGACTACCACCCCGGGCGGGCCGGTTGCCCCGCTTGCCCCGGGGCTGCCCCGCGTCGCCCGGCGCTCGGGGTTGCCCTACAACTGGCCCTACAAGTTGCTCCACAACTGGCCGTACAACTGGCCCTACAAGTTGCTCTACAACTTGCCCCAGGCGGGCGGGAAGTGCGGCCCGGGCAAGGGGTCTGACCTGGGGGTCAAGGGGTGCGGGCAGCCCGGCCCGCTGCCCGACTACTTCTGTACGGCACCCCTTCCCCGGGCCTGGCACCGTGCGAAGCCCCATCCCGGGCCGCGCCCTGGGCCGCACCCTGTCGCGCCCCGGGTCGCGCAGGGCGTCGGTACCCTGGTACCAGCTGGCCCCTGGGTGAAGGTGCTCCTCAGCAACCCATTCGGCGCGCCGGCTTCTTCCCCTGGGAAGTCTGGGGAAGCCGGACCCGTCCCCGTAGTCCGCTGCGGTTGCCCTACCGGTTGCGCGGGTGGTTGTGCCGCAGGTTGCACGGCTGGTTGCGGCCTGCCCTGCGGCCGGGCTGCATCGCCGCTGGCCACGCCGGGTGGGCAATGCTTCCGGCCGCGCTGACACCTCCCCTTCGAGCAAGGGGAGGTGTTGACCGCTGTCGGCCGGGCCTGGGAGAGCAGGGGGATTTGGAATCGCGCTCCTGTCCGGGCCTGAGCCACGCGCGCAGGGATCTCTCTCTGGAGAGCATGCATCAGCAGGCCCGCCGCCCAGCGACCGGCAGCGTGGTTCGGGGTGCCACCGGGTGTCTGGCTCGGCGCGTGTGCGGCGATGTCAGCGGACGCGTCCGAGGTGGATCACGTTGACGCGGATCTGCCGGTCGTTGATCTCGTACATCACGCGGTAGGCGCCGACGTGGATGCGCAGCAGGTCGGCACTGCCGAATGCGCCGTCGGGGCGCGGGTTGCCCGCGAGGAGGTCCACGGCGGTGAACACCTGCCGGACCCCCTCGGGGTCGTCCTCGGCGAGACGCTGCGCCTGGGCGAGGGCCTCGGGCTCCCAGATGACCTCGTAGCTCACGCCCCGCCCTCGCCGAAGAGACGCCGGTACGCCTCCTCATGCGGGACGCCGGCGTCCTCGCCCCTCTCCTGGCGCGCGCGGTAGGCGGCCAGCGCCCGCAGCTCCTGCAGCTCCAGGGCGTCGGCGGGGCTGACCAGTATGGCGACGGTCTGCCCGTGGTCGGTGATGGCGGCCGGCTCCCGGGTGGCGCTGACCTCGCGCGCGATGGCACCCAGCCGGGAACGGGCTTCCACGATCGAGTAGGTCGTCTCCGTCATGCACACCAGATTACACAAGTGCGCACCTCTGCCTCGGATGGAGCGGCGGCCCCGGCACCGGTCAGGGAGCCGGAGCGTGCTGGGTGATGTTCTGCTCATGGCCGGGGCCCGCACCACGAAAGTGCGGGCCCCGGCCGATGCGGGTGGGTGGTTACAGGGTGGCCAGCAGGAGTGCGGCGGTGGCGAGTGCGATGACGTGGGCGGTCTGGTCGACGTGGGCGGCTCCGCCGTGCTGGGCGAATCCGGGCTGCCGGGCCCAGGCCATCCAGCGCTGTACGGGCCAGCGGCGGTCGATGACCGCGTGGGTGGCACCGATCCACACCAGCGCGAGGGCGGCCGGGCCGGCCGCGAGGTCGAGGCCCAGGACGAGTACGGCGACGGCGAGTGCGAGGGCGCACAGCAGCACGTGCGTGGCGGCGTGGGCCAGGTTGGCCCGCCAGCCGGCGGCCCCCGGCTCGGCCTTGTGCCGGGCCTGGTGGTCGGTCTGGCCGGGATAGTCGGCAGCAAGATGCGCGACGTACAGCAGGACGAACAGCGATGCGAACATGGGAGTCTCCTGGACTCGTGAGCGGGTCGGGGAGCGAGGGGCGGCCGTGCGCCTGGCAGTGGACGGCCGCCCCCCCCTTGGCGGGGTCAGGAGCCGAGGTGGCGGCGGCCGGACTCATACATCCGCCGCACGCTCGACTGCCTCTCGGCGTTCTCGAACATGACCGTGGCGATGCGCCGCCACGAGAGACCGTGGTGGTCGCGCAGCCGCACCACCACGGCTGCGGCGCGGCGCTCCAGGAGCCGGGCGAGGTCGGCGGTCTGGCGTGCGGCCGCCAGGTCCTCCTCCGGCCCGCCCGCCGCGGGCGAGGGCTGGCCGAGAGCCTCCAGCGCGTAGGCGAGCTGGTCGCCCTCCACGGCGCGGGCCAGGTAGCCGACGGGATCGTCCCCCGGCTCCCAGACGATCTCCGCACGGCACCCGCCGGTCCTGGTGACGGCGACGGACACGCTCAGTCCTCCTCGTCGCTGGAGCCCAGGACCACCGACCCGGTCACCGTGCCGCCGGTCACACCGGTCACCGTCCCCCCGCCGACCGTCCCGCCGAACGTGACACCGCCGGCCGCGAGCTGCTCTCGTGCGTCGTCGGCGCTGGGGTCGATCTCCCGGCCGTTGACGTTGATGCGGATGCCCATCAGGTCTCCTCCCAGAGTTGGTGTGCGCTTTGTGCACACCAAGGAGACTGGCATAGGTGTGCACAATGCGCAAGGGGTCTGTCGTTCAGGGCCGCTCCCGCACCCGGGGCGGCTGCGCGGAGGGTCGCGGCCTGCCCTGCGGCGGGCCTGGGCACTGCAGAGCAGGGGGATTTGGAATCGCGCTCCTGGCCCTGTCCTGGCAGCTCAGCCCCTGGATTTGTCCCTGTCTGCGCCCTGTCTCCCAGACAAGGGCGGGACAGGGCGGTGGCGGGTCGTGGGACAGGTCTGGACAGGGGGCGCACCAGGCGTCACGTCACTGCCTGTGAGGCAGCGTCATCGGCCCAGCTCGGCCCGCGTGGTAAGCGGCGGCGCGGAGCCCGACATCTCTCCGTGAGCGCACCAGTGGGACTGTGAGGCGGTGCGTGAGGCGCGCTCGTCGAGCCGGAGGAGTGGCGCCCCGGGCGCGCCATCCCGAGCCGGGATGGCGCGGTGACGCGGCGGAGGGGCCGGACCCCGGGGGGTCGAAAGCGACGTGGCTGACGTGTCATCCCAGCTCGGACGCGGCCAGCCACGTGGCAGCCCGCCCCGCGCTGCCACGTCACCGACCGCCCGCGACCCGTGCTGCACCACATCACAGACACGTCGTCGCCACGCTGCACCATGGCGCGGCAGGACCGTGCCACGTCGCGGCATCGGCAGATGGGCCCCACCCCCGGGGGATCGAATCTGCGCGTCGTGCTCGTCCGCCCAGCTCACATCGCGTCCGGTTACGCGTCGGCCTGCGCCGCCCTGACGCGTAACCGGACGTTGCCCTCGCCCTGTATGACGCGCAGGTGACGGGCACCGGCCAGCCGATGACGTGCAGATGACGCGTACGCCCCTGCCTTCAAGGCACATGGCAGGGCACACATCAGGGGCTGTAACAGGGCACACGGCGTCTCCCCGTCCCGCTGTGCGAAGGCGGAATCGGCGCAGGCCGCCCAGGGCCGGGCACGACGCGGCACTGTGGGCAGCAGCCCCCGGACTGGCGAGTGTGGCGGCCAGTGGCTCAGCGCCAGTTCTCGTAGTTCTCGTCGGCCTGCCAGCCCTCCGGCGGCGGCGAGTAGGGGGAACAGGCCCCGCACGCCTTGCACGTCCACCGGCCGTGGAGCCCGTGGACATCGCTCTTACAGGAGGTGCACACGTGCGTCGTGTAGTAGTTCTCGACCGCTTCGCTCTCACTCATCCCGGCTCATCCCGTTGTTCCGCAGTTGTTGCAGCTCCAGCCCCCGTCCGACCCCTGGATCACTGGCGCCCCGCAGTGCGTGCAGTTCATGCCGCGCCCCCACCCTGCTCGACGTTGTTCACAGCGTCCTCCCGACCGTCGGGCAGTGCCAGACATACAACGAGCCAGACGGGCGATTCTGCGACGGAGCCACCCTCGGACCGCACCAGTGTCAGCGGGGTCCGCGCGGCGGTGTCAGTGGTGGGTGGGAGGCTGCCGCACATGTGTCAGTCGCGCCGGCGGGTCTACGGCAGTGACCACGATGACCCGCATCCCTACGCCCGTCCCGGCCGCGACTACCGGGAGTTGGTGGGTGGTCCGCTGGACGGGCTGCTGTTGGATGTCACCGGTTGCAGCGAGTCCGAGCTGGCCGACTGATGGGCGCTGTCTGGTTTTCGTTGAGGGTGCGTCATCTGTTTTTCACTGCTGTGTGTGCCGCTGTGCTGGGGGGACATGGTGTGAGGGTGTCGTCGGGGTGGTGAAGTTGAGTGTCGTTTCCCGGTGCAGGTCGGATGACGCCTTTGTAAGGTCATGAGCTGGTTGCGACCCACGCAGGGTGGGGATGCCTGCTTGGTAGTCCTCCTCCGCGCACCACCGGATCATCGGCGAGTACCTTGAAGATGCGAAGGAGTGACCCACTTGCGTCGATCGCCTGTGCTGTGTGATGCCTGCGAGTATCTGCAGCGCCGCCCGAATCCCGAGTCCCGGACCACGGCCGACAGATATCTCATGCATTGCGCAGCTTTCCCGGAAGGTCTTCCGCGCGACATCTTTCCCGGCGGGTTCGACCATCGGCGCCCTTATCCCGGGGACAACGGGATCACGTTCGAACTGAAGGATGGCAAGGAAGAGATCGTGGCCCTGTACGAGGCCAGGGTGCCGGAGGACCGCAGGACGCGAGTATCCGACGGCAAAACGAAGAAATGAGCACGAAAGAGCTGGGGCCTGTCACTCACCGTGAGCCTCTCCCAGCGCACGGGCCCATGTCCGCCTGGGCTGGAGGAGCTTCGGGCGCATGGGGACGCCTGCTGGACTATGGCCTGAGCTGGCTGGAGGTCATGCGCCCTCACTCCACCAAGCCCATGCACCAATTCTCATCCAGCCGGTCCCGCACTGACAGCCGCTGAGTCGCCACCACGCCGCACCGGCGGTGGGGCAATGCCTACCCGGGAGTTACCCCTCGATCGTGTGCCGGAGCCCGGTGTGTCGGCCTGAGTGAGGCCTGGCCTGGACATCACCCCGCACGACGGGATCTTGATGTGTTGAGGGGTGAGGGTGGTGCCCAGGCGGGCGCGTGTCTTTGACGAAGAGCCTTCCGATGAACGGCCGCGTCCGGGCCGTGAGGGTGCGGTAGCACGGCTGATGGAACTGGATGCCAAGGGTGAGCTGACCACCGCCCACGCCCGGCTGGTCGCTTCGGGGATGGGCGTCTCGCTGCGGACGGTATGGAACTGGATCGCCGCTGCCCGCAGAGGCGAGGGCCTGGGACCCGGCACCCTCACAAGCCTAAGGGTTTCAGTAACCCCTGAGCTGCGTGCTCGTCTGGCGGTGTGGGGCGGGAATGTGGCCGCGGTTCACCGGGAGCTGCTTGCTGAGGCGACCGCTGCCGGTGATCCGACTACGGTGCCGTCTCTGCGTACCTTGCAGCGCGCGGTGCGCCAGGATCTGACACCGGGGGAGCGGGCCGGTCTGCAATCCGGTGAGGCGGGCCGGCGTCGGTTCGATGTGTACGGGAAACGCCCGCCGGTGCATCGGAACGCGTGCTGGGAGGGTGATCACAAGCGGATTCCGGTACGGGTCACGGTCGAGGGGGAGGTGGCCTGTCCGTGGGTGACGTGGTTCGTCGATGTCGCGACGAAGGTGATCACCGGTGTGGCCGTCACTCCGCATGCCCCGGCCCGTGACGCAGTACTGGCAGCTTTGCGCACGGGTATCAGCCGTACCGGCCCGTATGGGCCGGCCGGTGGTCTTCCCGCGAGGGTGCGGGTGGACAGGGGTAAGGAGTTCTTGTGCCAGGCGGTCACCCAGGCGCTGGGCGGCTTCGCGGTCCCGGTCGAGGACCTGCCGGCCTACACGCCCTACCGCAAGGGCACGGTCGAGGCTTTGAACAGCGCGGTGGAGGAGATGTTCCTCGTCTCCCTGCCCGGCTACACCCACCGCGCCCGTCCCGCAGGCGCTCACCGCCCCGACCAGACGGAAGACCTGCTGCCTTTCCCAGACTTCGTCCAGGCCCTGCTGGGCTGGGTGCGCTGGTGGAACACCGAGCACCACCCCTCCGGCCTGTCTGCGGGACAGACCCCGATAGCGGCATGGGAAGCGGACCCGACACCCATCGAGGACGTCGATGAGGAGCAACTGGCGTTCTTCGCCCTGGAGGATGACGGCCGCGTACGCAAAATCTCAACCAGCGGGGTCAGGTGGCGCCGGCGCTTCTACATCGCGCCGTGGATGGTCGGGCATGTCGGCACCCGGGTCAGGCTGCGCTACCTGCCGCACTATGACGGGCAGATCGAGGTCTTCTCCGCCGAGCAGCCCGGCCGCCATCTGGGGACCGCCTACCTGGCCGAACAAGCCACCCTTCAGCAGCGCCGGGCGCTCAGCTCGGTCAGGGAGAAGAAGGCCCGCGCACTCAAGGCCGACTTGAAGGCCGCGGAGAGGCTGCGCCGTACCCGCTACACCGCCACCACCACTCCGGGCACTCCCCGCCCGCGGCGCACGGTCACCGGCAAGCAGGCCCAGGAGGAGATCGCCCGCGCCAAGGCCACGGATCTCGCGGCACGCGCGCTGCCGGACCTGATCCCGCCCCGGGACCCGCCCCCCGACTGGGCCCGCCCACGCCCCACACCCATCACCCGCCCGAACCCACGCAACGCCCCTGCGGCAGAGGACACCCCCGATACCGAGGCCCCTTCGGGCAGCAAGGAGCAAGGAGAAGATGGCTTCCGGTGAACGCAGGGGACGCCTGCCAAGCCAGCGCGAGGACCACTTCATGCGCCTGCCCGGCGCCCAGGTCGTCTCCACACGGGCGCTGCTCACAGCCCGGGAGAACGTCCGCGCCGCGATCGAGGCGAAAGCGATGATCTGTATCTACGGGCAGGCCGGTAACGGCAAGTCCTTCGCGGTGAACGCCTCGCTGCGGGAGCTGGCACCCACTCTGACCCGCCGTATCCAGTTCCGGGCCCGCCCCACCACACGCGACCTGCGCCACGAACTCTTCCATGCCCTGGGCCTGCACGGCCGCCCGCCCTCCCATGCGATCGAGTTCGACCGCATGCTGCGCGGCGCACTCGAAGAGCCCCGGGTACTGGTCTGCGACGAGGCCCAATGGCTCTCGAAGCTGTGTTTCGAATATCTGCGCTATTTGTGGGATGACACCGACTCCGACCTGACGATCGTCTTCACCGGCGGCAACGGCTGCTTCGAGATGCTGCAGAGCGAGCCGATGCTCGAGTCCCGGGTCTATGCCTGGCAGGAGATCGGCGGCATGCCCCTGGATGAAGTCCTGACCGTCATCCCCGCTTTCCACCCCGTGTGGTCCGACGCGGATTCCGATCTGATCGCGTTGTGCGATCAGGAAGCCGCGCATGGGAACTTCCGCGCCTGGGCGAAGATCACCCACCACCTCACCGTTGGCCTGCAGGAGACCGGCCGCGAAACGGTGGACGAGGACCTCCTGCGCTGGGCCTACAGCAAACTCCGCACCCGCCAGGCCGCCTGATGCTGACCTGCCCCCACCCACCGGCCATCACCCTCGTGATGGACCCGCACGACGACGTCACCCACACCCGGGCCGCGCTGGCCGCCCACGACCCCGCCAAGGGCCGCCTGACCATCCATCCGACTCCGGGAACCCGCTCCGCCCTCGCCCTTGCCCACGACGTCCTCGCCGCCCTCGGTAAACCCGTCCCCCTGACCGGCTACCGCCCCCTCGACCACCGCCCAGCCTGGATGCTGTGCGCCGCTTGGACCCTCGCCCTCCCCATCACGCACGTGACTCTCCTGCGTGCCCATCTCCTCGACCCCGATGCCCTGGACGACCTGCTGGCCCTGCGCGCCAGGACAGGGCTGCGCCTCGCCTTGGTGTGCCACCAACGAAAAGTCCCCGCGGCCCTGGAGAGGGCCCTGGACCGCACGGACTACTACCTCGCGGACGCGGAAGCGCTCCTGCCTGCCGAGGAAACCGCCACCCGGCCCGAGACCGGTGCTCCAGGCAAGCCGTCACGGCGTTGGATCGCTCTGCCGGCACTGACCACCCTGCGTTCCCTCGATGACACCGACCACTGCACCTGCCAGCCACCGACCGCCGACGAACGCGGCTTCACCCCGCCCTCTGTCCCCGCCGCCGACCGCAGCCTGATCGCCTACCGCCTCCAGGCCGCCACCGCCCACCCCCACCTGGCAGCCCAACTGGCCACCGCCTGCCACACCGCCGCCTCGATGCCCCAACTGCTCACCGCCCGCGTCACCGACGCCGCTTTGGACGCCCGCACCCTGACACTCCACGACCCGGCGAACGCCCGTCAGGGCTGTATGACCCACCCCGTGCCCTCGTGGGCGCGCCCCTTCCTCCGCGCCACCGTGTTCCTCCACCTGCTGACAACCGACAGCAAAGGCGTCCGCCTCTTCACTGACCCGCTTCGAGCAGCCCAGCTGCCGCGCCTGACCGACGTCGCGGAACAGTGCAAGCTCCGCCCGCCCCAGCCACCTCGTCCCAAGCGGCGCAAGAACGCCCGCCGCACGTCACCGCCACCCACCGTGTGGCCTCTCAGCACCGCCCACCACCACACCCTCTGACACGGCAGCAAAGACAACAGGAATGCCCACCGCTCCAGCCTCGGCAACCTGATGGGGCGGCGCTCCTCGTCTATTGCTTCGGCCTCGTCTTGGCGCTCCTGGAGCGCCAAGAGCTCCGCTGGGAAGCTGCGAGGGCGGCTGTGATGCCGGGGTCGCAACGTACCGTGGGGGCATCGAACAAATTTGTCCCACGGAGCAGATGAGTGCTGGTGACGTCTGGGACCGGGTGCAGTGAAAGGGAACACTGACGTGTCGAACACCGAACCGGAATGGGAGTCCTTCTCGGATGCTCTAGCGGCAGCAGGCGCCCTGAACCGCTCACTCGTCCCGCTGCGACAGGACAGGGACGCCGCCGTGCGCGCGCTCGGGGAAGCCCTGAAGTCATTCGAGACACGGGATGAGGCGCTACTGCTCCTGGCGGCCCTCGGCACCGACATCACCGAAGCGCTCGTCCCCTCTTTGCTCAAGACCGCGCTGCGGGTCCGAGACACGCTTCGGGTGCGGCAAATGCTCGGCAGGCTGCCCCATTCCGCCGCCGAGGCCGCTGTCCCGCCAGCCGTACGGAAGCTGCTGGACGAGGCGACGGAGAGCGACGACTACCGGCGCATGGCCGAACTGCTCGACCACCTCGGCCTGGACGCTGCTCTCCGCGACCTGTGCATCCGGGCGCGTGACAGCCTCGACGAGGAGATTCGTGAAGTGGCCGAGGACTTCGTTGGCGAATGACCACACGTGTGGTCACACGGCAGCCGCACAGTACAGAAGGACGGTAGCCCTGCCGAGAGCAGGGTCTTTGAGAAGGGCGGTTCGCCTGCTGGTCACTGGATGTGACGAGGTGTCGGCACCGCACGACATGCGCGCCGATCCGACCCTCGGCGCCGTTGCGACCAGGGGCTGGCCGACCGCGTCGCCGGTATGGCTGGCCAGAGCCCGGGACGGGCCTGGGATGACCCGTTCCTCGGCACCGGTTACACCGGCGGGGGTGTCCCGGGGTGGGACGCCAAGCCCACCGGCTTCCCACACCATGCCGAGATCTGGCGTATGCACGCCGACGGCACCGAAGAGGCCGTCGGCTTCTTCGACAAGAACGAAGGGTTGTGGAATTGCTATGACTGAACCTGCGGGCTACCCCTTTCCGGTGGGCGAGGTCGCCGTCTTCCAGGGCGACCTCTTCCAGGCCCGTGCCGCCGTGGGTCTGTGGCCGTACGTCGAACTGCTACCCGAGCCCGGCCGCCCCGCACCGGCAGACCTCGCGCCGCGCGAGGCCGCCGACGGGTCGGTGGGATACCCGGTTCCGCCGGAGCGCCTCGAAGCCTGGTACACCGTGCAGTGGACATTCCGCTGGCACGGCGAGCTCTTCGAGTGCACCGCCGCCACGGCCACCACCCTCTCGGGCAACTACCTCGGCTCCGACGAACACTTCGCCAAGGAGCACCTCAAGCGCAGGGGCATCCGCTACCGCGGCGTCTTCCCACGCCACGAGGTCACCGAGTTGGCGGAGCACCGCGAGGATCTGCTCCAGCCATTGCACGCCCTGGTGCGGCGTTTGGCCGAGGTTGACCATTTTCGCCCCAAGGCCTACGCGGTCCACCACGGCCGGACGTATCCGGCTGCTGCCGAGGCCGACGCCTCGGGCCTCATCGCACTGACCACCGGGCATGACCGACCTGAGGATCTTGTCGCCGATACCCGGGACCTGAGCGGCGGGCACTCCCTGGCCGCCCCGGAGCAGTTGGATGCCTGGTACCGGATCCACTGGGCCTTCCGCTGGCAGGACGGCCCCTTCCAGGCCGTCGGGACGGTGGACGGCATGGTCAAGGGGGTCTACACCGGCGGCAGCTGGGGGTTCGCGGACAACATGCAGCTGACCCCGGAGACGGGTCCCGACGGGGTCCACACCCGGTACACGGTCACGGTGGACCTCGACGGCGTCACCGACCTCGAACAGCACCGCACCGACCTACTGACCAAGCAGTAGCCGAGGCCCTGGGGTCCTTGGGGCGCGCGAGACCGACCCCAGACGGCAGGCCCGGCGTGTTGGAGCAGCCCTCCGAGCGGCAGGATGCGCTCGGTGAGTTGTCCGCGCAGCGTTCCTCCGGCGGTGTCGGCTTCGGTGAGCCAGTCGGCGGCGATCAGCAGTTGGGCGTGCTCGTCGACTTGGCCGGGGGGCAGGTTGCAGAGTGCGGCGGCCTTGTCGAGGCGGAGCCCGCCGCCCTCGACGACCCCCACCCCTACGCCCTCCCTGATGGGCGTCGTTGTTTTGTCAGTGGCTGGCCGCATGAATGTCAGTTGATGTCGTTGCTCCTCATGGGCTGTCAGTTCTGGCATTGTTGCGGTTTTGCGGGTGACGTTTCTGCGGTTTTGGCACCGCCGTTCTGGCGCGGTGCTTATGGGGTCAGGATATGGCACTGGAAACGTGGGGTGGTGTACCGCGATCCCAAATCCGGCCCCACCGTGCATACTTGAGTCCGGGTCAGGGAGTGCTTTCCGGAGGGTGCGGGGGAGTGGTTCCAAATCCCAAAACTGACCCCTGGGTGCATACTGAGGGTTGGCTGAGCGGACACCGACCCCCTCCTTGTAGCCAGCCGGTGTGCGACCCCGGAGGGGGCGCACACACCTCAGCTGTGGGACGGGCCGCAGACCGGGAAGAGAGTGAAACTACAGGCAACCAGGCTCGGTTGGCTACGCCGGAGGCGGGGGCCCCCGACCCCGGAGGGGGCGGCTGGACCCCGGAGGGGGCCAGTCTTACGCCGCGTAGCGGCGTCGCGTCGTGTCTGCGG
>NZ_JARKIN010000002.1 GCF_029351045.1 Streptomyces sp. WMMB303 | reverse complement strand
GGCGCGGTCTGCTCCGCAGACACGACGCGACGCCGCTACGCGGCGTGAACACTGGCCCCCTCCGGGGTCCAGTCGTCCCCTCCGGGGCCGGGGCACCGGCCTCCGGCCGGTGCTACCGGTCTGCTGGCCAGCACAGTCGACCCCTTCCCGGTCTGGCGGCTCGTCACGGGGCCCGAGTTAGTGCGTGCCCCCTCCGGGGTCACGCACGGCTGGCTACGAAGGAGGGGTGTGGTGTTCGCTCGGCTCGCCCTGTATGCATACCAGGGTCGATTTTGGATTCCGGAATCACTCCCCCGCACCCTCCAGGGGCGATTCCCTGACTCCGAATCAAGTATGCACGATGGGGTCGAAATTGGGACCACAGCACACCACCCCGTATCCCAGCACCACACAGCCCGACCCTATAAACGCCACACCAAAACCGCAGAAACGTCATCCAACCGCTGACAAAAAGAAGCGGCCCATCAGTGATAAAGGGTCCCTTTCTGGCGATCAAGACTTGGGAATAGATCCCTGTCTTCCCAATCTTGGGTGAACGCTTCCAGCATTCTCTCGTAGTGGCGGGTGAGCCTGTGGTTTACGTTCGCGAGAGAGTCGCTATGCCGCTTCTTGAGCTCACTCCTCAGCCAGTTCCATCGAAATCGGTGGGCGAAATACTGGACGACCTCTGCGGATCCGGACAACTCGCGCGAATCGAGGGCGTACAGGATGGCGATCTTCACTTCCTCCGACTCATGAACTGATTCCACGCGAGCAGCGAGATCAGCCAAAATGGGATCGGCTGCGAGCGTGGAATGCTTCTGGTCAAGGATCGCGGACACCTCGCGGAATCCATTGACAAGCGCTTCGTAGAGCGCCGATTCAGGCATTGTGGTGCTCTCTATTCCCTCAGGCGGTTGACTCATTGAGCCACATAAATTACCACCGCTCCTTGCGGCACCAGTAACGGCAGATGTGATCCCACGCCGTCCTGGCCAGGGCGGCGCAGCAATGCAGCGGGGGTCACACCGTGAGGCTCGCGCGGATCAGGTTGTGGTCCGAGAGTCCGCCCACCCTCTCGGCTGCGGCGCTGCTGACACCAGCACCGCGCACGACCACATGGTCGATCCACTGTGACGCCGAGCCTGATGTGTGCGGCCGTGTCGGCAGGGAGCCGTACGAAGCTCTCCCCGCTCGTCCAGGGCCAGCAACCGAGCAACAGCGCTTGGCCGGTCCACACCGACCGAGCGCTCCACGGCATCCGCGGAGCCGACGCCCTCCTGCCTACCCACCCGCCTGCCCTCCGACGTCCCTCGCCGTCCGGAAGCAGGCTCTCCAGCCCAACCACCACGCAAGCCAACACGCCGAGCTCGATCACCTCGACGAATGACATCAGCAACATCGACGCCACTTGCTTCAGAAGGGGGTCTACACGCTCAGCGCCTGTCTTCATCGAGATTCGGCGGCAGCCTTCAGCGTCAACTCGGCATCTGATCTTCAGCGCACCGCAGCCGCCAAACAGCACCCCGCCAGACCCCGCGGCCACAAGCCGCACTGAAACCCTCACGCCGAACCACTGAAAACCAAACGCCAAACATCAGCTGGACCGTCAAAAAGGCTGCTGTTTTCTCGTGGTAAGCGACGGGAATCACCCGCTTACCACGGTCACCCCGCACTTACCCCGCCAGTGCGGGCGGTGAATTCAGGGCGAGTCGCCTTCCCAATCCCACAACCGGGGGATCGGCAGGGCGGGGCCCGTACAGCACGCGGCCTCCAGGGCCGAACCGGCCGATCTCGGTGATGAGGGCCGCGCCCTCAGCCAGTTCCTGCGTGTCCCAGCCGGTCACGTCCAGGAGTAGCCCGTCCAACGGCCGGCCCACCAACTCGCGGTAGTCGTGGCCGGGGCGGGCGTAGGGGTGGGGGTCATCGTGCTCACTGCCGTAGACCCGCCGCCGCGGCTCAGTCATGCCCGCCAGGCTCCCACCCGGCACCGACCACGGTGGCCGGCCCCGCCTACACGCACGACACGTCATCGACCAGGCAAACGACACCACCTGCCACTCCCAACGACAGGCCCGGACACAGAAACCACAGGTCAGCCACCCGACGTCCGAGGCCACCTCATGACGCATCCAACGCCAGAACAACGACGCCCATCACCAGGTTCAGCCGAGTCTGCTGAAAGCCCAGCGAAGTACCTCCTGATCAGGTTTGTCCCGCCCGGTTCGTTGGAGGGCTGTGAGGGTGTGGGCTGTGAGTCGGGCCCAGTTGCGGAAGTTGCCGTGTGTTGCGTGGCGATCGGCGTAGGCGATGTCCTCGGGATCGGTCTTGCTCCAGACGGGGTGGTTACAGCGGGATGACCTGTTGGACTTCCGCCACTGTGAGCTTTTTGAGGTGCTGCCAGATGAAGATGCGGGAGGAGAGCATTGGTTCTTTCCGCAGCACGCTGTGCGCGCCCTCGCCTCCGGCGAAAATGATCGCGATCTGCGTATAGGGGTTGTCCCAGGCGAACCGGAAGTACTCGAAGGTTTCCTGATTGAGCCATTGCGCTTCGTCGACGACGAGTGTGCGCGGCTGCGAAGCGAGAGAGTCCAGCAGGAGTCGGTCGAATTCGGACGGGTGGCGCGGGGGGTCTCCTGGCAGGCCGAGCGCGGCGAAGAGTTCGTGCCGTACCGCGCGGGCAGTGGGACGGGCGCGGAAGGTGATCCTGCAGACTTCCTCACCCTGAGCGGCTTGGAGTTCGCGCAGGCAGACATTGGCAGCGAGGGTCTTGCCGACACCGGCCGGACCGTGGAGGCACATCATCGCCCTGGCCTCGATCGTGTCAGCGATGTTCTCCCTGGCAGCCAGCAGGGCGCGGGTGGTCACGACCGCAGCGTCGGGGAGCTGTGTGTAGTGGTCGGTCTCCCGTGGGGGCAGCTGGCTGGTCATCGCTCCTCTTCCCTGCTGAGTTTGGCGTTGTGTGTGGGGTGCAGGCCGGGTGGGGTGTTCCAGTCCTGGGGTGGTGGTGCGGGCGGGATGAGGTCGGGGAGGGCGAGAGCGGCCATGTCACCGTGGGCTGCTGTTTCGAGTTCTTGGTCGGCTTCAGCTGCAGTCACGGCGCCCAGGCGCTGCGGTGGTGTGGGGGTGGTGGCGGGGGCGAAGCGCTGCCGGCGCAGGGCTTGTGCCTTCTTGGTCTCCTCGCGCAGGCGTCGGGCCCGCGCTGTGCGGGCGCGCCGCAGAGCGTCGAGCTGTTCGGGGGTGGCGGCATCGGCGAGATGGGCGGAGCCGAGGTGGTTGCCGGCGGGGTCGAAGATCTCGATCTCGTGATCGTGGTGGGGCATGTAGCGGATGCGGACGCTGCGTCCAGCCTGCCCGGCCATCCACGCGCCGATGTAGTCACGGCCCCTCCAGCGCACCCCGTGACTGGTCAGCTTCCGCGTCCGACCGTCATCCTCCAGCATCAGCCCCCACAGGGCGGCTTCGGGGAGATCGGAGAGGGGCGTGGGATCGCTCTGCCAAGCTTCGATGGGGGTCTGGCCGACCAGGGCGTCGGGCCGGTGCTCGGTGTTCCACCACGTCGTCCAGGCCAGGACCTCGGCGGTGAGCTCGGTGAAAGACAGGGGAAGGGGCTCATCGGGGTCGGCAGGCTTCTTCCTGCCGTGCCGGGGTGCAGGGATGGTGGTGTGGCCGGGCAGGGCGGCGAAGAGCATGCGGTCGGCCGAGCGGTTGAGGTTTTCCACCGTGCCTTTCAGGTGCGGGCTGTAGGCGGGCAGGTCATCGACCCTGGCGCCGAGGGTGCCGAATACGCCCAGGACCGTCCGGGAGAGGAAGTCCTTGCCCCTGTCGATACGCACCGCTTCGGGAACGCCGCCCGCCGGGCCGTACGGGCCGCTGCGCAGGATCGCGGCGCGCAGCGCGGCCAGGATCGAGGCACGGGAAGGCTGACCGGGTGTGACAGCGGTACCGGTGATGGTCTTGGTCGCGACATCGATGAACCACGTCACCCACGGCCGTACAAGCTCCCCGCCGGCATCCACCAGGAGCGGCGCCTGGACGTGGTCGGCCTCCCAGGTGTGGTTGCGCCACAGCCGGGGCCGCTTGCCGAACACGTCATGGGCGCGGGCCGCCTCCGGGCCGCGGGCCAGGCCGGCGCGTTCACCGGCGGTCAGGTCGCGGCGCACCGCACGGAGGAACGTCGAGAGCGACGGCACCGGATCCAGCACCGGTACCGCCTGGTCTGGTGCCCCTCCCGGAACAGCGGGGGCAGGCTCTCCTGCTGCTTCCCGGGCGCGGGCTGCCAATTGCCGGTGGACCGCAGACGCGTTCCCCTTCCAGTACGCCAGCAGCACCCGGACTTCGGGCATGACCTCGAACCGGTCGCCCGTTCTGCGGCCCGGCCGGGCCGCTGTGCCGGGGTCGGCTTCGGCTTGTGCGAGCCACCGCCACACCGTCCGCTCCGAGACCCCCAGACACTCCCCCGCCAGCCGCACATGCCCCCGGGAGAGTCGGCCCTGCCCCCGCAGCCGGAGCAGCTGCTGCACAGCGGGGCCACGCAGCGTGGTCAGTCCGGGGCCCTCCAGCACCGGTGCGGGCACATGCAGCGGCGTGGGAGCTTTTACTTGGGGTGCGCTGCTCATGGGACGGGCTCCTGTTGTCCTGTGCTCATCGTCTTCCTCCCTCCCATTCCGTGCCGCTGGCCGTCACAAATAGGGGCCCAGTCGTGCGCAGGCCTGCTCGAGCAAGGAACGGTCCGCCCCTGGATGCTGGCTGCGTTTGGTGAGGGCGTAGAGGTGAGAGGTGATCTTCGCCCAGGTACGGAAATTGCCCCGCGCCACCGTGGCATCAGCCCACTCCACGTCCGCCGGCTGGGTGCCTTCCCACACGTCATGGAACAGAGTCAGTGTCTTGGTGAGCTGGTCCGGCTCCATGCCGGTCACCTGGTGCCAGGTCAACACTCTGGAACGCAGCGCTGGCGCCCGCGCGATCACACGCTCCGCGCCCGCCCCGCACAGCAGCAACGCGGCGGCCGTTCCCGGCTCGTCCCACAGCAGCCGCAGATACAGTAGTCCAGCAACGGCGGAGACAACCGCTGCGCGTCATCGAGGAAGACCACACCTGGCTGCCGCAGCGTCTCTGTCAGGGCACGGTCGGCCGCTTGGGCGCGGTGGGCCAGAGAAGCCGCGGAAAGTCCGCATGCCTCCAGTAGGGAGGCGCGCATCTGGGGCATGCCCGGCTTCACCCCGACCACCGCCCGCCAGACCGGTATCCGTGAGGGCAGCAGATGCAGCGCTTGCTGCACCGCCACCGTCTTGCCCACCCCCGGCTCCCCGAACACACACCCGATCCCCCGCGCCGCCGCCGTATGCCCGACCGCCTCCACCACCTGGGCCACCGCGCCAGTCGAGACCACGCGCGCCCCGGGCACGAACAGCCGCACCCCGCCACGCGAAGCGGGGTGAGTGCTGTTCTCGTCCGGGACGGCCGCAGCAGGCTGCGGTGGTTCGGCGTCGACCACCGGCACACCCTCTCCCGGACGCTGCAGCTTCAGCTCGGCCAGGACCCGGTCATACCGCTCGGGCTCCACCCGGGCCCGCGAGGCCACGGCCGACTCAAGCGGGCGGCCCGCGCGCAGATCCCGCCTCACCGTGCGGTGCAACGTACCCAGCGACGGCACACCCTGAAGCGAGTCATCTTTTGTCATCAGCCGGTGCAGGGCTGCGACGTTCCCGCCCAGCTGGGCCAGCCGGTTCCACTGCTGGTCATCCAGCGTGAACCCGCCCGGCCGCGCCACCGGATCCAGCCGGCCCGCCCGCGCCTCGGACAACCACCGCCACACCGACCGCGGCGTCACGCCCGCGGCCTCGGCCATCACCCGCACATGCAACGACGAAACCGACCCGGGGCCTTGGTCCACTTCCAGTAACCGACGGACCACCACACCCCCGGACGGTCTTCACCGTCTGACGGTGGCCCGAGCCGCCTGCCGGCGAGTATCACCGGGAGCCCCGAGGTCCCACCCCGCACGTCCATCCGCCCCCGCTGCACGTGCGGGAAGCGCCCGCCTGGTACTCGTCGCGCAGTTCGGCATACGGGCGCGACCCGGTGTCGCGGTCACCGGCCGGGGACAGCCCAGGGATGGAGGCTGTCAGCGGCTCGGGAGCGCCGGATTGCCGTGACGGACATGAGGACGTCCCATGGATCGTTACTCATGGACGTGACGTTCATGAGCAACGCCTGTGGGATCCCTCAGGTGGCGCGTCGCATCTCCACGACGACGTTCTCTCCCATCGCCTCGGGCTTGAGACGGTAGTACCGGATGTGAGCCAGCCGCTCGGATTCCTCGAGCCAGCCGGCGTCGATGACCTGACGCCGGGTGCGGGAGAAGACCGTCGGGGACAGCCCGGCGAGCTTGGCCAGCTCGGCGGCGGTCTCGACCACCGTGCCGGCCCTGTCGGTGGGGTGCACGGCGTAGAGCATGACGACGAGCCGCTGGTTGGCCGTCATACCTGCGGTCTTCTGCAGGAGGCGCAGAGTCCTGTGCTTGTCCTCGTCGTTCACTGAGCCTCCCACCGGGCTGGGGTCGTGGCGTCGAAGCCGGGGATGTCGGGCGGGTTGCACGTCTTGACCGCTTCGCGTTGTTCCACGCCGGTGCCGTGGAACGAGATGTAGGGACTGATCCGATAGAAGTTGTAGTTGCCGATTCTGCCTCGTACGACGATGACGCGATGCCGGGCCAGCTTCCGGTTGATCTTGCCGACGGCGTCGGAGGACATCCCTACCCGTCGGGCGATGTCGGCACCTGTGGCCCGCAGAGGTGCCATTCCCTCGGGTGACACACCGATCCACCACAGGACGAGGAACTTCTGGCTCGGGGTGAATGCCCTGCTCTCGGTGATGGCCTCGACCCGTGCCTTGTCGACCTGCGTGTGTTTGCCGGAGAACGCGTACGGCGCATAGGGGATGGTCTCGCCGGTTTCGGCATCGACCAGCCTGCGTACTGCTCCCACTGGGGGCCTCCGTCTGTCGGCACGTGCGTGCAGGGCGGCTCAGAGGCCGACCTGATGAACGTAACGTACATGAACGAGGAGTCGATCTGGTCGGTCTGCAGGACGTGTCACTCAACTTCTCGTCCTGTCCCAGCCGGTGGCTACCAGTAATATTGTCGGCCCGATAGATGAACGTGAAGTTCATCTACAACGATCCCTCAGACGCCATGTGCGGTTCAGGGAACTGCCTGCCAGATCGGCCAGCATGCTTCGATTCGGGAAAATGCATGGTCAGGCAACTTGTGGAGGGTGCGCGCTCTCTTACTTCACTGACCCTGGTCGGCCATGGGCGACAGCACCCTGTGCTGCAGGCGTCGGCGAACTGCGGAGCAGGCTGCACCCAGCGTGCAGCTCAGCAACCGGGGACCGGCAGTCCCGGACCGACCAGTTCGTCCTCACACGGTGCTCCCCCATCACCCGCACCACCGAAAGCACGCCACGACGAAAGCCGCACTCGCCCGGGCTGGCGCGCGTATGCCCCGGCAACCACTCCCCGGCCTCAGGCCGTTGTCTGTTCCTGCCCCGTGACCAGCGGCAGCCGCCGACGGTGCTCACGGGTTCCGGCGGGGCACCGCAAGCCCGCCAGGGCTGAGGAGCAGCCGCCCCCGCGCGTGCGCACCCCCACCGGCGGGCAGGTGCAGGAGAGTCTGGCGGCGGGCTGCCGCCGTGGAGTCGTCCCCCAGAGGGCTCCCCGTCAGGTGAGCAGGCCGGTCTCGTGGGCTTGGCGAACCTGGTCGGGAGTGAGCTTGTGTTGTTTGTGGCGGCTGCGGGTGTTGCTGCGGAAGACACCCAGCCGGATGCGATGCCGACGGCCCTGAGTGTCGGTGACGCCTTCGATGTGAGGACGCGGCACCCGCAGATGCCCCTCACGGGCTTTGAACTGGCGGGCGGCAGCCAGATTGATCTCCCACCTCGATGCCGCGGCCGGTACAGCTGGCCCGGAGGGTTGCCCACCGACCGCGGGCTGGATTCCCAGTGCGGCCAGGCGCTTCTGCTGACGTTGTCGGAGGTTGTGCCAGGCTGCGGATTGCTCGGCGAGCCAGGCACCGATGTCGTCGCCGCCGACACTCACGCCGGGCCGGAGCTCAGCCAGGGTGGCGCCCTGGGAGAGGAGCCAGCAGGCTTTGGCGTAGTGTCGCTGCCAGGTCAGAGGCCAGTCGGGGTTCCAGTCCGGGTCGATGGCCTCCAGCCGCTCACGGCGGCTCTTCGCCCGTTCGGGCATCTTGCCCAGTCCTCCGGGCTTGCGGGCCTGGTGCAGCCGCTCCCCCACGGCGACACCCGCCAGGACGGCATCCCGCGGGGCGGCGAGGGTGTGGTGTTCGGCCTGGTAGAGGGCGCATACGTCCAGGAACTCGGTGAACGCCCGGTCGCGGGGGTCGAAGACGAATCCCGTCTCGGCCAGCAGTTCGGTGCGCCAGTCGGCCAGTTCACCCGCCCGCCATGCGCGACGCTGCTCGGCTGCCCATTGGCCGACCGGATACTCGACGTGGAGCACACCGAGGGGGACACCGGCGGTGTAGGGGATGTTCGCGTGGCCGTGTTCGGCCACGAAGGCGCGGACGGCCTCCAGTCCGGTCAGCCAGGCAGTGGACTCCGGCCGCAGGACGCGGGTGCGGACCAGCCGGGCGATCTGTTCGGCGTCGTGGCCGCGACGGGAGAAGTGCAGCAGCGCCGGCTCGGTCCGCCGGCTCCCGTCAGACTCCGTCTCCTCCCTGACGTGGTCCGGGACGATCGTCCCGGAGCTCTCGGCGGATGTGCCGGCCTGCTGAAGGGGGTCCCAGGCCGGGTCGTCGGCCAGAACGTGCTCCGGGGAGCCGCTGGGACCGGCAGGGCGCAGCGCCAGGTGCTCGACGATGCGCGGGTCGAAGGCGCGCAGCGCCCGCAGGATCTTGACCAGGGGGTCGAATGCGGCAGTCGCAGCCATGTCGCGGCCCTCGTCCTCAGCGGTCAGGAGCACGGGGACGACCAGGCGGGCCACTTTGCCCTCATGCGGCCGCCGGCGGAGGGCTCGGCCGACGGCCTGCACGATGTCGACGGGACTGCTGCGCACGTCGGCGAAGAGGACGCCGTCGAGGCCGCAGCGACCGGTGATGTCGGTGCCCTCGCCCAGCAGGCGGCAGGTGGACAGGACTCGGAATTCGGTTTTGCGACCGTGGGCGTCCACTCCGTCGGCGAACTGGTCCAGGGTCGCGCGCTGGTGCGCGGCCGGGTGGAGACCGCACAGCCATTCACCCCACACCTGGCCCGGGAACCGGGCGGTGGCGCGCAGTGCGTCGGCGGCGTCCGGGAGGCCGCGGGCGAAGGAGAGGGCTTCCTGGGTGCGGGAATGGAAGCTCAGCAGGCTGACGACGCCCGAGGTTTCCATGTGCGCGAGCGTGGCGGCACGGATGGCGCCCAGTCGCGCACCACGGCGCTCCTCCAGCGCGGCATCGTCGTGGGGTGGTGTGGGGTCGTGGACCTCGAGAACGTCGACTTCGAAGGAGGCCAGGACGCCTTCCTCGACGGCCTGGCCGAGAGGGTAAGTGAAGGCGGGCTCGCCGAAGACGGTTGCGTCGTCCATGGAGGCGACCAGCACCTCGCCGCCACGGGTGTCCGCCTGGTAGATGCGGGGGGTGGCGGTCATGTACAGGCGCCGGTCGGCCGGGACCCGGGTGTTGTCGTGGATGATCGCCCACGGCTTCGAGGCGAGTCCGGCGGTGCGGTGCGCTTCGTCCACGACGGCGAGGCCGAATCCGTCGAGCTGCTGCCCGAATGCGCCGGCCAGCGCCCGTTCCAGGACGCCGGCGACCGCGCGTTCCTCTGCTCGTTCCCCGCCCTCACCTCTTTCTGCTTCCTCGGCGTCGTGGCGGCCTGGGTTGCCGACGAGGGAGGCGTAGGTGGCGAAAACGGTAACGGGCCCGGTGCCGGCCCACAGGGCGAGCCGGAGGGGGTTCGTGGTGCAGCGCACGTCCAGCTCGTCGGCGAGGTAGGCGCGCATCTGCGGGTCGCGGTCCAGGGAGCAGACCGCCACTGCCTGGCCGCGCATGCCGTACTGGCGCCACCGTTCCACCGTCTGCGTCAGCAGATTCAGCGTGGGCACCAGCACCAGCACCCGCCCCCGGGGCTCCAGGCGGCGCGCGGCCTCGTAGGCGATCAGGGTCTTCCCCGAGCCCGGGGCGGCGATCACCTGCGTGCGCAGGCCCTCGGGAGGGATACCACCGACCGGGGTCTCCAACGCGAGGACCGTCGCATCGACGGCTTCCCGCTGCCGGCGCCGCAGCTCCGTCGGTCCGTCCATCGTGCGCTCCTCCATGCCCGGTTCCCTCCCTCCCGTGGTGCGTCGCTCAGGCGGAGAAGCCGACGGAGGTGGCGTACTCGTACTGGCCCCACTGCGAGCCGAGGTCGGTGAGCTGGCCGTCCCATGCGTCACCGAGCGCCTCGGCGTCCCCGGCTGCCCAGGCGTCCACGATCCGGTCCCAGGTGCGGATGCGCAGCCTCCTGAACCCGGCCACGTCGGTGGGGATGACCCGCTTGCGGGGGTCGGCGACGGCGCTCTGGTCGAGGGGCTGGATCTCCACGCGGGTGCCGCCGCGGGCGTTGAGCCGCTGGAGGAGGTGGCGGGCCACGTTGCGGCGCCGGTAGGCGCGGTAGGCGGCCTCGATCCGGGAGAGGTTGTCGCGGCTGGGAGTCTGCTTGTGCTGGATCCAGCGGCGCAGGGTGCCCCTGGCGACGGTGATGCCCGCCTCCCGCATCGCCTGGTAGCCGGCCGGGGAGTTGGTGAGGTAGTTCAACCGGGCGTGCAGGCCGCGGCGGGTGGTCACCGGCGAGCGGATGCCACCCTCCAGGGCCAGCCGGTCGAGCACTTCGCCCGCGAGATCGGCGCTCCTGCGGCCCTGGGCCCCGTAGAGGCCGAAGTTGAGGGTCCTGTCCGGCATTACACGGCCTCCCGCTCGCGATAGCTGCCCTCGGCCACCTTCTCAAGACGGTAGACCTGCTTGGGCTTGACCGCGGTGACCTCGCGCCCTTCGGGGAACAGCGGCGATTCCCGGCCCACCGCCCGGGCGCCACGCCAGTCGCCGGCCAGGTGGAGTTCGTCGGTGCCCATCATCCGCACCACGGTGAGCCCGGCCTGATGGGCCTGCCATGCCTTGTGCCACAGGTTCGCGAACGCCTGGCTGCGGATGAGGTGCATCCAGTCGGTCCGGTACAGGTCCCGGTTGTAGTTGGACTCCCCCATCGTCGAGACCAGCTTGGAGTACATCGCCTTGACGTACTCGTAGGCCGCCTCGCCCTCGGCCGACTGCGCGGCGAGGGCGTTGGTGCGGGCCTGGACCAGCGCTCGGCGCAGGGACTCCAGGAGTTGCTCGGTGGAGCCCGACGTCCACGACTCGTGGATCAGTGGACGGGCGCACAACCCGTGCTTGGGGCCGGAGAGGCGCAGCAGCAGTCGGAGGGTGGATTCGGTGATCCAGATCCGGCCGGGTTCCTCCCGGTCGCCGATCGGGTTGGGCAGGTGCGGGTGCTCCCACTCGGGCGGAGTCACCAGGTGGACACCCGAGCGCTTGGAGTCGTGGGCGGGGCCGCCCTCGTCGGGGCCGAGATGGTGTTCGAGCTGCCCGATGGGGAGGTGGGCTTTCAACGCGCTGAGGTAGGCGCCGTTGATGTCCAGCGCGGTCACCACTTGGTCGCCGAGCTGATCGAGGACCTCGGGCGGGGCGGTCCAGCGGGGGCGGGCCTCCCAGATGGCGTCGGCCTCCTGGCGAGCACGTTTGTGCAGGATCTCGGGCAGGTCGGGGTAGTTGCGGAAGTCGTACCGTCCTCCGGCGCGGCTCTGCTCCAGCAGATCCATCACGTCCGGGATCGCGGTCTTCTGCAACTGCGCGACCGCCTCGGTCACCTCTCCCCCGGCCTTCGTGAGCACGGCCCGGACCCTGCCCTCGATCCGCTCGACCAGTTCGGCCACCGTGCCGCTGGACTTCGCCACCGTCGACGTCCTGCTGCCCGCGGTCGGGGACGGGCTGTTGTCGGCCCGGCGAGGGGGTCCGGCCGCCGGGCGGCGCGCCGGAGGCGGGACGGCCGCCTCCCTGGCAGCGGCGCCTGCCGCAGGGGCCGCCGTGCGAGAGGCGACCGGCGCCTGCGGCGCGGGAGCCGGGGCGTGATCGAGCAGGCGCAGGTGGGTCATGTCCAGCGCCACCTCGACCGCCGAGAGCGTGCCCAGATCGCGGGCCGTGACCGTGATCCGGGCCGTCGGGCCGTCGCCCGGGCGCGTGAGGTGGAGGACGCGGTCCGCTACCAGCTGCTCCACCAGGGGGGTGTCGTCGGTGTCCAGCAGGGCCACCACGGCCAGCTGCCGGTCGGCGGCCAGGCGTGCCAGGGTTTTCACCGCGGCCGGCAGGGTGCGGCCCGAGAGCGGGGTGTTGTCCACGCGGGTGCGCTGAAGGCGGTCGACCACCACCAGCCCCAAACCTTCGATCCGGGACGCCTCCTCGGCGATCGTCTGCGCGGTCGGCTCGGGCCGGGTGAACGACAACGGGGCGCTCCGCAACCGCCCCTCCGCGCCGGCCACCGCCTGCCGCTGTTCCGGAGTGAGAGCGCCCGCGGCGAACTGCGCGTAGGGCACGGAGGCTTCGGCCGAGATGAGACGACGGGCGGCGACCTGGAGCGGCACGCCGGAGAGGGCGTAGAGCACCGGCACGGGCTGCTCGGGGTCGAAGGCGGCCGTGCGTGCCGCCTGGAGCGGCAGGAGGCTGCCGCCCGCGTTCGGCGGTGCGGCGATCAGGGTGAGGCTCCCCCGTGCCAGGCCGCCCGCGACCCGGTCCAGTGCCGGGACGCCGGTGGAGAGGCCGGCCGTCTCCGGGCCGGCTTCCAGCAGGACGTCCAGGAGGTCACCGAGCCCGGTCACACCCCCCGTGGAGTCGGGCTTGTGGTGCCCGGTGGGAGGCGCGGTGCACCGGGAGGCCGTGGCGGTCGGCTGTCCGCCCACCGTCAGCACCTGCACCCCGTCCTGGGCGGCAGCGACCAGGTTGCCCAGCTCCTGCCGCGCTTTCGAACTCGACCACCTCGGACCGGACGGGTCCTGCCTCTCCGGAGGGCGCAGCACAGCGGCCTGCCCGCTCTTGGAGTTGACCAGCACGACCTCCTCGCCCTGCTGGAGGCGCTCGACCACCTCGCTCCACTGCTCGCGCGCCTGCGAGAGCGTCGCATCCATCAAAGCCTCCTCGCTCAGGGCGCCATCCTATCGTGGTAGATACTTCGTAGGTGCACGCATGAGACATTATGATCCGGTCGACTTCTCGGCTCGGGGGCGGTGAACCAACAGAGCGCGTGCGTGGCCACGTTGCCCTGGCGCGATCGTCTTGAGTTCCATAGATACGGGCTCCTGTCCACGTGGACACATGACACTGCTCGCCAGGACCACTCGGACGGGCGTTCGAGGAATTGAGCATCCGTTCGTGTTCCAGCAGATGAGGCCCTGCACGGCCGCAACTGTCGGCTTCGCGGGGCTGATGCGAGGCTTCCCGATCACACCCCCCGAAAAGATCCGTCAGCTGGATTGTGAGGACGAGCCTGGTGATGTCACAGGGCTGCGCGCGCTTTGTCACGGGGCTGCTCCCTGTAGAGGCCTGAGCAGGGAAATTGTTGTCTCCCCTGCGCGGCGGGTGTCAGGATGCAAGCGTCCGTCGAGAGGCTCGGAGGTTCAGGAGAGGCGCATGGTGCGACTGGCGGACTTGGTGGCTTCCGAGCAACGGGCTGCCGAGGCATCCACAATGTCTCGTCGACGTTTCCAGGACTTCCTCGCTGAGTTCCGAGCGGCCGTGGTGCTGGTGCCCTTCGACGACAACGGAGGGCTGTTCTCGATTCGGCTGGGCGGAATCCGCTGGATCATGGCCTTCTCCGACGAGGGGACCCTGTCCGGCTTTCTCCTGATGCAGCAGCTGCACGGGGAGCGCGGCTATCGGGCTGTTCTCGGCGCGCGGCTGCTGGACAACATCGCACCCGCCGTACCCGGCCCGTGCGGCGTCGCGCTGGATGCCGGGAGCGAGGAGGGCTCACTGCTGCCACCGGTGTCGGGTGTCGTACCGGAGCAGGCGACGGTCGAGCAGCGCCTCCGCGCAGAGGGGAACGAATCTCGAGGGATGAGGGCATGAGCGGCAAGGAACCGGAACTGGCGGCGCCGAAGCCTGCGCTCGATCTCATCACCAAGGGGATCAACGACGCCCTCGGCGAGTTGGAGGAACTCGGCATGGTCGGGGAGGCCGGGGTGGGCAGGGGCTTCTCCGAGGTCGCGCTGAACGGTGTCCAGTTGGGACACGGCGGACTGACCTCGGCTTTCGGCGACTTCTGCGACCGTTGGGAATGGGGCGTACGCGCCCTGGTACAGGAAGGGAACGACTTCGCCGAGAACGTCGGCCTCTCCGCGGGGACGCTGCACCAACAGGACCAGTACGTCCAGGGCGCCCTCAAGATCGCCGTGAACGCCGGGATGGGCAATCCCTACGCCACCGAGGAAGAGATCACCGGCAAGGACTGGGGTGCGGTGCTGTCCAACAACGCCTACACACAGATCCGCGACGCCGACTACAGCTCCGAGTCTTTCCAGAAGGCGCACGAGACAAGCGTCCAGGCGTGGAAGACCGCGGCCTGGGACGCCAGCACTGCGACTGCCTCGCCCGCGACGGAGATCGTTAATGCGGCGGGGCTGCGGGACGACGTGAACGACAAACTGCGGGAGACGATCGGCCCCCCGCCCGGGGAGCAAGCTCTTCAGCAGCAGTCGGCCGGGCCGGACAAGCCATCATCGGCAGGCTCGGACTGATGGGGATCACCGACACCTTCAGCGACATCGTCGATGGTGGGAAGTCCCTCGCCAACGACGGTCTCGGCGCCCTCGAGGACGGGTGGGAGAAGGGGAAGCGCGGCCTCGGCGAGGTCGTCGACTGGGGGACGAATCACACCGGGCGCGCCTTGGACGCTGTCGGCGCGGAGGGCGCGGCCGACACGGTCGAAGACTGGGGCGATGACACGGCCGCCTCGCTGGGCGCGACGGTCGATGAGCAGCAACTCGGGCAGACAGAGGAGCCGAACGAGCTGGTACACGGCTCACCTTCCGACATCCGGTCCTCGGCGAAGCATCTGCGGGACTTCCAGAAGGCGTTCGAGCTTGTCGGCAAGGGCATGCGCAAGCTGGACTCCTCTCACTGGAAGGGGGAGGCCGCCAAGGCGTTCCGGGAGAGCTTCCCCATGCACCCGGTGAAATGGATGCGCGCGAGCGACGCCTGCGAGAAGGCCGCAGCTGCCCTGGAATCGTTCGCAGACACCGTCGGCTGGGCGCAGCGTGAGGCCAAGCGCGCAGTATCGGAGTACAAGAAGGGGGAGGCGGCGTCGAAGAAGGCCCGGAACGAGGATCCGCCGCCCGACAAGGACCCGGGGGACACCCACCGGGAGACGGCTGAGGAGATCCTGGGAGAGGCGCGTCACCAGCGCAACGAGGCGGCCCGCGTCGCAGCGAAGTCGGTGCGCGGCGCACTCGCCCATGCGCCGAAGGAGCCGCCTCCACTGAGCAGAGCCACCGCCACCTATCTGGACGGTATGCAGGCGGGGGCCATCGAACTCACCCATGTCGCGGGTGGGGTCATCAAAGGCGGCGCCGGCCTCGTCAATTTCGCCCGCGGTCTCAACCCGCTGGACGTGTACAACCTGACGCATCCGGCGGCCTACGCCCAGAACGTGAACACAACCCTCGCCGGTCTGGTCTCCACGGCCGCTCACCCGGAGCGTATTCCACAGGCGCTGGTGGAGAGCTTCAAGAAGGACCCCAGTGAGGGGGTGGGGCGTCTCATCCCGGAACTGCTCGGTACCAAGGGGCTCGGCGCCGCTCGCACCGGAGTGCGAGTCGCCGCCAAGGAAGGAGCAGCAGCTGCTCGCTACGGAGCTCCCGCGGGCGCTGAGGGCGCCGAGACTGCCGCGCGTGCCGGAGCCAGGGAAGCTCCCGGGGCGGGCCGGGACTGGAGCGACCTGGCGCAGTCCACGGAACGGGTCCAAGAGAGGGCCCTTCACTACGATTCGGTGGATCCGACCAGGGCTCAGGACTTCCTGGACGACCAATTCCCGTGGATGCGGGACCTGAACAACCGGTGGGAGCCCGGCTACACCCACAACTGCCCCAACAACGTGGTCACGGTCGACCGACGGCTGGACGGCGACGAGGTGTCCGCAGCTCCCCTGCACGGAGGGGGCGATATGCCCAACTCCGCATTGCGCAGCGGGCACCCGGACGGCTTCAAGTACTACATGAACAGCTACGACGACATCATCCGGGACATAGAACAGCGCGGACCCGACGCACGCGGTGCCGTGAGCATCCGCCGCGATGACGGCACCGGCCACTTGTTCAATGTCATCAACACGCCGCATGGTGTGACGTTCCTCGACGGCCAGACCGGGACACTCGCCAGACTCGAACAGGACGTGATACGCATCGGATACATGCCCTACAGAAGTTGACGCGGTTCCTGACCGTGGCCCCCTCTTCAATCGCCACCCCGTTCGCCCCACCCGGAAGCACGTGATGATCTCCCACGACGCCGCTCTCGAGGCTGCTCGCGCCTTTCTCCGCACTTCGCCGTACGAGGACCGGTTCACCCTGGTCCTGCAACCGGAACTGTCGCGCGAGTACGAAAGGGCCTGGGCGATTCGGTTCGACTCCCAGGAGCATCTGGAGACGGGGGACGAGACGCAGGCTCCGTTCGTCCGTGTCGTCGTCGTGCCCAAGGACGGGGCCGCACCCCACCTGCCGCCGACACACCTGCCAGTGGCCGAGTACGTCCGGAATCTCGATCCCGCTCAGCCACCGACAGGCGCCTGAGCGGCGGGCCGGGACAGTCACGTGGACCAGAACGGTGCCCGACAAGCCGCTGTCGACTGGCTGCATGCCACCTACAGGGATCTGGTCAAGCTGCGGGCCGACGAACCAGTCGCAGAGGACGACGCGAGCTGGCTCTTCGCCTGTCGGGCCGTGCCGCAGCCCGGCTATCCCGGTCGGCCGATGCTGGCCGCCTCGGTCGTCGTGCCCAAGAACGGTGGCAGCCCCTTCCACCCCGCATCGCATGACCTGTGGGGCGACCTGGCCGAGTTCGCCCGGACGCGTAAGCCGCATCCGGTCCAGGACCAGGCGCGTCGACTCAACGCACGGGGCTGTGTCGTCGCCGTGGAGTGCGGCCTCGCCGGCACCCCAGCTGTGCCGCTGCCCTGGTCTCCCGCGCACGAGGCGCCGGGGTGGTGGGACCTTCTGCTTCGCCGGTACTTTCCCGGCGCCGACCGGTTGACCTGCGGCGATTGGGACGAAGTCATCCGCGCTACGCAGGAGTCGGGACCGGGCACCCGCGGGGTGGTGTGGATTCGGCGACAGGTGGCCGGAGTCGAAGTATCCGGGCACCTTGTGCATGTCCACAACGACGGCGGGAAGGTCGTCTTCCTCGACGGCATGACCGGCGGACTCGCACATCTGGAGACAACTGGCGTACGAGTCCTGAAGTACGCCCGTCGACGCCCCTCACTGGGCGCTCCTCCCGCCCCTCCCACGCCCCCGTGGCAGCGTTTCGCCGACAGCTTCACCACAGCCGTGGTCAAGGCCGAGACGTGGCTGACGCACACTTACGAGGAACCGGTGGAGCTCGTCGAGCCGTCCCCCGACGACGAACAGCGGCGCGGCTGGCTGTTCGCCTGCAACACGACGGCGTTCCTGGACGGCGGCGACTGGAGACGGGGCATGCTCGACGCCGCGCTCGTCGTACCCAAGGACGGATCGCCTCCCTTCAGCCTTCCGAACGCCAACCCGTGGTCATGGTTCGACGCCTGGGACCGGGGAGCCGAACCGGGTGAGGACAGTCTGCCGGTGCCCCAGAGCCCGACCACCACCGCTGCCTGGCTACCCTCCACACTGGAGCAGCTCGGCGAACTGCGCTCGGTGTCCACGCACAGCGAGCTGCCGGCCGTGCTGGACGAGTTGGCCACTCTGCCTCCCGGTGCCCGCGCACTCGTCTGGGTCCGCCGCCTCGATGCGCGAGGCCGGGAGAGCGTGGGGCTGCTGCTGAACGCCCTTCGGACAGCGGAGGGACGCACGGCACTCGTCGACAGCTCATCGGATCCGGTGACGGACCTGAACGCATTGGGCGCCTGCGGATTCCGTCTGCTGCGATACCGCTGACCAACGCTCTGATCGGCTGCTCGGAGGCCTCTGCCGCCGTGTCCTGCTGGTTGTCGGGGCAGTGCTTCGGCCCGGCCTCGGGCTTCCTCACGAAAGTCGACACGAATGCGCCGGTCCCCCCCCCAGGCGATCAGGAACTCCATCATGCGGCGCTCTGGAGCTGGGTTCGAAGCCGCGCGGGCGGCGAGTGGCCGCTGTCGGCGAGAGCGACCACGGCTTCTGACGGCATCGTAAGGCCCGGCCCACCTACGTCACTGACGAGGAGGCCGGGCCATTTCTGCACGAGCGTTTTCCCCTGCGGAGGCCGAGGGCTGTCAGATTCCGGGGCTGATGTTGGCGGGTCCAGAAGCTATGACAAACCCGTGCCCGCCCCCGTGTCGCTCGTGTTCACGTCGATCAGCATTCTGGTCAGTGCGACCCGGTCCGCGCGTGTCATCTGCTGCACCAACAGTCCGCACAGGGCCTCCGGGTCGGCCCAGGGGACCTCCCTTTCGGCAGCGGCGGGGGCCGGTCGCTGGTCGGGAAGCGGAGCCATCGGCCCCGGGGCTTCTCCCTTCGCCTCCTCGTCGGCCTTTACCGCGGTAAAGGCAACGGCGGGCTCTGCGGATCCACTGCCGGCCGTCTGCTCCTTTACCGCGGTAAAGCTGTCCCGCTGCTGGATGCCGTCGAGCTCGACGTCCGCCTCGGCCGGACGCTTCTCGCGCCGTGGCTTGGGCTGTGCCTTCTCCTCCTCACGCTTCGCCGCGCGCGTCTTCCAGGCCGTCGCCTGCTCGGCCGGGGGCAACTTCACCAGGGCCCGGGTCTCGCGGACCGGCAGCTCACCCGAGCTCACCAGCTCCTGCAGCTCGGGGGCCAGATCCAGCAAGTAGAGCTGCTGTGTCACCCAGCCCGCGGACTTCTCGTAGTACTCGGCGACTTTGGTCTTCCCGCCGAGTTCGTCGACCATCGTCTGAAGACCCAGCGCCCGCTCGATGGGATCGAGGTCCTCGCGGTCGTTGTTCTCCGAGAGGATGGCGTTCAGGAAGTCAGCGCGGGAGTGGGCCACCTCGTCATCGATGACCACCTCCAGGGTGGGCAGACCGATCGCCAGGCTCGCCCGGTAGCGCCGCTCCCCGTTGGCGATGACGTAAGCGGCTTCGCCCACCGCGTCGGCCTCGTCCGGCCACAACGCGAGGTATGCCTCTTGCGTGACGGCGACGGCCGGCTGCAGTTGCTTGGCCTTGAGCCGCTTTCCGAACTCGAGCAGGTTCTCTTCCGAGCCGAAGTTCCGGCGCGGGTTGAAACGGGTGGGCACCAACTGCGTGAGCGGAAGAGTCCGCAGTCTGCTGTCGGGGGCACCGGTGGTCGGAGCGCCGGTCGTGGCGGCGACGGCCTGGCGGCGGGCGCTGACCCCGCCCCGGGTCCGGCCGAAGGAGGCTCCCGTTCCGAGTTGGTCTGCGACGCGGCCGCTCATGAGATCTCCCTGGCCAGTGCGCGCATGGTGGCCGCCTGCTCGCCGCGCGGGGCGAACGACAGCAACGGCTGCTTGAGCCGTACCGCCTTGCGCTGGTCTGTCAGGTCGCCGATGACAGCGACCACCTTCGGATCCTTGATCTCTATCCACGCTTCCAGGGACGAGGTGGCGATGAACCCGCGGCGTGGATCGTAGAGGTTCACCACGATGCCGAGATAGTCGACCTCCACGCCCATGTCGTTGCGCAGATCCTCGATCTGGGTGACGAGGAGGTCGTACGCATCGGCGCTGCTGTCCTCGGCCTGGACCACGATGATCGGGCCGGAGCTTCCGGCGGGCTCGTCCTCGCGGCGCCGACCGTAGTAGATGGCGGTGTCCATGCTCAGGCCCAGGCTCGGTGGGCAGTCGACGATGATCTCGTCGTAGGAGGCTTCCAGCGGAGCCAGCGCACGTTCGAGCGCCGCTTCCCTGAAACGGACCTTGGAGAGGGCCACATCGAGGAGGAAGCCGTCCTGACAGCCCGGCAGAAGGTCCAGGCGGCCGCCGTAGCGGTCGTCACCGATCGGCACCACCAGATCGTGGATGTCTCCCTTGGCCTCGCCCGTCATGTGCTTGCTGAGGCTGTCGACGGACGAGTCCATGGGAATCTCTTCCCGTCCCAGCTGAGTGGTCAGGTGCCGCTGGGGGTCGAAGTCGACCAGCAGCGTGCGACGGCCCAGGCCGGGAAGATTCTCCACCTCCAGCGGGTCGTCCTGTGCGGCGGCTTCCAACCGGGCCCTGAAGTGCCGGGAGATGCGTACGGGATGCAGTGCCTCGGACTCCTCGGCCAGTGCCGCTCCGAGGCCGGCAGTGACCGCTGTCTTGCCCACCCCGCCCTTCTGGTTGCAGATGATGCGGCGCCGCGGATACTTCGCGGGCGGCACGGTGGGTGCGGGGTTCTTCTCGAGCCACAACTCGATGGACTGGGCCAGGCCCTGGGTGAGAGAGATCTTCCGGTCGCCTGCTGCGTGCCGGAAGCGGTCCCACTGGCCGGCGGGAAGGAAGGTGGAGAAGGAGTCGGCGCCGACTGTGTCGACGGTGCTGGGTGTGGCGGCCAACGCGAGCCATGCGTCGAGGCCCTGCTCGACTGCGCTCTGGATCTCGACTCCGTGCTGAGCCGCTCTCACTTTGAGGTTCTGCCGGAGCCATCCCGGCAGCTTGGAGACGACCTTCTCGCGGTCGCCGGAGGCTGGAGAACTCATGGAAGGTACCTTACTAACGTCAGAAGCTGAAGGAAGCGACGACACGTTAGGAAGATTCCTGCCGGAGTGTTCTTGCTGGCTTTACCGCGGTAAAGCCAGCCTTTGGCCGTAGCGGTGGTCCGAGCGTGCGAGAGGCGCCGGCCCGCATCGGGCAGCCGGAGCTGGTCGCACCCGCCGGTGAGAGACTGCCCCTCAGGATCAAGCAGGGGGGCACCAGGATGCGGAGCGCAGCGGGGGCGGCAAGGCTGCAGCGCATCCTTGTCACCGTCGTGGTCGCGGGTGCCGTGGTGATCGCGGCGATCGGCTTCGCGGGCTCCTATACGGCGGTGCGTGACCTGGCCGAGCGGAAAGGTTTCGGCGCGTTCGCGCCGTACTTCCCGATCGGGGTGGACGCGGGCATCGTCGTGCTGCTCGCGCTGGACCTGCTGCTGACCTGGATCCGCATCCCCTTCCCGCTGCTGCGCCAGACCGCCTGGCTGCTGACGGCCGCCACCATCGCCTTCAACGGCGCTGCCGCCTGGCCCGACCCACTCGGCGTGGGGATGCACGCGGTCATCCCCGTACTCTTCGTCGTCACGGTGGAAGCCGCCCGGCACGCCGCGGGGCGGATGGCCGAGATCAGCGCCGACAAGCATATGGAGGGGGTGCGGCTCTCCCGCTGGCTGCTGGCCTTCCCCTCCACTTTCCGGATGTGGCGGCGGATGAAGCTGTGGGAGCTGCGCCGCTACGACGAGGTGATCCGCATGGAACAGGACCGGCTCGTCTACGAGACCCGGCTGCGCACCCGCTACGGCCGCTCCTGGCGCCGCAAAGCACCCATCGAGGCGTTGGTACCCCTCAAACTGACCCGCTACGGAGTACCCCTGGCCACGACGGTGCCCTCGGCTGAGCTGCACAACGACGTTTCGGCGCTGCTCGACGAGCGCCCTCCGGCAGGCATCTCGACGCGGGTGGAGCCGAACCCTGCCCTTTCCCGGAGCCCGCAGCCCGTTCCTGCTGCGGACGACCGGCTCCCAGAGCCGCAGGTACCGAACCGCGCCGCGAGCCCAGGCGCTCCGATGGGGGAGAGCAACTCGTCCCAGCCGGGCGGGACAGCTCCGGTACGGCACAAGGACCGTGATCCCCAGCCCACGGCTGCCGCACAGCAGGAGTTCCTCCCTCAGCGGCAGCCAGAACCCGAGGAAGCCGATCCATCCAGCGACGACGCGATACCCGGACGGGCGTCGGGGGAGAGCCCGCACGGGAGCCACCACGTCAAGGCAGAGGGCCCTGCGGAGGCTCAGCAACACCCCGGAACGGTGTCGAAAAGCCAGGACGTCGCCGCAGGCGGCAGCCGGCCGGAAACACACGGGGTGGCGCAGCAGGGGAGCCCGGCGGGGGAGGGGAGCCCAGTGAGGGAGGGACGCAGGAGCCCGACTCTGGTGGACCGTTACTACCAGGCGTGGGCCGAACTCACCGACAAGCTGGGAACCGAACCGGCCATACAGGACCTGTCCGACCACCTCTGGGTCAGGGGTATGGCGGGGCGAAGCGGCGGTCAGATCAGTCCCAGCACGCTGCGCCGATACCGGATGGGCTGGCGCGTCTACCGGGTGTGGGCGCAGCGACTCGAGGACAACGGCGGTGTGGAACCGTCATTGCGAGAGTTGGAGGAGTTGTGTGCCGAGCACGCCATCCAGCCCAAGGGTGGACGTGGTGGTGAGCGACTGGAGCAGAACGACTTGGCGGGATACCTCACCGACTTCCGGCGCCGGTACGCCGCGCTCGGCCAGTGAACTCCTGTGCGGGTGGGCTGAGCTGTTGTTCGGCCCACCCGCTTTTCCGGAGAGGAATCAGAGGCCCACGGTCGAAGAGGGTGGCGTCACTGTTCCTCCGCCCCGAATGCGCTCGGCAGATAGCTGACGCTGGCGACAGCACAAGAGTCGCTCTCGGCCGACTCAGCGGCCAGAGCGGTCACGCGCGGCCCGACTCGGTAGAAGGTCACCCGGCCCATGCGGTAGGAGACCTGCAGCCAGCCGCCCTCGACCAACCGGCGGATGCTCTTCCCTGTGTTGGGCGGGCTCAGCTGGATGGCCTGCGCGATCTCCTTGGCGGTCTTGCGCACCGTCTCGCCGAGCGGCACCGCCGTCGCGTAGTAGCTCAGTACCCGGAAGTCGGCTCCGGGAGCCTCGCAGGTGGCCAGTAGCAGCGTGTGCATCAGCTCAGGAGTAAAGGGCAGCTCGGACTGCGGTGTCGCGGGAAAGGTCACATGGCCTCCTTCTTCCGGGGTCCTGGTGGGGCCTTCGGAGCGGGAACCACCGGGTACCGGGCGTCCCGGACGGCTCGTGTCTGGTCGGATGCCGAACCGTCGTACGCAGCGCGGGGGTTGATTCGGTAGAACTTCATCCGGCCCACCTTTTCGGCTTCCAACAACAGCCCGCCAGCGTGGAGCTTGCCCACCGACCGTGCCACGGTATCGGGCCGGATGCCGAGAGTCTGCGCGATCTCCTTGAAGGTCATGCGCAGCGGCTCGGCACGCTCGGGCGAGTGCGCCACGTAGAACCCGAAGATGTCCCGGTCGTTCTGACGGTAACCGCTGTCCTTGTGCCAGACCTTTCTCATCAAGGACTTGGCAACGTTCACGTGGCGTCCCGCGTGGGGCTGCCAGTCGTATCGGACTCCTGGCAGTACCGGCCTCTCCCGCACCTCTTCCTGCTGGAACGATTCGCGGCCCAGCAACTCAAGCTGCACGATCTCGCCCGTCCCGCGGTTGACCGCCGGTAGCCGCCGGACTGCGCTCGACTGCCCCATACCCCTCCTCTCACCTGCGATCTTGCCCATAGGCAATACGAATACGAAGATGCTACTGAGCAGTTGCCTATAGGCACATCACTGCCGCGTCACAGCTTCTCACGACGGCGATCTGGAATCGAACATGGATTGCCTATAGGCAACTCCAACTTCCGAAAACGTCATTCGAAACACGGAAAGAGGCTATTCAACAACGCTCTGACCTGCGATAACGCTCGTCGCCTCTAAAAGCACAGAGGCGCGCCCCGCAGGCGACCTGCAGGTGCAGGGGAGTACCGGAACTCCTTCTGCCAGCCGTGCACGCACACGGGACTGCCCGCTGCAGGCGGCTTCGCCGCGAACCCCGCCTGACGCACGTGGACATCTGCAGCCGTCTCTTCTCCCGCCCGCTGGCGGCTTCGCCGCGATTGAAAAACCCCTGCCTCCCATGAGCGCACTGAGTTCGCCCTCGAACCAAGGATTCGCAGTCAAGGAAGCGCTGCTCCTGGCGGTGTAAGGGCGAGGAACTCGGCAACCGGACGTCAGTTGCCCCGGATGACTCATGAAGTTCCTCCCACATCGCCCCGCGCCTGTGACTCCACCACTCTCCTGCGACAGCGCACGCACAAACCTGTGCTTCCGACAGCAGCCCGCCCCTCAGGACAACCCGAACTGTCAGCACCTGCACATGCATCCGGCCCTCGCGCAACATTGGGCCGATCCGAACCCGCACCCGAGTGGCTCCGGCGACCTGTGACTGCACCCAGACCAGCTTGAGATCCGCCCCCCGTCTCATCGCCCGCCGTCCGGATGCGCCGGATCTCCTCAAGTGCGGCCAGGCGCGCGGCCAGCGCCTGGCCGGCGGGGGAGGCCCCGGCCTCAGTAGCGTCCGTGCGGGCGCGACTCACCGCACGCTCTACCGCCTCCCGCGCCTCCGCCACCGAGACGCTGGCCGTCGCAGCCCAGCCCCGCACCGCCTCCTCGACCAGCTCGGCGACTTCCTCGGCGACCGCTTCCGTCCCCGATACGCAGGCATCGCAAGATTCCCCATCCGAACTCACTCCGGCGCCACAGTAGGAACAGGACGCCGGGACGGCTTGGCGCATCGTCCCCCTATGGCCGGCCAGTTCGCTTCGCCTGTCCTTCTCGCGCTCCGCACAGGCCCGGCAGGGCGTCCCCTCCTCCAGCTGGCCGTCCTCGCACCGCGGATCCGGGCAGGGACCCGACCTGACCATGGCCACTGCCGCTCCCACCGGCCTCTTGAGCGCGCCCACAGCCAGCAGCCGCCCGTACCCTCGGGTGACCCATCGACGTCGAATCCGGTCGGCCAGCCGGTTCGGGCTTGCGATACGCAACTCCCGCTCGATGGCGGTGACCAGAACACGCGGGCGGTCCGTGCGCGCAGTGGTTCGCAGCGCTTCCCGGAGAGCATCTGGAAACGCCAGCAGCACTCCCTGCACCCGGCTGCTCACCAGAAACGATCCACCCGAGGCCAGGCCTTCATGCGCCGCACCGTCAACCGGTTCACAGCCACTTGTCTTCGCCCGCACGCCGCTGCCCGCACGAGGCACACGCTCTTCAGCAGCGCCGTCGAAAGCCCGGGGCGCGTCCTCCTGTGCCTCCGTCGCCTTCATCCGCGGCGGCGCGATCTCCCCCGCGAGCCGGTATGAGCCCGGACCTCGCATCCCATCCGGACCCTCGGACCGGTCACGCACCAGGTAGCCGAACTCCTCCAGCTCCCCAAGAGCCGTCCTGATTGCGGGAACGCTGTCAGTGGCGTACTCCGCGATGGCTTCTGCCATGTCACTGTCACCGGAGTCCGCCTCGTGCGTGGCGAGCAACCCGAGAAGGCCCATGGCCATCAAACTCAGCCGTTTGTCACGAAAGGCGGCCGCGCACGTAGGGGCGAGGGTGAGGGCGTCGGTGTCCGTCTGCCCCTGGCGGGCGGACACCGACGCGGCAGCTGCCGCCGGGTGGTGCGTTGCGGCAGCTCCCCGGCCGTTGGGCGAAGCGGCGGCCATGGCACTTTCTCCTTGTGCTGAACTGCAGCGCGAGCGGTCCCGAGAGCTGTGGCGTCACCTCTGTCCCGGAGAACGCCCGAACAGGTGTGGAAAGAAGATGATTCTCCGGGACGGACGACACACCTCTGCCGGCGCGCTGTGATTGCTTCTGTTACTTTCTGCGTGCCCTGGCTGCGGTTGTGCCGGTGCTCGCCTGTGGCAGGGCCGAATCCCCGCCATGACGGTAACCCCCGCTCCGAGGGCTCCACATGCCCCCTGAGGGGCACCTCGCCAGACTGCGAGAGCCGTCGCGTATGTTCCTCAACGAGACGGTCCCCTTCATCAGTCCGGCCCATCTGACCACATGCACGCGCAAAGACCCAGGGCGTGGGCAGAGAAGATTTCCCCACAGCATCGCCGGCGGTCGAAGGAGGTCCCACATCCACTCCGGCAACTGGCCAACCGGCGGTACGGCTGACGGCCGGGGCCCCGAGCGTCCATCGTCCCCGGCCTGGCACACCCCAGCTGTAGCTATCGGTCCGGACGCCCCGGTCACACACCACCCGCGCACGTACAGCGCCAGCTACCGCATTACGGTGGGTGCCGTGTTACGTCTGTGACCAGTGATCCGAGGGGGATGCGACATGGTGCGGGGGAGAGCGGACAGCAAGCGCACACACTGCGTCAGCGTGCGGCTGAACGCCGAGGAACTGGCACGCTGGCAGAAAGCCCGCCAGCAGACCGAACGCAAAGAACTCGGCGCCTGGGTCCGGGCAGTCGTCGAAGAATCCCTCAACGGGCACCCCGGTGTCCCCGGCGACATCCCCCGCGTCCCCGAAATCAACGAGACCGCATACGCGCAGCTCGTCAACGCTGCCGAGGAACTGCGCGGCCTGATACACCTCGCCAGGGAAGAGGGCACCCTGCCGGCCGCCGCCGACGCCACCCTCACCCGGCTCGGCAACGCCGCACTCCACGTCCGCGGCCTGCCCGCGGCGCCCGAGAACACCGCCGGACAGCAACGGTGATCGCCAAAATCACCAAGGGCCGCCGCGCGGACCGCGCCCTGCGCTACGACTTCGGCCCCGGCCGCGACGAGGAACACGTCAACCCCCGACTGGTGACGGGCAACATCCCCGGCTCCGTCGACCAGTTGGCACACCTCATCGACGCCCACACCGCCCGCCGCGGCGACATCACCCGCCCCATCTGGCGCTGCGCCCTGCGCACCGCCCCCGACGACCCGATCCTCCCGGACACGACCTGGGCCCGGATCGCCGA
Source organism: Streptomyces sp. WMMB303 (assembly GCF_029351045.1). Classification (NCBI taxonomy): domain Bacteria; kingdom Bacillati; phylum Actinomycetota; class Actinomycetes; order Kitasatosporales; family Streptomycetaceae; genus Streptomyces; species Streptomyces sp. WMMB303. Next base: position 47,660 of record NZ_JARKIN010000002.1, on the reverse strand, counting down.
GCGCTACGTCACCCGGATGGGATACGGCAACTGCCCCTGGGTCGCCGTACGGCACGGCGACGACCACATCCACCTCACCATCAGCCGAGTGGACTGGACCGGCCTGCTGGTACGGGACACCTTCGACTACCACCGCTCCTGGCCCGTCGTCCGCGACATCGAGCGGATCTGGAAACTGGTCAACGCCGAGGAACGCAGCAACCGCATCGCCCCCCAGGTAACCCGCCCGGAAAGAGCGGCAAGCCGAAGCAGGGGAGCGCCGCGCCCCGAGCGGGAGGAACTGCGCGCCCGGATACGGGCCGCGCGCGACGCGGCCCGCGGCCTCGGCAGGAACGCCTTCGAACGTGCCCTGACCGAGGCCGGGGTCGAATGGCGCGCCCACCCCTCCGTCTCCGGAGGCATCCGGGGCTACTCCTTCAGTCTCTCCAGCTGGCGGGACCACGACGGCGCCCAGATCTGGGTCCCCGCATCCAAGATCGCCAAGGACCTGCGCTGGCCCCAACTGCACGCCGACCTCATCCCGATGTTCACCCCCGATCAGCCCCCGGGCGTCCGGTACTGACCAGCGCGCCCTGCCCCGCTGAGTTCCTAACGGACGTCAAGCCCGTTGTGGTGTTCTTCGGGCGGCGTTCGTAGGCTGGTTCGCAGACGAGCCGGCTGCCGGAGCGCTGAGCGACTCCTGATCGCGTCGGCTCGTCGTGGTGTCTTTGAGGCGTTGGCTGCGCCTGCGGGTCAGTGTCTTGGCGCGCTCGGTCTTGTCGATCTTGTGTTGGGTGGCGCAGATGGCGCGGCCTTCGGCTTCGCTGATCTCGCGGCCGTCGGTGTCCCGGAGTTCGTAGAGGGTGCCGTTGCGTCAGCATGCGGCGAGTCGTGTGATCAGCATCGCGGCGAGCGTGCAGAGGGCGGAGTTGTGGTGCTTGCCTTTGTCGACCACCAGGTCGTGGTAGCGGCTGGCCAGGGTGGGGTCGACGTGGCGGGCCAGATCGGCGGCCTTGAAGGCGGTTTCGCGTAGTCCCGGGTCGCCGGCCCGGGTGGGCGGTCCGTGGCGGCCGGTCAGGCCGGACTGGCTGACTCGGGGCACCAGTCCGGTGAAGGAGCGGATGGCCGCGAGGCTGGTGAACCGGTTGGGGTCTCCCAGGCGTCCGAGGATGCCCGCTGCCGTGATGACGCCCAGGCCCGGCCCGGAGGCCATGATCCGGCCGGGGTCGGCTTCTTCGTAGAGGACGGCGATCCGGTCCTCCAGCATGGTGATCTGCGTGTTCAGGTGGTCGGCGAGCTGGGCCTCAGCGGCGATGTCCTCGGCCAGTTCGGCGTAGTCGAGCAGGCCGGCGGGCCAGAGCTTGAGGGTTTCGCGGGCCGCTTGGGTGATCTTCTCGGCGCGGTCCTCGCGCCACTGTCCGCGGCTGTGGCGGATCAGCAGGGCCGTCAGCCGTTTGGGGCCCAGGCGGCGGAGGGCGTGGGGGTCGGCGCCGGTGCGCTGGAGCACCGCGAGGGCGGCCTTGCAGTAGGCGCCTGAGCCCAGAGCATTGCCCCAGCCGGGTCCCATCAGCTCCAGCAGGGCGTCGAGCCGGTAGAAGGATGCGGTGCGGCGCTCGACCAGCGAGCTGCGGCGGCGGACGGCGCGGCGCAAGGGGTGTGCGGGGCCGGTGTCCGACAGGGACCGCAGGCCCTCGGGGTGCAGGAGCGGCAGCCGGGCCAGGACGCGGGAGTCCAGGCGGTCGTTCTTGGTGTGCTTGTTGTAGTAGTCGCGCAGGTCGGAGGACTGCTCCGGAGGCACCAGCACGACCGTGGCGCCACGGTCCTGGAACCAGGCTGCCAGCGGCACCCGGGCGTTACGGGTCGGTTCCATGATCACGATGATGTCGTCGGAGGCCGGCAGGGTCGCCCATAACCGTTCGAGGTCGTCAGCGGTGGTGGTGAAACGTCGTCCGGAGATGAGGACCTCTCCGGTGGCGTCGGTGCAGGTGGCACGGTGTGAGGCCCGGCAGGCCACATCGATGCCCAGGTGGATTCTCAACGGCTGTATCCCGTCTCGGCGCAGTGTTGTTGCCGCCCGGGACATCCGCCACGGCCCCTGAGCGCGTGTTCCGCAGGGTTGTGCTGACCGGACATTCGGTAGCAGTGGTCCACGCCGGGCGCGGCCACGGGTTCCCAACAGGGACGCACGTGCGTCGGGCGGTTCGTCCAGCCGTCGATCAGCGTTGAGAAGTCGCCTGCAAGCAGACGCTTCGGTCAGTGATCCAGCCGTGCCGGAAGAACCGGACCCGACGCACCCTACGCAGCCCCTCGAAGATCCAGAAGAGCCAAGGACAACGCTAAATGTCAGTGCCGCGCGAGAAACTGAACTGGGCCCCGCTCCACCGGCCTGCCGTCACATCGCGTGTACCCGTGCCAAGCGGAGGGAAGCACCGTGAGTCAGAACCGTGCCGACTTCGGCCCCGTACAGCTCTCCCGCTGGCTGGGCATCGAGGAGTCACAGCTGCGCCGTGCCCAGAACCGGGGACTCATCCCCCCTCCCGACATCGACGACAAGCGCTGGTCCTACGCCCTCGCGAAGACCCTCCCGGACCACGTCGACGACATCGTGGCCGCCCTTGAACCGACGCAGGAGCCCGCTGCCCCCGCCGCTGCCGACGCCGGCAGCCGGTCAGCTGCCCCCCGTGCGCGCGGAGCAGAGCGACGCGAGACATTCGGTCCGGTACAGCTCAGCCGTCACCTTGGCCTGAAGACCTGGCAGCTGCAGCGTGCCAGGGAGCGCGGCTTGGTGCCGGAGCCCGACACCGAGCAGAAACGCTGGTCGAAGGAGCTGGTCGAGACCCTCCCCGACCGCGTCGAGGAGATCCGGGCCGCCGTCGGCGACCACCCCGGCCTCGGTTCCGAGAAAGCCGCGGAACACCTCGCCCAGCGCACGGGCCAGGAGGTGGAGCGGTCCGACGTCCAACTGCTGGCCGAGCAGGGCACCCTGGCGCCGGTCGGTGACTTCCGGGGGTGGCCGCTGTACGCCATCGAGGACCTGGACGTCCTCGACCCGGCGGCTGTCACCGCGGCCATATCCGACCGGCACGCCTGGATCGAGACGAGCCTCAGCAGCGCGGAGGCGGCGCAGCTGCTGGGCTGGCCGGTCGGAAAGTTCGAGGTCACCGCCGAACGCAACGGGCTGGCCCCCGGCCGCTTCGGCCGCTACGCGCGTGGGGGAGTGGAGCGCTTGTCCGCGCAGTAGCGCATCTCGCAGCGACGACGAAGGGGCGAGGGAGCCGGGTGCTCCCTCGCCCCTTCCGCTGTCACGGTCCCCATCTCCGCAAAGTACTGGGAGGAGACTATGGGAGGTTAGACAGAGGGGAGCGAGCTATGCAATAGGGCTTCGGTTATCGGTAATGCGGGTGTCGATGGCTGTGGGGCTCGGGGCAAGGTGGCCATCGCTGGAGGGGGCGGGCCAGGGCTACCGGGCGTGAACGGGTGTCCGACGTGAGCGGCTTGTCTGTCGGAGCGGGTGCAAGTGCAGGCCGGCAGCGAATCGAGCTGACGTCCTGGTGTTCGATGGGGAGTTGGCTCCTATGTTGCCGAGTGGGGGGCCGGAACATCCACCAGAGTCAGCGTTCCCTGTCGTGCGGATTCACCGCTCCTGGCCGGCCACGCCGCTGCAACTCGGATTCGGCAGCGCGGGCAGCGGCTCGTCGTGCCGCCACGCCTGTCGCGCTTCCTTCTGCGGTGCCGGTGTCGGGCGCCTGAACTCCGTCGAAGGGCTCCTCGGTGGGCCCTACCCGGCGCTCAAAAGATGGGCCGGAGGACGGGGTGGGTGCAAGCCGGGAAGGAGTGGCTTGCACCCACCCCGCCCCCCGGCCCTGAAAGACGGCGCCGGGCAGGGCCCACCGAGGAGCCCCTCCGAAGACGGAGCCAGCCAGGAGCCCGGCACTGTCCCAAGAGGAGAATCGCCATGGCGGAGAAGCCCGCGAAGAAGCCGGTGCCCAAGGACGATGTCGACAGGATCGAGGACCTGGTGGAGAAGATCGTCCGGAAGTCGGAGAAGAACGCCCTGCGGGCGCTGAGGGGTCAGAAGCCCTGACCTGCTGAGGCTCACCGGCTCCTTGAACAAGTCGGCCCCGGCGCCGCCGTTCTCGGCGGCGCCGGGGCCTTTGTCATGTTTGAGGCGCCTTGGGGGCGGGCCGGGTGCGTGTGCTGGGCTGGTGAGGTGGGAGTTCGGCCATGGAACCCGGGTCCTGACCGGCGGATGTTTCGGGGTCGGGGGTGAGGGATCTGGCGGGTGCTCGGGCTGGTGTCCTCCCCAGGGCGGTGCTGTCCGTGCTTCCGCTTACCCCGCCGCCAGCCGTGCGCCCCTCATGGTGGTTTCGCGAGATCGGGCACTCGGTGGTTTCTACCCACGGGCGCGCCAGTCAGCGCCGGGTCGATATGGGTGGCCGGGCGGGCGGTACCGCTGCCGCTGTCCCTCCGGTGCAGGCCGAGACTGCCCGTTGTCGCGGCCCGGGGCTCTGTGTCCCCCTCCCCGGTGCCTGAGCCTGCACCACGCCACGACGGGGGGTCAACCGAGCGAAAGACACACTCGGTTGACCCCCCGCCCCGACGCGGCGCTGTCGGCCGATCACCGGGAAGGGGACCACAGAGCCCCGGGCCGCAGCAGCGGCCATCCCTCCCGGCGACCGCACAGGAGGAAACACGATGTCGCGCAAGAGCATCACCGAGGGCCGCATCTCCGCTCTCTCCATCTACTCGGACAAGAAGGGCGCGTTCTTGAAGGTGCTGGCACCGACGGGAGACCGCAGCCGCGTCCGGGAGTACGCCTTCAAGACCTTCGACCTGCCGATGGTCGAGCAGCTCCTGCGCGAGAACTGGAGCGTGGACGACTCCATCAAGGTCGAGGGCGGCGACAAGATCCCCGGCGGCAGGAAGCCCGGGGGCGATAGGTTCCCGGACGCTGAGAAGATCATCCGGATCTCGCCCCCGGACCAGGCCGGCTCCGAGGATGTCGCGGTCCTCAAGGGCGTGATGAAGTGACCGACTGAGGCGAGCGGTTGAGCTGCTCCTTCGGCTCTTCTTGAAGGGCGGCCCCTCTCCCGAGGGGCCGCCCTTTTCTGTGCGGCCCGCCTGCTGTTGTGCGGTCGGTTCATGTACTTCGCAGACCGCGTGGCCTGTGGCCCGGAGGGCGACGTGTCCGTGGCCAAGCTGGAGCGCCCGGGGGCGCCGCTTCAACGCTCCTGCCGACGCCGGGCGGGATGCCGACCAGTGAAGGGCGAGTGACCCGGATGTTCTCGGACGCCTCCCGGGCCTCGGCAGCATCCGGCAGGTCACGCTTCCGCTCCTTCTCGGCGGCGGAGGGCAGCGTCTCCGTCGCCAGGGGCCGTGGGGTCCCTGGCCCGCCGCTTGCAGCTTGCCCGTGGGGCGGGCGGCCGCAAACGAGAAGCGTGTTTGCCCCAGCCGCCCCACGGGCGGATCGGCAGCGCCGGGCAGGGGCCCACCACGGAACCCCTCCGACGGAGACATCGCCCGGCGTCGCTGAGATTGGAGCACACCATGGCGAAGCAGGGCGGCATGTGGACGGATGCCGGCGGTCACGAGCCCCGGCCTGCGCCTCCCCGGCCCGACGACGAGGGCGAGTCCGGTTCGGAACAGGGCGACTGAACTCGCGCAGCTGCACTGATGGCCCCGGTACCGCACCTGGCGGTACCGGGGCATCGGTGTGTGGGGCTGACGGTCCGGTGGTGGGGCCCCTGCCCGCCGCTCGCAGCTTGCCTTTGGGGTGGGGCGGCCGCAAACGAGAAGCGTGTTTGCCCCCACCCCACCCCAAAGGCGGATCAGCTGCGCCGGGCAGGGGCCACCACTGGACCGCAAGGAGCGGCCCTCCCCTCTCCGGCGGAGAGGAACGAGGTCATGGAGAACGTCGCGCGAGAGCTCGTGCAGATGCTGGCGACCCTGAGCGCCACTGGGTGCGAGGTGTGCGGCTGCACTGCCGTCGTCGAAGGTCCGTACGGGAACTCCTGCGCCGATTGCAGCTCCCCCCGTTGATCCGTTACTGACGAGCGTCGGCGTCCCCGCAAAGCGGCGGGCGCCGACGCTCGTTGGTGTGTGCCGTATGTCTTAACGGGACTCCTTACGTTCGGTGCGTAGGCCCCGGCGCCGCCGAGAACGGCGGCGCCGGGGCCTTTGTCGTGCTGGGAGGGCGGGACGGTTGCCGGTTGCTTTCACGTCGGGTCGGGTATTCCCGGAGCCGTCGGGTCAGACCACCGGACTGCGCACGGTCCAGCTCGGACGCGGAGGAAGACGCGGTCCGTCCAGCGCTGGCACTCCGTGGTGCGATGCACCGTCGTTCGTATCACCGGCCCTGGCGTTCGGCCATACCCCTTGCCGTGACTGGCCCGGGCGTGGCTGGTGCCCCCCAGTCCGCCGCGTTGAGCCTGCACTACGCCCGGGGTGGGTGGCAACCGGGCTCGCTCCTCGCCCGGTTGCCACCCACCCCCAGCGCAGCGCGGTCGGCCCGCGTCGGACAGGGGACCACCACGCGCCGCAGCAGGCGGCGAGTCCCCTTCCAGAGGAGGGAACATGCGTAAGGGCAGCATCTCGACCACGACGGTGATCGTGGTCCTCGTGGTGGCGTTGGTCATCGTCCTCGTGGTCTGGCGGTACGAGGCCAGCAACGACGGCCAGTGCAGCGACAGCAGCCTCGGCACTACCTCGGTGCAGACCGTGGCGCTCTCCCAGCCGGGGTCCGGTGAGATGTCCTTCGCCAAGGGCGCGAGCGGGTCGAAGTCCGGCAAGAAGAGCTGGCGCGGCATCCGTTTCCTCTTCCACGACGGCGACTGCGACTGAGTCCCGTCCCGATCGCCGCTCAGCTCCACGACGGGGTGCAGCTGAGCGGCGGCGACCCTCGGTCCCCGTGCGTCACTGCGGCGGGTGCCGGGGGTGCTGGGAGAGCGAGAAGGCCCGGTGCCCGCCGGATCCCCGGCGGGCACCGGGCCTTTTTTGTGCGCTCGGTGTGCCGCATGGCGGTGGCCGGGCGCTGTCCTGCTCGTGTCTGCGGGAGAGCGTGTGCTGTCGCTGGTGCCGGTTGTCCTCGTCGGCGTGCCTTCGAGTCTTCGTCACCCGTCGCGTGCCGGTAGGCGTGCCTTCGGTATGCCGTCCATGAGCTGAGGTCCTCCCGCCCCTCTGCTTTGGCAGTCCGCAGGCCGACCGATGTCCGGACCGGTTCGCCTGCGTCGCGCTTTGAGGCATTCGGAGGCACCAGAGGGGGTGCTCTGGGACTTGCCCTTCCCGGCACACGAGCCTGCCCCACGCCAGAGCCGGGGGCAACCACCGCTTCGCAGCGGTTGCCCCCGGCTCTGGCGCGACGCGGACGGCGTCGTGCCGGGAAGGGCAGAGTGCCCAGGGCAGCCCGCACGGGCGCTCCCCGGCTGTCTACAGCCAAGGAGCTGTCATGTTGGATTGCTACTTCCTCGAGATCAAGGGCCTGGTGGCCAAGGTCGCCACGGATGAGGGCCAGGGGGCGGTCACCCTGCAGGTGGAGGTTCCCCGCAAGGGTCGGCGGCCGTGGGAGCGGAGCTCGGACAAGTGGTTCGTCGAGGTTCCTGCCGGGCAGCTGGAGGCCGCCCAGGAGCTGTACGCACCGGGGGCCAAGGTCCTGCGGGACGTCGAGGAGTACCGGTGGGTCTCGGTCGAGATCGGTCCGGGGCACCTCAAGAAGGTGACGCCGTCCGTGTGGCTGCGCCGTCTCCTGCGGAAGCCGCTGGAACTCGGCGACGTGAGGCGAGTGGTGTTCGAAGGCATCTACGAGGGCAACGAGACCTGGTAGAGCCCCGCGGGGAGTGCTCCTCCCAGTGACGGCAGGCCCCGGTCTCCCACTTCGGTGGGGGACCGGGGCCTTTTCGTGTGTTCTTCCCGTCCGGCACGGTGGTTGACCGGGGTGCGGTGTGCCGGCTATTGGCCGGCGCGAGACGGGGTTCGGATCGGTCCTGCTCCGGTACTTCCGCGTGTCCGGGTGCCGTCGCTTGAGCCCGTTTCGCTCGGGGTGGGGCGGGTGCTTCTTCTCGGCGAGGGTGTGGGGCTCTCCGGAGGTCGGCGCGCGGGGTTGCTGAGGCGGGGCGGGGCTGGGCTGGAGTGGTTGGGCTGGGGCTGGTGATGTCACGCGCTGTGTGGGGCCGCGTGTTGGGGTGCGGAGTCGTGAGGCGGGTCTGTTCGGGGTGCGCGCTGTTCCGACGTCGTATGGCCTGCTGGGTCTTGCGGTGTGCGTCGGGTTGAGGACGTGGCGGGTGCGGCAGTGTGCCGTGCTGTGTGGGTGCCGTCAGCGCTGGGTTGGTTTGGCGCGGGTTGTGGTGGCTGTGGTGTGAGGGTGTGCCCCCCGGCGGGTGCTGCTGCTGGCTGCTGCTGTTGTTCATCGGCGGCCAGGGTGGCGCGGTGACGTCGTGGGCCGGGCCGGGCCGGGCCGGTGAGGTGGTGATCGGGCAGGTGCGCGGGGGCGTGGGGGATCGTGTCCGGTCGGTTGCGGGGATGTTCTTTCTCTGGTCCTGAGCCGTCGTCGGGGCGTGACGGCGGGCAGGTCATTTCGTCTGTCCTGAACTCGGTTCGTAGCCGGTTCATGTCCGGGACAGCTTCTTTCCCGGGCCATCAAGGTCCGCTGCCGCAACTCCCAGATCCATGTATCCCGTGGGCGCGTCAGGCCCCGGTGCCCCGCCTGAAGCGACCCGGCAAGAGAGCTTGACAGATCCCGGAGGCACCGGGGCTTGCTGCGCCGCACCCCGGTACCTCCGGCATCTGTCCGGGCCTCCCATGCCGGGACGCTCCCGGCGGAGCACAGGGGCCTGTGATGCAGGTCCCCGCTCCTGATGGAGTTGGGAGGTACCAGCCGTGTCTACGTGGAACGGCTTGCGCCTGCGGCTTGTGAACGCAGGGCACTTCACGCCTTTCGGTATGGCGCTGGGCGCCGTGTTGGCGGGTGGCCTCGCTGAGTTTGCGTTGGTCATGAGCATGCCCCTCTTCGTGTTCGCCACTACTGGCAGCATGAGCCAGGCGGGGTCGGTCATCTTCGCGATCCTGGGGTTCGCGTTCATGGTCCGGTTCCTGGTGGGGCCGAACGCGGAGCGATTGGGCCTGCGGCGGATCGGGGCGTGGGCCGCCGCGATCGAGGCGGTTGTCGTGGCTGTGATCGCGGTGCTCTTCTGGACGGACTCGCTGTCCTTCCCGGTCTTGTTCGCTCTCCTCGCGCTGCTCGGCGGGGTCGGAGGCGCGGGCACCCTGGCCAAGGACAACCTGGTTCCGCGGGCGGCTTCGTACGTCGGTGTGCGTGAGAGCGTCGGTGTCAGCTTCAACGCGGCGGTGCTCATTGGTGGCCAGGCGGCCGGTCTGTCGCTCGGTTCGTTCCTGGGGTCGTTGCCCATGGTGGCTCTGCTGGTCTCCGCGGCGCTGTTCGTGGCGAACGTACTGTTCATCCTGGCGATGCCGCGGGAGATGGCGCCGGCTCCTGCCCCGGCAGGACGCGCGGCGGGTGAGGCCGGCTACTGGAAGAGCCAGGGTGCGGGTGTGAAGTACGTCCGCAAGCACGACCTGCTGTCCAGGGTGGCTGTGATGCTCTTCACCGTCGAGTTCCTGAACGCTCCCCTGAACGGTGTGATGCTGCCGGCCTGGGCCGATAAGGTCGGCGTCGCTGCTGGCGAGATCCCGGTGATCGTCACCTTGGCAGCGGTTGCAGGCTTCGTGGGAAGCCTCGTCGCGATCCGGGTGGGCGATAAGGTCCGCCCCTGGCTGATCGTTTCGGTGACGTACCCCATGATCGCGCTGCAGATGATCGCGCTGGGCTCGGTCGCGCTGGGTGTGGACGTGCCGCTGTCCTGGGTCAAGGCGATCTGGTTCGCTGCCGGCTTCTGCGGCTCCTTCGCCTATGCGGAGGCGGAGAAGGTGAAGTACCAGGTGGCCAGTGCGGAGTTCCGGACGCGCACCATGTCGGTCATGGGCTCCTTCCAGAGGTCGGGGAGTGCCTTCGGGCCGCTCGTTCTCCCGGTGGCTGTGACCGCTTTCGGGCTGGGCGCGCTGCTTCCCTGCGCGGCGGTGTTCATGGCCGTGACGCAGAGCACGGTGCTCTCCAAGCGCTTCCGGGCGCTCCCCCCGGGGGTGTCTGCGAAGGTCCCGGAGACGGGCCTGGTGAAGGAGCCCACGGGCTGAGGCCGCTGCCCGCTTCGGTGGGCGGCGGCTGACTGATCGGTGGGGCCTCGGTGCCGCAGGGTGGCGCCGAGGCCCCACCTGTGTGTGAGCTTGGGTGAGGGGCTCGGGTGCTGCTGGGCTGACTCGTCGGTCCGGTTTCGACGTGAGGCAGGGGCCTGGGCGTGTACGTCGTGCGTGAGGAGGCCGGGCCCGCACCCCGCCTTCGTGGCCCGGTCCGCGCGGACTGTGGGTGGACGCTTCTCGTTTCTCAGCCCACAACCCCGAGGAGGCCGCGGCAGGTGACGGCCAGTGGGGGAGTGGCGGTCGCGGGTCGCCCAAACGGTCTCACGGCTCGGTGGTTCGCCGGGGTCGCCTGTGTGTCTCCACCCGCGGGGTATCGCGCTTCTGAGACGGGCGAGGGGGTAGCGGCGGCGGACGGTGTTCGTACGTTCGCGTGTCGATGCGCGAGTGCGGGCGGTGCGGAAAGGGGGCGGCGGGGACGTCCTCTGTGCGGGTCGGTCGACTGTCGTCTGTCGTGGCGCCAGTGTGCTCGTGAGTGTTGCGCAGCTGCTGCTGGACGGGGTCGGTTGGTCGACGTGGCTGTCTGTGAGGCGTGCTGGAGAGGTTGCTGCCGGCGTGAGTCGTCGGCGGTAGGGGTGCCTGTGACGTCTCGGGTCGGGAGCCGGGGGTGAGCGTGCAGGCGGTCGGGTGCTCGGATGTGAGGTTGTCCGGTCGGACGTGGGGGAGTGCCCTGCTGTCCTGAGCATCGCGTGTTGGCGGAGTCGGAGAACTCGGCTGCGTCTTATGCGGACTCGTCCATGTCCTGTATCGACGGCTGCCCCTTGCTGGATTGATCAAGGTCTGTGGTTGCGAGTCCGAGTGGGCGGCTGGGGTGGGGGTCCCGATGCCCCGCCGAGAACATCCCGGCAAGAGAGCTTGACAGGTGCTGGAGGTACCGGGGCTTGCTGCGCCGCACCCCGGTACCTCCAGCACCTGTCCGTGGCCCCCCGCCGGGACGTTCCCGGCGGGGCATCGGGACCCGTTTTCTGGGTTCCGAGCCTCCTCTGACACAGGAGGTGTCATGGTCATGTCACGTAAGGACTTGGCCTTGCGGTGGTCGCGGGCACGGCAGTTCGCTCCGCTGACGTGGGTGCTCACCTCGACGCTCACGGGGAGCATGGGCTACTGGATGCTCACGATCATCGTGCCGTGGTTCGTGGTCTCCACGACCGGTAGTGGGAGTCATGCGGGGAGTGCCTTCGCCGCCGAGGTGTTTCCGGGCGTCGTGGTGAGGTTCTTGGCCGGGCCCGTGGTGGACCGCTTCGGACTGCGGCGGACATCGTGGATCGGCACCGGGATTCAGACGCTTGCGTTCGTAGCGATCGCCGCGCTCGTCGCCATGAACGCGCTGTCCTTCCCGGTGCTGCTGGTGCTGCTGGCGGTTTCGAGTGCATCGAGCGGTGCGGCTCTCGCGGCGAAGAAGGGACTGGCTCCTGCGGCGGCGCGGCATGTTGGTGTCGAGCCGAAACGCGGCATCAGCCTGGCTACGATGACGACGACCGCGAGCCTGGTGCTCGGGGCTCTGCTCGGTGGGTTTCTGGTGCCGATGCCGGCGGTCGCACTGGTAGTGGCGGCTGCGCTGTTCGCTGCGGATACCTTGATCGTCGGTCTGGCGTTGCCGCACGGCATGGAGCCGAAGGTGCACCTGAGCGAGGGCAAGCTCGGGTACTGGCGGAGCCTCGGTGAAGGGATCGGCTACTTCCGCAGGGCGAGGGTGCTGATCAGGCTGCAATTGATGCTGTGCTCCATGGAGTTCCTCGTCGCGCCTATGGCCGGTGTGTTCCTGCCCATGTGGGCTCGCGAGACCGGCAAGGAAGCACCAGTGATCGCTTTGCTCTTCAGTGCGGCTGCGTTCGCGGGGCTCGCAGGGAGCATCGCCGCCGTGTATCTGGTCGAGCGGGTGCGGCCCGCTGTGCTTATGTCCGTGGGGTATCTCCTGATCGTTCCCCAGCCGCTCGTACTGGCTCTGAACGCACCGACGTGGGTCGTCGTGGTCTCCTGGGCCTCCGCCGGGTTCGCCGGAGCGTTTCCCTTCGCGGTGGTAGGGCGGATCGTCTACCAGTGGCCGCCCGAGAAGTTCCGTATGCGGGTCACCGCGATCAGCGGTTCGACTGCCAGGGCGGGAGGCGTCATCGGCGGTCTCCTCGCGGGGGGGCTCGTGGACCGGTTCGGACTGACCGTGCCGCTGATCGTGGCTGCGGTCCTGTACTTCCTGGCGACTCAGGGCACGGTGCTCCGCAAGGAGATGCGTGCGCTCACCCCGGAGATCCGGGAGGACCATCCGATGGCGGAGGCTCCGGTGGAGGAGCCGGTGGTCTGAGCGTTCGGCCGTTGCCCCGTTCCGCGGGCAACGGCCGACTGCCTGACCGGTCGGTGTCGGCCCGGGTGCCTTCGGGCGCCTGGGCCGTTCTTCCTGTGCCGGTGCGGACGAGTGACGCCGTTGCGGAGGCCGGTCCTCATGTCGACCCACTCTTTCCTCCTCTGATCCTGAAGGCGTTCCACGACCCACGCAGACCGGTGAACCGACTACTCGGCGTCGCGTCACGCCGCCGGGGAGCATCCGGTACACCTGTTCCGGTACGGCAGCTTCTCCTCCTCAGGCGATCGGCTCGCATCAGGCAAGGGAACTCGGGCGCGCAGACAGCGCATTCCGATGCTTGGCTGCACGATGAGGCGTTGAGCGACCGAGATCCTCGGTGCTGTTGTACTACGACGGGCACCGGGCCTTCTGCGCGTACTTCGTTCGCCGCATGGCGCGGGCTAGGCGGACTGTCCTGCCGTATCTGCGGATCCGGCTTCGCTCGAGGCTGGGGCCGTCTGCTGAGCGCGGAATGCCGCCTTCCGCCCCGCCGTTTTCGGCCTATCTCTGGGACCGCCGTGCCTGTGCTCCGGGTGGTTTTCCCTGCCCGACGCTTTGAGGCTGCACTGCGCCGAGACGGGAGGCAACCGGACTCGTTCCTCACCCGGTTGCCTCCCGCCCCAGCGCAGTGCGGCCGGGTCGCGTCGGGCAGGGAAAACCACTTCGGACCGCGGACAGAGCGGTTCCTACCTTCCCGGCCTATACGAAGGGAAGAGGCAGACATGAGCAAGGCACCTACCTGCGGCATCTGTGGCAGCACGAAGATCAAGATCCTCGGCTTCAAGTGGGTGTGTCCGAGTCCGCACAAGCGGTCGGACTAGCCCCACACACCAGTGGCCCGGGTACCGCCCAAGCGGCGGTACCCGGGCGCCTTCGCCATGACCTATGGCCGCTCGCCGACGGGCAGCGCTGCGTCATCTCACCTGTTCCAGGCTTCAGTCGTTGCGCAACGGGCCGCTTCTCGACTGACACACGTGCGGCGTCGCCGTTGGCTGGCCGTTCTACTCGTTCATCCTGTGCCTCTTGTCGATGGTGCGTCGGTGCTGCCTCCGTTGAGGGAGGGGGCCGTGGAGGTCCTGCCCGCTGCTTGCAGCCTGCCCCAGGGGTGTGGTGGCCGCAAACCAAGTGCGTGTTTGCCCCCACGCCACCCCTGGGGCGGATCGGCTGCGCCGGGCAGGGCCCACCACGGACCCCCTCCCACATGACGGAGACACCGCCTGGCACGTCGATTGGAGTGCACCATGAGTGCTGAAGACGCGTCGGCAGCCCAGCCCTGTGGTTGCAACAACGGCAAGGTGATGGTCACCGTCAACCATTGCGGTGCGGACGGTGAGCCGTACCAGTCGGTGGAGTGGCAGACCTGCCCGAACTGCCAGGGCAGCGGGCGCCGCTGATACCACCTACTGAGGCGGTCGTCCCGCCTCTGCCGGTCAGGCCCCGGTGCCGCTCTCGCGGCACCGGGGCCTCTTTCATGGATATGAGGCGGGCTGCCCGCTACAGCGTGATGGCACCGGCGAGTCCCAGCCTGCTGTCCCGCCCGGACTGCTGGGCGGCTTCATCGTTCCCTCTCCACCGCGTTCCGACGTTTCGGCCGCGGGCCTTCCTCTCCGCGTCATCGTCCTTCCCCTCTCTCTGTGGTGCGTCGGTGGTGGCTCCGTCGTGGGAGGGGGCCCGTGGAGGTCCTGCCCGTCGCTTGCAGCCTGCCCTGGGGGTGGCGTGGCCGCAAACCAAGTGCGTGTTTGCCCCCACGCCACCCCTGGGGCGGATCGGCTGCGCCGGGCAGGGCCCACCACGGACCCCCTCCCGCACGACGGAGGCACCGCCCGGCACCGTCGAGAAGGAGCACATCATGGGTGACCCGAGGGAATACAAGGAGTCGGAGGACCACGTGAACGACATCATGCAGGAGGTCGAAGAGATCTCCGGCGGCGTGGACAACCGCACCGAAGATTCCGACGACTAGTCGGACGCGAGTTCGCCACGCGGCTCAGTGACCGGCCCTGGGGCCGCCGGTACACCCGGCGGCCCCAGGGCCTTTCGTGTGTGAGGGCGCGTCGTTCGCGGGGCGTACTCGTCAGGCAGATTCCGCGGTCGGCGCGTCCGGCGTGGGTGCCGACACCGGGACAGGTTCCCCGGCCGGATCGGCCGGCGCGCGCGTGGCGCGCTCTGCGGGGGTGTGCTCCGCCGATGCCCACGGCTCGTCAGCCGGCACCGACCGTTCCTCCGCCGTCCGCTGTTCCGGCACCGCGGCCCGGCCTGCCGGCTCGCGCTCGGTCGCCTGGGCGGGCGCTGCGTGCTCCGCGTGCGTGTTGAGGTAGTCCCGCACTTCGGCCGAGGTCAGGCCGAGGGCGGCGGCGGCGTCGCGCCGGCCGCCGAAGGCGGCGACCGCCTCGGCGACGGCCGCCGCCACGTCGCGGCGGGCGTCGTCCAGTTTGGCCATGCGCTGGTCGTAGGCGGTGATCGAGGTGAGCTGGGCGGCCTGGCGCCGCTTGGCCTCCTCCAGTTCGCGCTTGTGCTGCTCGCGCAGGGCCTGGCGCCGTTCCTGGAGGCGTTCGTTGTGTCGTGACGTCATGTCCGCAGATGCTCCCCGAACCGCTTGTCCGCCACAAGAGGCTGCGATGTCGCATGGCTGTCACAGACGAGGAAGATCCTGGGTGTCAGTAAGTCCTCGACGGAGCCGAGGACTTACTGACACCCAGGATCTCAATTTTCAATCACACCTCTTGCTATTCGCCTCCCGCTGCTGTGAACTGCTGTCATGACCGGCCTGGCTGACTCTTCCGAGCTGCCGCAGTACGTACATGCGGCGCGGTACGGGGGCTGCCGGTGATCACTCTGCATCCGATATCGGCGGGGTCCGGTATCGACTACCTGATGCGATCTGTCTCCGGCGACGACGTGGAGGCCGGGCAGCGACAGCTGACCGAGCAGTGGGCCGAAGGCGGGGACACTCCCGGTGAGTGGATCGGCGCGGAGGCGGCTGCGGTCGGTCTGTCGGGAAGAGTCACCCAGGAGGACGCGGACGCGGTCTTCAAGGACGCTGTAGATCCGGTCAGCGGTAAGCGGATGGGCCGCGCGTGGCCCCGCTACACGCCCGCCGACGAGCTGTTCGCGAAGTATCTGGCGGCGGAACCGAAGGCGACCGAGGCGCGTCGCCACCAGCTGCAGGCCAAGGCCGACAGAGAGGGGAACCGCACCGCGCGCGCGGGATGGGAGATGGTCCTCTCACCCGTCAAGAGCTTCTCGATGTTGTGGGCGACGGCCGACGACGAGCAGCGCGCTCGGCTGGATGCGGTGGAGCGTGCGGCGTTCGAGAAGGTCTTCGCGCGCCTGGAGAGTGAGGTGTGCTGGACCCGCGTGGGGCCGACGCCGGCGTCTCAGGTCCAGGTGCCCGGCCGGGGGTTCATCGGTGCGGTCTTCTCCCACCGGAGCTCCCGCGCCGGTGACCCGGATTTCCACCGGCATCTGGAGATCAGCTCGAAGGTCCGCACCGAGGACGGGCGGTGGTTGGCCTTGGACGCACGGCCGCTGCATGCCCGTCTGGTGGAGTTCTCCGAGCTGTACACCGCAGAGGTGGAGCGGGGGATGGCAACGGAGTTCGGGGTTCTCGCACAGGCCCGGCAGGACTCGATCCGTCTCGCGCGCCGCCCGGTTCGGGAGTTCCTCGGGGTGAGCGAGGAGGCGGTCCACACCTTCTCGCAGCGCCGTCGGAGCACCGAGACCGAGCTGGCTTCGATGACCCGTGACTTCAGGGCCAGGGAAGGACGCGAGCCCACCCGTGCGGAGGAGTACAAGCTGGCGCAGGCCGCCACTCTCAGTGCCCGTCCCGCCAAGCAGCGGTCTACCGTCGAGGAGGAGCGCGGCAGGTGGATCGAGCAGGTCCGGGAGCTAGGTGTCCAGCGCCCTGAGGCGCTGCTGCAGCATGCGGCTGAGGTCTCCCGGAAGCAGGCGGGAGATGCGGTGGAGGCGGAGGTTCCGCTGACCGGGATCCCTGGGAGGGCGCTGCGGGTCCTGGAGGGGCAGCGTGCGCAGTGGACCCGCTCGAACGCGGCTGCCGAGGTCTACCGGCAGCTCGTGGAAACGGGCTGGCATGTGCGGTTGGACGACGCGGCGTTCGCGCAGACGGTGGAGCGGGCCACCGACGCGTTGCTCGATCCGGATCTGTGCGCGCGGCTGGACGCTCCGGACGCGGTGACGCTTCCGGAGCGCTTCCGACGGGCGGACGGCGGCTCTGTTTTCGAGCCGGTCGCCACCGGTCAGGTCTTCACCTCGCACGGATTGCTGGCGGCCGAGCGGGACCTGGTGGAAGCCGCGACCCGGCCCGCTCCGGTGCGCACCCTGACGCCTCAGGAGGTCGACGCCGCCCTCGCCGCAGGAGACGAGGAGCGTGGTTTCCAGCCCAGCACGGAGCAGCGCCAGGTGGTGCGGAACGTGCTGGGCTCGGATGTCCGTGTGGGCGCGATCATCGGCCCCGCGGGCACCGGGAAGACCACCATCATGCGGCTGGTTCGGGAAGCGGCGGACGAGCACGACCTGCCGGTCCTGGGCCTGGCCGGCGGCCAGGTGCAGGCCGACAATCTGGGGGAAGAGGCCGGCATCCGGGCGGAGAACATCGCCCGCTGGCGCTATATGAGCGAGCGGAACGGCGGTTCCCAGTGGTCGCTGCAACCTGGCCAGATCGTCATCGTCGACGAGGCGGGCCAGGCATCCACGCCGGACCTGCACGCGCTCGCCGCGCAGGTCGAGGCGGTCGGCGGACGGCTGCTGCTGGTGGGCGATCCGCGCCAGCTGGGCTCCCCCGGTGTGGGGGGTGCGCTCGCCCTGGTCGAGGCCGACGCTGGTGCGCAGTACCTGTCGGAAGTACGCCGGTTCCGGGACGCCGACAAGACCATGCGCACCTGGGAGATCGAGGCGGCGACGGCGCTCTCGCGCGGTGACGCGGACGCCTCCTTCGACGCGTATGCGCAGCGTGGCCGGGTCGCGCACGGCAGTGCCGACGGCATGCTCGACGCCGTCTACACCGCCTGGCAGCGGGACGTCGGCGACGGACTGAACTCGGTCATGATCGCCTCCAGCAACGCACTCGTCGCGCAGCTGAACGAGCGTGCCCGCGGCGATCTCGCGGACCGCGGCGAGGTCGACACCAGCACCGAGACGGACCTGAGTGACGGCAACCGGGCAGGCGCCGGAGACCGGATCGTCACCCGCGCCAACGACCGCAGACTGCGCACGCACGACGGCCGCCAGTGGGTGCGCAACGGAGACACCTGGACGGTGGACGCCGTCGAGGACGACGGCAACCTGACGGCCGTGCACGACCGCACCGGCCGCCGCATCACCCTGCCCGCTTCCTACGTATCCGAAGCGGTCGAGTTGGGTTACGCGGTCACCAAGGACCGCGCCCAAGGGCTGACGGTCGACACGGGGCACGCGCTGTGGGACAGCTCCATGGACCGCAACGGCGCCTATCCCTCGCTCACCCGTGGGCGCCTGGCGAACTTCGTCTACCTGATCACCCACACCTCGCCGGACCCGGAGACCGGCGCGCCGGGCGAGCGGTCGACCGAGCGCCAGGTGTGGCAGTCCGTACTGCGCCGCGACGGCACCCAGCAGTCGGCCACCATGACCGCCCGGCGCAGCCAGGAAGCCGCCCGCTCGGTGCGTACGCACACCGCCAGGCTTGCTTTCGTGCTCGATCAGATCGCCGACGACAGAGCCCGTCGTGCTGTCGCCGACCTGCTCGGCGAGCCCGCCGCGCAGCAGCTGATATCGGCCCCCGCCTGGCCCGCTCTGCGCGCCCAGCTGGAGCGGCTGGCCGAGGACGGATTCGACACCGATCGGCTGCTGGAGACGACTTGGAGCCAGCGGAACTTCCTCGACAGTGACGGCAGGCCGGTGCGTGACATCGCCGCCGTCGTGCACGCCCGGAACGCCCTCGCCGTCGACCCGGATGAAGGGACCCCGCACGTCTTCGAGCGTGCGCAGGACACCCCGCGCCCGGCCACGGCTCCGCAGATGCTCACCCTGGTTCCGGAGCCGAGCGGCGACCCGTTGGCGGCGCTCGGTCTGCTGGTGCCGGACGCCGCGCCGGGCGATGATGCGCAGACCGTCCAGGCCGCCCGGGCTCTGGCCACCGCTGCCCGGGAGAGAGCTGTTCAGCTCGGCGAGGCCGCCCAGCTGGATGCCGAAGCGGGCCAGGGATGGGCCGCCGCATACGGCCCGCGTCCCACGGACGAGCAGGAGGCGAAGACGTGGCGCGAGCGGCTCACCGCCGCTGCCGTCTACCGCGACCTCGCCAAACATGACGGCCCCGCCCCCACCGGTCCAGCCCCCTCCGCCGAGGGCATGGACGCCGCACTGCGCGGAGTGTGGCGCGCCGCGCAGCCTCCTTCCGCCACCGCCCCGGATGTCGGGCAACTGGCTGCCCGGCCCCCGGCATGGCTCGGGGCCATCGGTCCCCGCCCGGGCACCGATGAAGCGTCCCGCGAGCTGTGGGACCGGGCCGCATCCGCCGTCTCGGCCTACCGCGAACTGTGGGAGTACGGCCACGAGACCGTCGCTCTGGGAGAGCGCCCGGCCGACCCCATGGCCGCCGCCGACTACGATGCCGCCGCGGCCGCGATCGCCGCCCTCCGGGCCGGCCCGGCCACCTCTGTCCCGACGCAACAGCAGGGCCAGACGGCGAGCGAAGCGCTGCACCGCGTGGATCAGCGCGGGCGGCGCAGCGCCGACCGGGTGCAGCGGGTGGAGGACGCCCTCGCCGTGCTCCACGAGGCGCAGACCGCCCGCGACGCGGCCCGGCAGGCCGCCCAGGATGCCGCCAACCGCGCCCAGGCACTGAGCAAGGCCGAGTCCACACCCGAGCGGGAAGAACGTACCCGCGAGCTGGCCGAGCATGTCTCCCGTGCCCAGGAGAAGGCCGCCGCCCAGGAGCGGCTGATCGCCGAGGCAGAGGAGACTCTCACCGAACTCGCGCCCAGCCTGCTCGAGGACCGGGCACAGGTTCAGCGTGGCTCGGATGCCCGTCGGGAGCTGGCCCGCCGGACCTTGCGCGGAGACCCGGAGCCGGAGCAGACCGCTCAGGATCGCACGGTGCCTCCCTGGCAGCAGAGGCCCCACGGACGGCTCACCGACACCCAGCTGCGTGAGGCACACCGCCGTGCGCTGGAGGCGGCGCGGACTGCCGACAGCAGCGCCGGCGAGTACGAGTCGCAGGCGCAGCGGCTGACCGCCGAAGCGGTCCCCGGCGGCCGGATCGAGCAGCGGATCTCGGCCCAGTCGGCCCGCGCCGAAGCCATCACCCAGTGGCGCGAAGCCCAGCGGCAGGCCGAGACGACCCGTCGGAAAGCAGCGGAGAACGCCGCCCATCGCCGGGAGTCCGCAGCCCGCCTGGCGGCGACGCACCGCATGGGCCTGCCCGCGGTACGCGGAGCGGAGCGGACCTCTCTGGAAGAGCATCTGCATCGGCTGGAGGAGCAGGCGGTCCGGCTGGCGGAGGAGCTAGCCAGAGCTGAACGGCACCGCGACCAGGCCGCTGTCACTGCCGGGGAACCCGCCCGCCACGAGCAGCTCCTCAACGACTGGCAGGAGGCAGGGGGCACCTTCGACGCGGCTCTCGACCGGGCGCGGACGACCGCGAGCGAGGACGCGCAGGCCGCCGCCACCGAGGCCCGGCGGATGCGCGAACGCTCCCGTCAGCTCCGCGAGCAGGCCGCCGCGCTGCGCAGCGAGGGCAGTGCGCGGGCCACTCTTCCCGAGAGCAGGCGCGCGGCCGAGCGGGCCGCCCGGGAGCAGCAGTCCGCCCGCCCGCAGCAGCGTCCCGCACCCTCACCGGCACCTCAGCAGCGCCCGGATTCCCCCCGCCGGAACGGGCCTCGCCAAGGGAGGTGACGTTGCCGCGATCCCGGGAGATGAACTCTCCCGGCGAAGGGGTCGGAGCCCCGAGGTGGCGCTGTGACGAAGTCGGGGTCTAACCGTGGCTGTTCACAAGCCTGTTCGGTCACTTGGCCTGCAGTAGATCAGTAGTCTGAGGCCGCCGGCAGCGACGACGGCTTTACAACGAGGGAGCGGCGTGACTGCGACATCTGAATCACTACTCGACGAGATCCGGCCCGGCGGCTGGGACGAGCTCGCAGCGGGTGCCTTCGACACCCTCCTGGCGGCGATGGACCAGGCCCAGCGGGTCTGTACCGCCCGTATGGAACACGCGGGCTCCCGGTTGGGGCCGGGGGAGCGGGAGCGCCGGCGCTGGCTGAGCGTCAGCCGCCGCATCACCGGCTGGCGTACGTCGATCCGACCGGACGACCACGAGGCGATCGAGGCTGCGCACGCCTACTGCGCCCAGGTCGTCGACGACTACGCCACGGTGCGCCCCCTGCACGAGGCTCTCGCCGACGGCAGGGCCCTCTCCCTGACCCCGGAGGGCGCGGCGATCTCCTTCGAGGACCGCTGGTGGATCGCCAGAGGCGACCGCTACGTCCCCCTCGATCCCGCGGACACCGATCAGGCCGCCCTGATCGCCGCCTTCGAGCGGCAGGCCGCCGAGCTGAACCGGCTCGCGCAGACGGATACGGAACCGGACGTGGCAGCCCGGCAAGGCAGCAGCGAAGACGGGGAGCGGTAATGGCGGGGGAAGAGAACGAGCGGGTCGGCAGCCTCTTCTTCCCCCAGGACTACGCGGGGCAACTGCTGGGAGAGCTGTGGTTTCAACCTGAGCGGATACCGGAGGTCCTGGGGAAACTCACACCCGAGGACTTCGGGAATCCGAGTGACGGGGAAATCTTCCGAGCCTTGGTGCAGACCCACGAGGAGCACCCCGCGCCTGCCCGCGACGAGTTCGTCGAAGGCTGGTGGGCGCGGCGCGGGGATCTGGTGAGGGAGCATCTGGAAGAAGCCGGAGTACGGCTGTCTCATCTGGAAGGTGTGCAGGACGTCTCCCTACAGGTCCCGCTCTCCTCTTGTGTCGAAGCCCTCACCCGGCAAGCCGCGACGCGCCGGGCCGTCCAGGAACACAACGCACGCGCTCACCCGGATGTCTCCCTGGACAAAGCGGGGGACACCGTGGACCGGGCGTTGCCTCCGCAGCCCTCCTACCCCCAGCCTCCCGCCGACCCCCCGGACCAGCCGGTCGTGGCAGTCGTCGCCGGGGCGGAGGGCAGCGGTACCGGCGGTGTCTCCCTGCTCGTGCACGAGCAGCTGGCCCGTCGTGGCCCCGTGGTCCATCTGGGTCACGAATACCAAGCCGATCACCCCGCCTATCAGACCATCATCCAGGAGTCCGGGGCGCGCGGGCCAGAGGAACGGCACCTGGTGGCAGCCCAGCACACCATCGAACGCGGCGCCAACGCCGTCCTGCACACCGACGCCCGCGACCCGCAGGCCCTCGCCGCCGACTTGGAGCGTTTCCAGCAGGCCGGCTACCGCGTCGAGTTCGCCGCCGTGGCGACACCGGAGGCGATGCGCAAGCTCAACTCCCTGGAGACCCAGCTCATCGGACGCCGCTCCGTGCGGCAGGTCACCGAGCTGGCGCCGAACCGGCTGGGGGAGTGCGCCGACCGCGCCGCGGCGATGGGCGCCAACGTGCGGGTCTTCCGCCCGGACGGCACCGCTGTAGCCTCGGCCGCGCTGCGGGACGGAAAGCAGTCCCCTTCGCAGGTCGTAGCGGGCGTGGCTGGGCGTGAGTGGGACAGCAAGACGGGGCTGCGGGCCGCGGCGAAGGCGGCCCGGCTCGCCGCCAGGACCACGAACCCGCAGGTTCAGATGGTGATCCAGGAAGCCGCTCTGGAAGCCGGTCGGCAGCATGCGGGGGACTGGCGGTGGACGATGGAGGCGGCTGTCCGTCTCCCCGAGGAGTCCAAGGGGCCGCGGTGGGGTGCGGGCCGCCGAGCCCGGGCCGCCGGCCCGCTGGCCGCAAGCACCGACCTCGAGCTGGAGAGCATGTTGGAAAGCGGCATGCAGCGCTACCAGAAAGCCCAGCAGGACGCCTACAGCGCGTACAAGCAGGGCGATGAACTCAGCAAGCAGAACAAGCCGAAGGAAGCGCAACGCTTCTATGACAAGTCGCAGGAAGCCCAGGAACGGGCCCAGGCCAGCAAGGGCCTGGTAATCGACATCCTGGGCGAGGAGCGCCGCCGGGCGGGCCTGTCACCGGGGCAGCGCCAGGCGGAGCTGCAGGCATCCGCCCGCCGTGCGAGCCGGGTGCAGCCGCCGCCGGCCGCGCGCACCGGCATCGGCGTCGCGCCGCCGCCGCGGGTCAAGGCACCCGTCCGCGGGTGAGCCGACGCCGGGCGCCGGCGGGGAGCGGGTGCCGGATACAGGCCCAATGTCTGTATCCGGCACCCGCTCTCTCATCTTCTGGTCGCCGGCCTGCGCTGCTGCGGCTGCATGACCTGCGGCTGCTGGGCCGGTGCCTGGGCCCGCCGTTTCGGCTCCGGGGCACGGGGGTGCGGTGCTTGGTCGGGTCCTTCGGCAGACGCGACTCGGAGATCGCGGCGATCCGTGCGGCGTGGGTCATCGCGCTCCGCCACCGCCCGGAGCATGGCCGTGTCCGCCGCCGTGAAGGTGCCCTGGGGCTGGGCCTTCAGGAGTGCCTGCGCCGCTCTGCCGAACGCCGCCGTCTTCACGGCGGCGCCCCACGGTGACAGCGGCTATATCTCGGTGGCCTGCCGCAGTGCCTCCGCCTCGGCGGGGTGCGTGGGGTCGGCCGTGCCGAAGTGGGATGCGGTGAGGTAGTCCTCGAATTCGTCCTGGGCCTCCGGGCGTTCGGCTGGCCGCGGCGGCGCCTCGTGGTGGGTGCCGTTGGCGCAGCTGGCGACCTGCAGGCGGGGGAGGAAGCCGTGGAGGGTGGAGATCCATTCGATCTCCGCCAGGTCCCGGCCGGGGGTGGGCTGGCAGTAGGTGCGTACCCAGGCGGCGTACAGGGCTGTCAGGTGTTCGCGGACCGGGGGGTGTCGGTACCAGCACTGAGGGATCTGGTTGTGCAGTTCGAAGGTGGTGCGCAGCCATGTCACCCATTCGGCCAGCTCCCGCATCTTCGCGCGGCGCTCGGCGGGCGTCATCGCCGCCCACACCCAGCCGTAGGCAGCCGACTCCTCCTCCAGCTCCGGCAGCTCCGGCCACAACGAACCCGGATGCTCCAGTCCGCCGTCGTCCAGACTTTCCAGCGTGTACTCAGACATCAGCGGCCTCCAGCGGATTGTGGCGGTTCGATGGGTTCTTTGCCAGGGATATCCCGAGCGGTCCAGGGAGCGCCATAGAGGTTCTTCAGATTTCCTCGGCGCGCACAGTCACCCGTATCCGGCGGGGACCGGTACCGCCCGATCCCGGTGGGTTCGGGGAGCCGATTGAAGCGTATGGGTGGGTGACTGGTCTGACGGCCGGCCTGGGCCGAGTGGTTCCCGTCCCCTGCGGTCAGTTTATTCGTCCACCGTCAGTGTGTGACCAGTCGGGTGGAATGCCCAGTGCCTACCGTTGAGTTCGCGTCGATCTGGTTTGACCGTTCACCGCTTTCCGGGCCCCTCCACCTCACTAGAATGGGCCCGCTGGAAAATCGGGTCAGCGTGTGCTGAGGAGTGGCGTGACTACGGCACAAAATGCACAAATAGATGAGTTCCCACCCGGCGGATGGCATGTGCTGTCAATCGGTGCTTTCGACGCCATGTGCGCTCTGATGGACCAGGCTCAGAAGATTTGTGCCGCCCGGATGGAGTTTGATGCCTCACCGTTTGGTGCGGGGGGTGCAGAGGGTGAGCGGTGGTTGGCTGTCAGCCGCCGGATATCCGGGTGGCGCGCGGCCATACATCCGGACAACCGCGACGCGGTCGACGCGGTATGTGCCTTCTGTTCACAGATCATTGACGACTACGCGACGGTTCGTCCCCTGCACGACGCCCTGGCCGAGGGCAGGGCACACTCTCTGGCACCGGACGGCGCGGCAGTCACTCTGGACGGCCGGTGGTGGATCACCCGTGTGGATCGTTACGTCCCGCTCGATCCGGCGGATACCGAGCAGGCGGCGCTGATCGCCGCGCTCGAGCAACGGGCGTCCCGGCTGGCCGCGCTGGCTCGGGAAGAGGCGGAGCCGGTCGGCGGCAGTGAGCAGTAGTGAGAAGACGGGGAGCGGGACGGTGGCCGAAGAGGGGAACTACGCAGCCGGTGCAGAGGCCGCAGTTGCGGTGGGCACCGGCTTCCAACGGCAGCTGCTGCGGCGGCTGTGGTGGAACCCCGAACTCGTGCAGGACACCGTGCGGGCGGGAATCACCCGCTATCACTTCACCGCACCCAACGACGCGAAGATCTTCGACGCCGTGCTGGCGGCCCAGCCGGGCACCGTGCCGGAGAACCCGTCACCGGGGTGGGCGGCGGACCTGCGGCAGCAGGCGCTCGCCCTGCTCGACGAGGAGAAGGTGGTGCCGCGCAGCGCTGTCGCGGACGTACTGGGGGACGGCACGGCGCGGAACGTCAGCACCTGTATCGAGGCGGCCAGACTCCAGCACGAGACATCCCGGCTCATACAGGAATACGGCCAAGGCGTCGTGGACCGCGCCGAGACCGGGCCTGCCTCCTTGGAGGCCAGAGCGGCCGCTGCGGACGCTGCGGTTTCGACACAGCAGCCGGCTCCCTCCTCGCTCCGCATCACGCCGTCCAGACCCGACCAGCCGGTCCTGGTCGTCGTCGCCGGCGATGACGGAAGCGGTGCCCAAGCGGTCTGCGGCATGGCGACGCGTCATCTCTCCGGCGGCGCCGGCGTCGTCACTCTCGGAGGCGCGTACCCGCCGGGCGACCCGGCTCACAACGCCGTGCGGGCATCCAGAGCGCGCAGCGTGGAGGAGAAGCACCTGGTGGCCACCGAGTACGCCCTCACCAGCCAGGTCAGCACCGTGCTGCTCACTGATGCCCGTGATCCGGAGGCACTGGTCAAGGACATGGTCGACTTCCAGGAGAACGGCTTTCACGTCCACTTCGTGGGGGTGGTGGCGCAGGAGGACGTGAGAGAGGTCAACGCACTCGAAGCCCGCATCGAAGCCCGCATCGAGGGGCACTCGTCGCAGGAGCCGTCCTCCTCCGCAGCGGGCACTCTGGCCACGAGCGCTCGTCTCGCCGCAGAACTCGGCGTCACTGTCGATCTTTTCCGGGGAGACGGCACGATCCTGGACACCCCCCGGATGCGGTCCGGCGAGCGGACCCCGGCGGAGGCTGTCGGGACCGAGTACAAGCGGGAACTCGGCTACGAGGAGGCGCTGCGGGTGGTGGCGAGGGCCTCCCGGCTCGCCACCAAGGAAGCCACGCAGCCTGCCGACCGCAGAGTGCTGCAGAGAATCGTCGAGAACGTCGGCGCCAGGAAGTGGGACGTGGACTGGGTCTTCGAGTCGGCCCTCCGAGCCCGCGAGCAGCCCGCCGCCAAGCGCTGGGGCAAAGTGTCTGGCGCGAATGAACTGGTAGGTCACGGCGACGGCACGCTGGAGGCCATGATGGTCAACGGAATGCGTCACCGGCACAAGGCCCGGCAGGACGCGTTCCGCTTCCTCAAGCTCCGGGGGGAACACGAACAGCGGGGCGACACGAGGAAGGCGGCACAGTACGACGACCTCGCCTCCCTCGCCATCGGCGACGCCAACCGCACCAGCAACTTCGTGGCCACGCTCGTCACCGAACAACGCCGCCGCGCCACTCTCCCCGAACGTGAGCGCGCGAAGGAGCTCACCAGAGCACGGCGCGAGGGCCTGCTGCCGACGCCGCCGAAGCAGACCACCGCCGCCGGATACGGAAAGGCCGCCCAGCCTGCGCAGACCACCCAGCCCGTGCGGGCGCGGTCGGCCCGCGGGCGCTGAGCCGGGGTGCCGGGTGCGGGCTCCCGGCCCGCACCCGGCACGATCCGGGTCACACCCGGGCCGCCCTCCTGGGCGCCTGCGCCGCCGGTCCGGCGACCATCGGAGCTGCCGGACGCGCCGGTTGCGTCGGCGCCTGCCTCGCGGCCGTCGCCGGCCCGCTGGCCCTTGCTGCTTGCTGTGCCTGTGGAGTAGACGTGGCAGCGGGCCGGCCTTCCGTCCGGCTCTCTCCCCACCTCTTCTCCCGGCTCTCCCGCGGATTCACTGGGATTACCGAAGTCGGCAGCTCTCCCTGTTCCAGTCGCGCGGCGTATTTCGGCGCGCCCTCCGCGATCCTACTGAGCTTTTCCATGCCTTCCGCGATACGAGGGTGGCGGGATGCGGTCTCGGCATACTCTTTGAGTAGGCGATCCGCCGCCCGGGCGACATTTCCCATTCTTCCTGCGAGCGTCCAGTCGTCGTTGGGCTGATGCTTCCGGCGCTCCCAAGCGGAAACGAGCTGCTTCACGGCGGGTTCCTGCGGATCGCCGTTGAGCAGCCATTTGCCCCAG
The DNA here is from genome assembly GCF_029351045.1 of Streptomyces sp. WMMB303. Taxonomy (NCBI): domain Bacteria; kingdom Bacillati; phylum Actinomycetota; class Actinomycetes; order Kitasatosporales; family Streptomycetaceae; genus Streptomyces; species Streptomyces sp. WMMB303. Next base: position 20,724 of record NZ_JARKIN010000002.1, on the reverse strand, counting down.
ACGCTTCCTCTGAAGGCGGCCCACCGCCTTTCCATCTCCTTCTCGCCTCTCCGCCTCATCTGCGGTGATTCGTACGGGCGCGCGTCCGGATTGTTCCCCGGCGGCCGGGTGCGGGCCAGCCGAACCGCATGATCGTGGCTGCCGTCGGCCACAGCATTCAGCTTCCTGATGTCTTCGATGTCCTGTGGCGAGAAAGCACGAGGATAGTCCCGATGGGCACGGCGGAGCTGTTCACCGAGCAGATGTGCCCTCCGGGCGATCTGTCCGTAGCGTTCCGCTGCCTGCCGGAATTCCTGTGTGTCGGCTGACGGGCGCTTCTTACATGCCTCCTGAAGGGCCTTGAGGTCACTCAAGGCCGGGAGGTTGGCACTCTGGATCCTTTTGGACAGACCACTGAAGTCCCAGTTGTCGATCAGTTTGTCGACGTGCCGAGACGCCCTCCCGGCCTCTTCCATGGTTTCCTGCTTCTGGGCCGCGTTATGCGCCGCCCCTTTGGCCGGTCCGTAACCGGGAACGCGGTGATGCCGTGGACGCTGCCCCTGCGAAGGCTTCCGGGACTGTGGACTTTGCTGCCGCTGCTGCTGTTGCCCACGCTGCTGGGGAGGCTGTCGCCGCGATGGCCTTTGCCCGTTCGCTGTCTGTGTCTGCCGCACTTCCGGCGCGCGCTCGCGCCTCCCGGCGGCCGGCTCGGCGCTCGCCGAGGGGCGGCGGGCCTGCGATCCGGGCTTCTCGGCAGCCTGGCCGGTCTGCGTGAAGACCGACCGCGAAATGGGAGCCCGGTTCAGCCGCGCGGCGTTACTGGTCGCGGTTGCCACCACCTTGCGGAGCTGTTCCTTGTCCTTCCCCGAGTGGTTGCGCGGGGGGTTACCCCACACAACGTCATCCGCGGCTTCGTCCAGCACCCCCTGCGCGGCTTTCGCGACCCTGAGCACCCGGTAGCTGGCTTCCCACTGGTCATAGTCGTACGCCCCGCCTCGGGCCACCTCCTCTCCGTCGGCCTTCGTCTCCCGCACCGAGAACGCCAACTGCGCATTCACGGCGTCGACCAGCTCGGCCACGGCCTCGCTCCGGGGACGACGGGGGTTGTTCATCAGGTCCTGGCCCATCTCGCTGTCCCGCCAGGCGTTGAGCTGCCCGGCCAGTGACCGGTGGGCTTCCCCCGCCTCGTGCGGCGTCGCGTAAGGCTCCGCGTCCGGATTGTTCCCAGGCGGCATGGTGCGGCCGAGCCGCTCAGCGTGGGCGTGGAGGGTGTCGCCGAAGTTTTTCAGCAACGCGATGTCGTCGGTCGAGTAGGAGCCCGGTTCCTCGAGATTGGCCGCACGGGTCAACTCCACCAGCTCATAGGCGCGGCCTGCCATCATGCCGTGCCACTCCGCGCCCTCCTTCGCCCGGTCGACCCAGTCCACGAAATGGCTGGGTCGGCGTTGCAGGAGGCCGGACCAGAGCTTCCCTTCGCTGAGCCCCTCCATCAGGTCGGTGGAAGGACCGTTCTCCCACTGATCGGTGAATGCCTGGAGAGCATCCGAGACCAGCGCCTGGTGCTCGGTTTTCGGCTGCTCCGGCCCGCCTTTCGACTCCTCCAGGAGAGGGATCTGGACCATCTCGGCCCAGAACCACGGTTTGAACGCCTCGACGACGCGTTCGCCTCCCGCCCTGACCTCCTCCCTGATCAGCTGCCCGTCTTCTGCCTCCCACACCGCCCCTCGGTGCGGCCCGTATCCGGGGTAGGGGTTCAGTGTTGTTTCCGTCGCGGTGGGAAGGGGCAGCTCCTCCCGGGTGCGCTGGCTGTATCCCGCCGCCGTACGGCTGAACTCCCGCAACGCAGCGACGGCATCGGCCGTCTCCGTGTTCTTGGGGTCTTTCTGCTCCACCAGGTCGGCGAGCTTGGCGGACAGGGCGGCGCGGGCGGCACTGGATTTCTGCTCTGTGTGGGCCCAGAGCCTCTCCCAGCCCGGATTGCCCTCTATGTGGCCCTTCCAGGCGGGTTGCAGGATCGCCTGGGTGCTGCGCTGCCACCGCTCCGTCACCTCGCCTATCTCCTGAACCTGCCTCCACAGCGGACCCCACTGCGGACTGCTGCGCAGCAGGGCGTCATGTGCTTCGACCCCGCGCCAGGCGGTGTCCAACTCGTCTTTGCCCGGACGCTCTGTGACCTTGAACAGGTCACCACCCGCGAGAGCGCGATTCCATTGCTCCGCCATCTTCCAGTAGGGCCCGCGTACGGCTTCCCTGTTTGGAGGGAGGGAACTGTCGAGGCTGTCCATGGCCTCCTTCATCGCCATGCTGTCCCCTCTGACCAGCGCAGACTGCTTCGCCATTTACATACTCCTCAAGATCGTGCCGGGGGAGTGGCTCAGAACGCTGCCGCCTGTCGGAGCGTTTCGGCCTCGCGGGGTGGGTGGGGTCGGATGTGCCGAAGTGGGATGCGGTGAAGCAGTCCTCGAACTCCTCCTGCGACTCAGGCCGAACGGCCGGCCGCGGCGGCGCCTCATGGTGGGTGCCGCGGGCACAGCCGGCGGCCTGGCGGCGGCGGGGACCCTCCAGACCTTCCAGCGCGTATTTCAGACATCAGCAGCCTCCACAGGGGGCGTACCGAGCGGGGGGTTCTTCTCCAGGGATATCCCAGCCGGCCCCGGGGCGGCCAGGAGTTTCTTCAGGTCCTTGTCGCGGAAAGTCAGCCGCATCCGCACCTTGACCGGCGGCAGATTCGTGTACTGCGCGATCGCGGTGAACTCGGGCAACTGCTGCAGCGCGTGGACGGGGGCCAGGTCGGTCTCCACCACCGACACCTGCGTCGAGTGGTCCCCGCCCCGTCCCCGGGTGGTCGACTCCCGCCGCACCTCGGTACGCCCGTACAGCCCCGAGAAGTACCGCAGCGTCTCCAGGTCACCGCAGCCGGGCAGCAGCATGCGCATACCGGAGGCCGACAGCACCGTGTTGGCCTTCTGCTGCCCGAGCCGGTCCCGCAGCTGGGACAGGTCGTGCCACACGGTCAGCAGGCTGATGCCCATGCCGCGCCCGGTGGTGAGGATGTTCGGCAGTCGCGGGTAGCGCAGCATGTTGCCCGCCTCGTCGACCATCACCCCCAGCGCCGGATCCAGCGGGACACCTGTGTTGTTGTAGCGGGCCTCGGCGCCGTGGATGACCGAGGCGACCAGCGAGGTCAGCAGCGGAGCGAAACGCTCCGCATCGGCCTCGGAGGCGATCAGACAGACCGTGCCGTTACGGTCCAGCAGCTCCTCGACGGTGAAGTCCGTCCGCGAGCTGGTGTCCCGCACCTCCTCGTCCGCGTAGACGCGGGCCAGCACATTCAGGGTGAACTGGATCGAGCCGATACCGTCCTCGTGCAGCCGCAGCCACGGCGAGGCGTAGTCGTCGGCCGTCTCCTGATAGTCGTGGGCCAGCAGCACGGCCCGCACATGGTCCACCGCGTCCTTGCCCAGCGACAACCAGCGGCGCATGTCGTTGACACCGCCCCCGTTCAGGTGGGCCGCCAGCAGCACACCCTTGAGGACGTTGCGAGCCTGATCCACCCAAGGAGCAGCCCGCTTGTCGTCACCGGAGGCGGACGCCTCGGCCATCCAGGCAGCCATCCGCTCGGCGGACTTGGCGTCGGTGCAGTAGTCGACCGGGGACCAGTGGTTCGTCTCGCGGCCCGGAATACCGGCCGGAGCGATCACCCACACCGGCCCCAGCGCGCTGCGCCGGGCGTAGATGACATCGAGATCCGCAGCCTTGGTGGTGGTGACCACCAGCGGCCCCTGCCACTCGGCCGCGTTCGGCAGCACCAGCCCGGTCGTCTTGCTGCTGCCGGGTACGCCGAAGACGGTGGCGGAGATGTTCGGCTGCGTGGCCAGGACCTTCTTCGTCTGCATCCCCCGGCCCGCGCTCAGCCGGCCCGCCCGCTGCGGCGGATCCGCCGGAGCCGCCAGCTTCCGCTCCGTCTTCGACCCGCCCCACTGGGCGCCGCCCGTGCGGCCCCCGAACCGCACCAGGGAGGCGACCTTGACCACCGCGGCCACCAGCACGACCACCAACACCGCGACCAGCGTGTAGAAGAGCCACGCCGGAGGCGCCGGGCTGAAGACGGAACCCGGACCGTGGACCAGGGCGCCCACCACGGTGGCGGGAACAGCCGAGGTGCTCTCGGCCCACCCCTGCCCGGACATCAGCGAGGCCAGCGGCCCACCCAACAGCACCGCACCGCCCACCACCGCGGCAGCGCCCGCCGCATAGGCCGCCATCACCGTGCCGTCGGAGACTCCGCCGACAGCCCCCGAGCCACCACCCCGGGACATCACATCACCATCCGCTCGTCCGTCTCGAAAAGCTTCTGCTCGATGTGGGACAGCATCAGCTGCACCGCGTGGCCACCGCCGCGGCCCACCTTCCACAGCGCCCGGCCCCGCTGCCCCGCCCCCCAGGAAGCGATCAGATCGCACTCCGCGTCCGTCAGACCGATCGCATCGCGGGTGAGATTGAGCGGTGCGGTGTCCTGCGCCAGCTGGATGCGCGTCTCACAGCTGGCGATCAGATCCCTGGCGATGGCGACCGCCTCCGAATCGGCGGAACCCACCGCCTCGAAGTCCGACAGCCGGTGGGTGGCCAGCACCTGGATCGTGCCCGTCGCCCGGCTCAGCCGCAGATCGGCATCGATCTTGCGGACCATCGCCGTGCCTCCGCTGCGCATCTGCCGCCACAGCTCGTCACGCACCACCAGCCACGGGCGGGACCCCGGCCGGTCGATCGCGCTCTGGGCCCAGGAGGAGACGCAGGTCAGCACCATGGCGATCGTGTCGTCCCCGTACGACTCCAGCGCCGACACGTCGACGGACTGGATCGGGGCGTCCCAGTCCAGACCGATCGAGGTCTCCTTGTCGAACAGCCCCGCCAGATGACCTGTGATCATCCCGCCCAGGGCGGCACGCAGCGACGCCATCTGCTCGCGTGCGAGCTGCACATCATTCCCGCGCACCCGCATCTCACGGGCCATCTCGCCCGTGGGGTCCTTCAGCTTCTCGTAGACCAGCGGAAGCGTCGGTATCCGCAGCCGGTCCTGGCCGTACAGCTCCCCGGTCACCTCCCGGACAGCCACATCCAGGCATTCCTCCTCCTGCGGCGCCAGATTCCGCCGCAACTGAAGCTCCAGCAGCGCCTGGAGCAGGGTGAGGCGCCGACGGTGGATCTCCTGAAGCCGGGCCTTGTACTCCTCCCGGTCGGTGATGCCCTCCAGCTCGTATCCGAGCGGACCCGCGTCCAACGGGTTGAGCCGGCCGGGCATCCCGGGCCCCAGCCGGACCGGAGCGACCCCCAGGTGCTCGCACAGCGTCCGGTACTCGCCCTTGACGTCCCCGGCGATCAGCGTGCGGTGCCCCAGCGCCATCATGCGGAAAGCCAGCGCCTTGATGTGCGCGCTCTTCCCGGAACCCGGAATCCCCGTGATCATCACGTTGGGATTGGTGCACAGCCCCTCACCGACCCAGGCCGTCGGATGAGCACTGAACGCCTGCTGAGTGAGGGTGTTCCAGCCGATGTACACCCCGATGGACGGCAGCGACGCACCGTGCAGAAACGGGTAGATGCCGCTGGCGCGTCCGGTGTCGGCGCGGAAGACATCCGCCTTGTTGAAGGAGGCCGCCCGGCCCGCCAACGGCTGGTTCCAGCCCTTGCGGGGAGCCACCCGCATCGCCGCATCGGAATCCTCCAGCAGCCGCGCCCGGCGCTGCTCACGGGCACTCAGCTGCTCGGGAAGCGCCGCCGACTCGGAGGGATCGAACAGGTCGGCCAGCGGCCGGGCCTTCAGCGCGCTGTCCTCGCCCTCCGACCGGCGGGGGAAGAACGGAAGCCGCATCAGATCCCCACCCGCCTGTCCGGCAGACCGTGACCGAGCGGAAGAGCCGAGGCGGCGAACGCATCGTCCTGCGCACCCCACACCCGCCGCAGCTCCAGACCCGCCGCCGACGCGTCCGCCTGCAGATCCGCGCACGCGATCTCGAGCTGCTCCAGATCCAGAACGGTCACGGCGACCAGCGCGGTGAGCCGCACCACCCCGTGCCCGGCCGCACGGGCCACATCCTGCGACCGCGCGGTGATCGACTCCCGGCGCTCGTCCTCGCTCTCCGCCCGGCCGGTCTTGGCCCGAAGACCGCGGGCCGCCTCCCGCTTCGTCCGCTCCCGGGCCAGCTCCTTGCGTGCCTTGCCCGGACCGATCGGCTCATAGACGAGCGACAGCGAACGCCGGGCATTGGAACGGGGTTTGAGAAGCGGCTGCAGAAACGTGGCGTACACCTCGCTCTGCGGAAACCCGCGGACCTGGTAGCTGACCGTCCAGGCCCCGTCGTGCCGGTAGACACCCCACTGCGACTCCGCCGCCGCCGGGCCGGCCACCCCCGGATCCACCCCACGGGGCGTCCCCTGCCAGCCGGGGACGGTGGCCGCCGCGTTGTTGCGCTCGGCCAGCATCACATGGGCCTCCGGATCGTAGGCGGTGCGGATCGCCTGCGCCACACCGCGCGGGTCGAGCCACTCCGCGACCTGGAGCCCGGCACTGCTGAGCGCCGGCTGCAGGGCATTGAGCTCCCTGACCAGCACGGCCGCCGCCCCCCGCTGACCCCCGCCGGACCCCTTGATGGCCAGCCGGGCCCGGAAGGCGGAGAGGGTCACCGACAGATACGTCTCGCGGATGGTGGCCGCCGGCCCGGCCCCCGCCATCAGCTGATCGAGAGCCTCGACCGCCGGGGCCGGCGCATCCTCGGAGAGGTGCCGCTCCGTCCACGAGCGCAGGGCGGCCCCGTCGTCCGGGAGGGAGCGCTGGTGGACGGCGATCCTGGTGATCACCCCGTCCTCCTTGCACTGGCTGCGCAGCACCGCCGCCCAAGCCCCCACCCTGGCGTTCTGCCGCTCCGTGTCGACCAGCGCCAGACCGGGATGGGAGACCCGACACACCGCGGTATAGGTGTTGTCGACAGGGTTGTGCATGATGCCCAGCTGCCCGCCCATGCCGTCGGGGGCGTCCAGCAGGTGCAGGCGCGCCAGCGACCCGGGAAGGTCCATGGGCTGGTGCCCGTCCTTGGCGCGTGGTGCGAACAATCCGGAGAAGAACAGGTTTCTGCTGGTGGCCACGGCGATCTGGTGCCTTACTGCGAGGGTGATCCACTGGTCTGCCGTGAGCCCCAGCACGCGCCCGTACGCGAGGAGCAGGAGCACGGCCGCCAACGGGAGGGCGATGAACGCGCCGGAGAGGGAACGGAGGTAGAGCGGGATCAGAGCGACGACCGAAGCGGCCGCGACCAGCACGAAACCCGCCCCGCTCAGGTTGCCGATGAACCCGCTGCGCTCCGATTGCCAGCCGCTGTAGGTGGTGGGCTCGGCTGCCGACACGGATCAGCTCCCTTCGGACGGGGTCTCGGGCGGCGGCGGTGCCGGCGCGGGCGGTGGCGGCGCGGGCGACGGCGGTTCGGCCTCGGAGGAGGGCGATTGCTGCGGTGCCGGAGCACCCCCCGGTGCCGGGGCCTCTTCGTTCTCTTGGCCTCCGCCTCCCCGCCGCGAGACGACGACATTGCGTCCGCCGTGGGCGGCGTGGTCGAGGCCGGCATGGGCTGCGGTGTTCTGTGCGGTGCTCTCGAGCACGTCCTTGCCGACGGCGGCCAGTTGAAGTCCCATGCCGACTGTTCCGCCGACCTTGGAGCCGAAGCTGCCGCCCTTGCGGCCCATCATCGCCTTCGACCAGAAGCCGCCACCGCCACCGCCGCCACCACCACCGCCCCCGGAGGAGCCCGCGTTGTCGGACTCGAGGGCCTTGGTGTAACCGCCGCCTCCGCCGACCATGCCCGCGCCCGTCATCGCCGGGTTGTGGCCGCCGAAGCTGCTGGACATCGAGGAGCCGAGCGAGCTGAGCATGCCCGAGGCCGCGCTGTTCCCGGCTCCGGCGGTGGTGAACGTCATGAACTTGGCGATGGAGGGCCAGGCGAAACACGAGAGTACGAAGATGATCAGGCCGACGATGACGTTGCGTACGCCTTCGGCATGGCTCATCGCCGAGAAGCCGATGCTGAAGCAGATGACGATCACCGGCTTCATCAGGATCAGCGTGATCAGCGCGTTACGGGCCTTGGGCCACCACTCGGTCGACGCGTCGGACATCTGCCCCGCGAGGGCGATGGGCATCACGGTGACCAGGATCATGATCCCCGCCTGGCGGACGAGCATCTCCACCCACAGCCCGCCGATCGCCAGGATGCACAGGATGCTGATGACGATGACGAAACCCACGGCAGCCGGGGCGACCCCGCTGCCGGTGATCAGCGCGGTGCCTGCGGTGGCTGCCCCACCGCCGCTCACCAGACCGGCGAACATGGCGCCCAGCTGCTCCTTCATCGCCTCCGCAGCGTCCTCCGAGGTGCCCGTTCCCTCGCCGTTGAAGCTGTAGTTGATCAGTGCGGTGCTGAAGGTGTCCGACCAATTGAGGGCAACCTGGGTGGCCGTCACATAGACCCCGAGGATCACCCCCCACTTGGCCAGGCCCGTGATCGCGGTGACCAGAGGGGCACCCTTCTGGGAGATCGCCAGCTTTCCGAACTGGATGAGCAGCAGGAAGGTCGCCACGAGGGCAGACATCCCGATCATGATTCCCATGATCGGGCCTATTCCGGTCTTGGAGAGGTTGATGGTGGAGATGCTGTTGAACGAGTCGGCGAACTGCTTGAGCAGCCAGACAACCGAATGCCCGAGCCCGGAGGCGGCCTCCTCAAGCGCGCTGGCGGCGGCCTCGGAGAGCTTCCCGGCCACCCACTCGCGAATCGGGTTGGCCGGTGACGGATACTTGTAGGACGCCTGCGTCATGCAGTCCTGGAAGGCTCGTTTCTCCTTCTTGACGCAGTTGACAAGGTATTTTTTGATCTTGTCGTAGTTGGGCTGGTTGTGGTCGGCCTTCTCGATCCACCTCTCCAGGTGAGTCACCTCGGCCTTGTGTGCTTCCTTGGGATCGTGTGAGCCCTCTCCGACGCAGAGCGTCCCGGGTAGTTCGCAGTCGCGGGGCGGGCGACAGTTCCGGTCGATGTCCACATCGCAGTACTCGCCGGTTGTCGTACTGATACCGGGCCGGCCGGCGGCTATTTCCTTGGGGATGGGGTCCGGCGGCTTGGCACCGGCGAAGGCGGGCGCCCCCAGCGACAGGAAGACGAAGACCGCGGCCACCAGCACCGTCCCGCACCGGGCGAGTGTCCTAACCATCGGTGACCTCCCGCCAGCCGTCCTGGAACGCGTAGGTGCCGTGCGGGTCATAGCTGCGCGGCGGAGTCGACTTCTTCACCCACTCCTTCTTCTCCGTGACCTTCCAGTCGCCCTGCTTCCAGGTCAGGATCAGGTTGTCCACCTGGTCCTCGAAAGGGTCGCCGTTGGCCCCCTCGCCAGGGGTGGTGGCATAGCGGTCGAAGACCATCCACACCTCGATCACCTCGCCTTTGGTGTCGAGGCTCCGGATCAGTGCGGCCTTGACGGCGGTGGTGAAGGTGGTCTCGTTCGGAGGGCCACCGGAAGGGGGCAGCCCTACTCCTTCGCGCAACTTCCGCACCCTTGACACTCCGTTGCGCACGGCCGGATCCGAAGGACTCGCGGCGATGGTCCGCAACTGCCGCTCGGCGGCCTGGTCGTCGATCAGGCTCAGATCCTGCCAGTAGGAGACGGCGGCCGACGTGGCGCCCTTCGCCGTGTGTGGGAAACCCGTACCGATCCCGTTCTTGGCGGACTCGGGCTTCACCAACCGCACCGGTGGAGCCGTGGCCGGGGTGTACTTCGTGTACTTGCCCGCGGCGGGAGCCGGGGAGGCGGAACCGCTGCGGTCCGGGACTGGCTTGGCCCGGGGCGAGTCGCCGTCGCCGAAGCCCTGAGCAGCCAGCAGACCGCCGGCCGCCAGGGCCGCGGCAGCAACCGTGCCCATTGCGATGAGACGCAGCCGAGCGAGCCGCGCCTTGGCCCGGTAGTCCATCCCTCAGCCCTTTTGGGTCATGTTGTAGAAGGTCATGACCAGGCCCGAAGTCACCCCGATGCCCATGCCGGCGATCAGACTCCAGACGATGGCCTGCTTGCCCCGGGCGGCAAGTCCGCCGCGTTCACTGTTGTGGCCGATCGCCACGCACGCCCAGCCGGAGAGCCCGCCCAGCACGGCCAGCGCCAGGCCGATGCCTGCGGTCCAGCCGAGTATCCGGCCGGTCGGCGTCTGGAGAGTGCCGGGAACGGACGGCTTGACATCCGGAACCACCGGGCCGTCGGCAAGGAGGCGGAGGGCTTCAAGTGTGGAGCTCATGCGGGCACCTTTTCGGGGGCGACGTGGGCGTCGAAGGACAGGGGCGCGGGCACAGGCGCCGCCGGAAGCGGATCCCCCCACGCTGCGTGGGCGGAAGCGAGCACGGCCCGTGCCAGATCGTGTCCCGCCGCCAGGGTTTTCGGCCTGACACGGTGGGAGTCGCTCATTCCATGCGTGCAGATGTGCGGGTCATAGGGCACGGAGACCACAGCGAAAGCATGTGACTGGAGCATCGTGGCAGCGGCCCGTACAGGTGCCGGCGGACGGCCCTCCCCGGTCGAGGTGAGGGCGACGACGCTACGCCCCAAGGGCAGCCCCTCGGCCACGGCCGCTTTGACGGCGACCTGGAGCGCCTGCACGCCCGGACCGGTGGCGGCCGCGCTCAGGACGGGAATAGCGAAGGGGAGCGAGCACCACGACGAGGTCTGGCCGCTCCGTCCGGCACACCGCGCGGCGATGATGTCCTGGGCCATGGCGTGGGGAGTGTCGGCGACGACGGACTGCCAGCCGCCGCCGGCCGCGAGCTGGTGCCAGGCCGCCGGGTCCGTGGGCAGTGCCAGGGGCGCACTGCCCCAACTCTGATGGTCCGTCAGCACCTGCCATATGTGGCCCTCCGGCGTACGACAACGGGAGGCGGCCTGCTGTATCTGCTGCCTGGTGACGGGCCGGTCGGGCGGTACGGACAGCAGCCCGGCTCCGGGTTCCGCGCACCAATGCGGCCAGGGCGAAGCCAGTCGCGGCGCGGTGTCCAGAACGACCGAAGGGCCGAACGAGGAGAAGGCTGCGGCCAGAAGTCCCGCCGTGGTGGAACGGCCGCTCCCTCCCGCGGACCCCAGCACGGGTATCACGAGGCGAACGTGCGCCGGGAGCATCTCCGGCGCTGGCGATCTCTTGGACAACTTTCCCCCGCATTTGCAGATGCACCCACTACGGAGTCGGACCTGATCGGCCGCCAAGAGCCGCGATCCTGACGTATGTTCCCCGCATTCTAGAGTCGGTTCCCCCGTTCTGGTCGGTGCCCCCGTCTCCGTATCCCACCCGAGAAGAGGAAAGGTAATATAAGTGGACTAAAGGTGATTTTGCAGGGGGCGCACCCGTCACCGTCCTGTGACGGATACTGCCCTAGAGGCGCATGGGATAGGTGTGACAATGGCGTCCCGAGCCGGACCGCCGACGTGCCCCCTCTCGCAAGGAGACGGATGCGCGGTACCAGGGGAAGCGCTCATCGCTTAAGGGGGGCGGCCAATTGGGCAAGGTGCAAATCGCGGGCGGCGCCGTGGGAGCGCTCGTCTTCGCCCTGCTCGTCGGCGTCATGCTGTTCTTGGTGATATCCGTGGACGGGGCAGACGCCAGTACTGCGTCGACGTCGGGCTCGCTGAAGATCGGCAAGGGCGGCGTGCCCGCCACCTATGCACCACTCATCCAGCAGGCCGCCGACGACTGCGACGCCGGACTGCCGTCGAGCGTCCTGGCCGCCCAACTCAAGCAGGAGTCGGGCTTCCAAGCCGACCCGGGCAAGAGCAGCGCAGGAGCCCTGGGTATAGCCCAGTTCATGCCCGGCACATGGAAGACCGCTGGGGTGGACGGCAACGGGGACGGCAGGAAGGATCCCCTCGACCCCGAGGACGCGATACCGGCGCAGGGCAAGATGATGTGCAAACTGCTGCGCACGGCCAAGAAGCACCCCGGCTACAACGGAAGCCCCGTCGAACTTGCCCTGGCCGGCTACAACGCCGGCTGGGGCAGAGTGGAGCAGTACCGCGGAGTTCCCCCCAAGTCGTTCGCCAACGGGGAGACCCACAACTACGTGAAGATCATCATGTCCAACGTCGCCTCACTGACCGGCCCCGAGGGCGGTCTTGCCACCGGATGGACCCGGCCTGTCGACGGTCCTCTGGGTACTCCTTACCACCAGCGCGGCGGCGCGTGGTCCAGCGGCATGCACACCGGAATCGACTTCACCGTCTCCACCGGCACCACCGTCAAGGCGGCCGGCGCAGGCAAGGTGGTGACCGCGGGCAGCGGCGGATCCTACGGCAACCAGATCGTCATCAAGCACGCGGACAACACCTACAGCCAGTACGGCCATCTCTCGAAGATCTCCGTCTCCACCGGGGACCGCCTCAAAGCCGGCCAGAAGATCGGCCTCTCCGGGGCCACCGGAAACGTCTCCGGTCCCCACCTGCACTTCGAGATCCGTACCGGCCCGGCATACGGCTCGGACATCGACCCCAGCGCCTTCCTGCGCAAGAGAGGAGTGAAGCTGTGACGGAAGAACCGCACTTCGCCCCTTGGGGAGTCGTCTCCGCGCAGTTCTGGGTAAGCGACACATCTGCCCCCCCGAACCCAGCCCGCCTGTCGAGTGAACCGGCCTACCCCATGCTCACCCCCGCAGCAACGCAGGAGAGCACGCAAACCCAGCACCCCCCACCTCCCCCGGAGGAGTACCGCGAACGGGTCGCGGCCATCACCTCGACCTTCACACCACCTCACGACCCCCAACGGCTGGCCTGGGCAGCCGCCCAGGCCGAACGCCTCGACCAGGAAGCCACCTCAGCCTACGGACCCGCCCACACCCACACCATCAGCGTCCGCGAACTACGCGGCTGGATCGCCCGCCTACAAGGCGACCCTGAAGCAGCAACCCACTGGGACCTGCATGTGACCCAACTCCAGAGCGCCACATGGGGCATCCATCACACGATCACACGCGCCAGCGCCCAGCGTGCGGTACGGCACTGGACCGAGATCACCGACGCCACCACCCGGATCGCTCTGAGTAGGCAACTCCTCGGCATGCTCGTCGCAGTCAGCGGAGAGAACAGCAGTCTCAGCCGACACGTGCGAAAACTGGTACGAAGAGCCCACACCGCCGACACCCGCTAAACCCTCTGGCATCACCTGTTACCCATCTGTGTCATGCTTCACTGGCTCCCAGAACTACCCCCTGGCACACTCAAAATACCCGTCACGCTGCCCCCAACTAGGTCTTTGACAACGCAGTTGGGTCGGTCAGACCAGCGAGAGCTGGGTGTGGCGAGTAGCGAGCAACGCCACTCCGGCAATCCCCCACAAGCAGCTGCTGGAGCAACGCGCTCGGACAACAGGACTCCCCCGGCACCATGCGCATCAGCAGGAGGATTGACAATGACGCCCGTTCGGCACCTGAAGCGCGCGGATCTTGATCAGCTCACACGTGCCGAACTGTTCTCACGGCTCGCTGAGGAAAGCGCCTTCTGGAAGAGACTCACAGCAAAAGAGATGAGTGAGCAGGACGTGCAGGCGTACCAGGAGTTCCTGCAGATAGCACTGACACTCCACGACCCCCGGGGCCTGGCCGATCACCTCGGCAACGTCATCGACGGACACGACGACGGCTACCTGGACGAAGTGCCAGGGGCGGCTTGCCAGGCCGCACGATGACCGACGGCGAGGCGTACACCGAGCACCTGGAAAAGCCCCCGGTACCGTGGTCCTTCACGCCGGGGACGGACGAGCTGGAATCGGCGCTGGACTCGTTCAAGACGGAATGGGATGCGCTGGTCGCACAAGGACAAGCTCGGCGAAACGTACGCAGGCAGTTCAACTCCGCACTCGCGGTGGGCAGTGACTCACTCGGCCCGCAGGAATCCGACCGGCTCGCAGGAGCCCTGGCCGAGCTGGGAATGCTGCGCCCGGGCGAGGGCACGCCCATGGCCGATGCCCGGACGGATCAGCCGCCCGCTGCCGTGTCGGACCGGAGCGTCGTCCAACCCCTACGGGGTGGGGTGCGGCTGTCCGTGCCCGGAGCACGTCTCGTCCCAACCGACGCGGTCACCGCAATGGTGGAGGCCATCGGGCACACGGTTGAGGCCCGTGGGATCGGATGCGTGTTCGGCCAGCCGGGAGTGGGCAAAACAGTGGCCGCCCATCACGCTCTGGACCTGTTGCCATCGCAGACGCCGGCCTGGCGAGCGGTCGTCGCCGTACGGCCCGACCTACCCCAGTTGCGTGAATGCCTGCTGGAGGCATGCGGTCTGCCGACGGCATCCCTGGCACGCTCCCCACAGGCGGCCGATAGCGCTCTCAAGGAGACGCTTCAGCAACCTGGTGTGCTCTTCCTCGACGACGCACAACGCCTCTCACCCCCGCTGCTGGACTACCTGCGACTGCTGTGGGACGAACCCGACACAGCCGCCGCGCTGGTGCTGTGTGGAGCGGCAGCAGAGCAGGCGATCGACAACGTCCCAGCCGTGAGCTCCAGAGTGCTGTCCTGGCACCAGACCGCAGGACTGGAACCGGACCAGCTCACCGAGACGCTGACCGAGTTCCACGACGTGTGGGCCGACGCGGAACCCGCGGACATCGCGTGGGCCGACTCCACCGTGGCCCACGGGAACTTCCGCACCTGGGCGAAGATCACCTCACACCTCTACGCCCTCGTCCAACGCAACTCCCGGACACACGTAGACCGCACCATGATCGAACAAGCATGCGCACGGCTGAGGACCTACCCATGAAGGGCACGCGAACCGACTCCCCACCCTGTCGACGCTGCTGACACTGAGCAAGAGAAGGAGCGCTCACGCCCCTCCGGGGAACGTACGGCCGCCCAGCCTTCCCACTCCCTCCCCGCACGGGCCCGATGCCGTCACGACATCGGGCCCGTTGCCTTCCTCCGCCGTGACACTACTCCGACGTCGCCATGGTCTCGTCCAGTGCTGACAGCAGAGAGGTGACCGCGGGTCCCGGGTCGGCTCTCTTGTCGTCGGCCTGTCCAAGTCTGACCCAGATGCATTTTCCGTCCTGGGTGTAACGAGCGCCCCAGCCACCGTTCATCGCCGCTGCCATCTCCCCGATCATCATCAGCCCTCGGCCGCTCTCCTCCATGAGCCGAATGGGCTGCATATGGGGCATGGATTGGCTGCCGTCATAGACCTCGATAACAAGGTCCTGACCCAAATGGAGGAGACGCAGTCGCACAGGCCCCTGCTCGGTGTGACGGATCACATTGCCGATCAGCTCGCTCACCACAAGCTCGGCGGTGAACGCCAGCTCCTCCTCGCCCCACTCACAGACCTGGGCCAGAACCTTCTTGCGGGCGCTGCCGGCAGATTGAGGATCCCAAGGAAGGTTCCAAGCGGCCACCCGATCCGAGGGAACGCGATCCAGGTGAGCGAGAAGCACCGAGGCCTCCCCTGTGGTTGTCTCGTCTTCCGCCAGGTTTGCGAGAGCGTCGCAGGCATCCTCCAGAGGAGGGACGCTTCCGAGGGAGAGGGTGCGCTCCAGTAGCCGCGCGACCTCTGGACGCAGATGTTCAGCCTCGGTCTGCGTCCCGGTGAATCCCGTCGTCGAGAGGGCCAGCAGGGACCCTGACGGCACATCGGCATGGGAGATCTCGTAGGCCAACGGTGAGGCGCCCAACCCCGGCCCGCCGTGCAGGTCGGGAAGTCTGGCCGACTCGGCCGGGGCCGCCAGGACAGGAGGCGGGTGTTCCGCGCTGACCATAGACAGCGATCCGGTCGTGGCGTCGTACAGAGCGAGCAAGAGCTGTGCCTGGAGATCTCCGGCGAGGGCTGAGGTGACGACCTCGCTCTCCCCAAGTCGCGCCATCAGTTCAGCCAGCGGGTAGTCCAGGGCAGTCAGTTCCGCCACTGTGGCACGCAACTGTCCCATGGTGATGGCTTCACTGAGTCCACCGCCCGTCACGCTGCCGCTGATCAGTGCCACCCGCCCACCGGACAGCTGAATGGCGTCGTACCAGGAACCTCCGATGTCGGTGGAACCGCCGGCCGAATGGCGAGCGGCGACGGAGACCGCCACCAGGCGAGGCAGAGCCTTGGGCTTGAGGGACCGCCACAGCTCCTGAGCGCGCGCCTGTTCGACTTCTTCGGCACGCTTACGTTCGGTGATGTCTTCGAGCATGACCGTGACGTACTCGCCGACCTGGGCGGCGCGCGCGGAGTAGGCCACCATCGAGCCTGTCTCCGGCTCTCGCAAGATCTGGAGCTCATGGGTGATGGCAGTCCCGCCGGCGGCGCGAGCACGTGCCAACATTTCCTGCAGCCCCAGCCCCGCTAGCGCTTCATCCACCTCCCAGGGCACCGCACCCACGATGGTCACACCCCGGGCTGCGCCTTGGTTGCGCATGACCATGTTGCCCCAAGCCACCCGATTGTCCATGGACATCGCGAAAACAGGGTCCGGGTGCAGTTCCTGAAGAGTGGTCAGCCACTCCAGTTTGCCGCGACGCAGCGTGACGTCCGCCAGGGTGCCGTACGCCCTTCCGGTCGTACTCTCCTCAGAATGGAAATACTGGCCCCGTTGTTCCACCCAATGAACCTGGCCGTTGGCATCAAGTACGCGATACTCGAGCGCCCGCGTCTCCCCCGTGTCCACCGCACGTCTGGTTTCCTCCAGGACCGCCGTACGGTCATCGGGGTGAATGCGCGCCAGCCATGTCTCGGGCATGTGGTCCCAGCTGTAGGGCGTCAGCCCTGCCAGCTCCACCAGTGCTTCACCGATGTCGTCCATTCTCACACCGGTGGCCTGCTCCCACTCCCAGGTGCCGACCTGAACGGTAGCCAACGCCCGACGACGCTCTTCGGGCCCATAGCGATCGCGCGAAACCCTCGGCCGGCCTGCGCACTCCGTCTCGACCTCTTCCAGCCTGCGGCCGACCACCGAGGCAAGTTCCGCCGCATACTTCTTTCGATCCGGCGGCGGCTCTCCGCCCAGCAAAGTGGAGATGGTCCCGATCAGACGGTCTTCAAGCAGCAGTGGTACGGAGAACGCACCCACGGCCCCCCAGCCCATGGGCATGCTCTCCGAGTCCCCGCCCGTGGGAGAAGGCCAAGTCCCAGCCCAAGCAGGCTCTCGATGAAGGGCGGCCTGTCCAGGAGCCGCCTCATCCAGCCGCAGATCTTCCCAGCCCCCCACGACTGTCGCAGGAAGGCCCGTTGCGGCCACCAAACGTAGAGAGCCGCCGCCCTCCTCCGACTCGACCACATGTGCCAGACCGCCGAGCCCTCCGAGGGCCACCACAATGTGCTGCAAAGCCAGCCGCAGCAGCGCGTTCTCATCAAGGTCCGAAGAGTTCGCGAGCAGATCACGACGCAAACGGTCGTCATCCCGGGTCACCTGGGCCTCCCGACCACGCCTGCCGCTATCGGCGCGATTCTTCCCATCAGTCCCGGCGAACTGTGAAGGGCACCGCAAAAGGCGCAGCTCATCGCACGTCTCCTCCTGCCAGAACTCGCTGAAGCGAACACAACAGTATCTTGAGTCAAGGTTTCCGTACGCTCATGCACAGGGCGGCATTTCGAGTCAGAGTGAGCCCCTTCCAGCCTGACGTTTGACCTGGTCAGCGAGTTGCTGTCGATCGGTAGGGATCTTCTGCAGGCGTTGGTGGTTTTTGCCTGGATGCGTGCTGGGGCGCGGACGCTCCTGCGATCCGGCGTGTGAGTTGGGGGTGTGGTGGCAGCGGGTTGGGTGTCAGCCGGGGGTGACGGGTTGTTGGCCTGTAGGCCGTCGTTTTTTCTCGTGCTGGTGGCTGTCATGGGGTGACCAGACGGCTGTCATCGGCTGGCTAGCTGTATTGCTCTGTGAGGTTGGGGACGCGGCTGGCGGGTGGTTTGCCTGCGAGTGCGGTGTGTCCGCGGTGGTGATTGTAGGTGTGCAGCCACTGCGGGAACGCGTCGCGTCGTTCCTGTTCTGACCGGTAGGGGCGGGCGTAGGCCCATTCGTCGAGCAGGGTGCGGTTGAGGCGTTCGACCTTGCCGTTGGTCTGGGGCCGGTAGGGCCGGGTTCGCTTGTGGGTGATCCCGGCCGCTGCCAGTGTGTCGCGCCAGGTGTGGGACTTGTAGCAGGCGCCGTTGTCGGTCAGGACGCGTTCGACGGTGATGCCGACGCTGGTGAAGTAGGCGTGTGCCCGGGCCCAGAAGCCGGTGGCCGTGTCCTTCTTCTCGTCGGTGTGGATCTCGCTGTAGGCGAGGCGGGAGTGGTCGTCGACGGCGGTGTGGATGTAGCTGTAGCCGGCGTTCTTGCGGGTCTTGCGGCCGGCCTGGCGGCCGAGGACCTTGTGGCCGCCGCCGTCGGGGATGTTGCCCAGTTTCTTGATGTCGACGTGGACGAGCTCGCCGGGATGTTCGCGTTCGTAGCGGCGTATGACGCGGCCGGTCGCACGGTCCAGATGGGTCAGCCGGGCCAGCCCGAACCGCGTCAGCACGCGGTGCACGGTCTGGGGCACGAGGTCCAGCAGGTGCGCGATGCGGGCCGGGCCCCACCGGCGCAGGAGGCGGACCTTGATGATCCTTCGCTCGGTCCGTGTCGGCGTCCGCCGCGGGCTGTGACGGGGACGCGAGGAGCGGTCGGTCATCCCGGCCTCGCCCAGCAGCCGGTAGCGCTCAGCCCACCGCTGAGCCGTGGTCGGCGAGACCTGGAAGCGTTCGGCAGCCCGCCGGAGCGGCCAGCCGTCCTCGACCACGCAACGGGCCAGACGCAGACGTCCGGTCTCGGTCAGGGGTGCATTACGGTGGGGCACGAGGGCCTTTCTGGTCGGTGTAGACGTCGCAATCCACACCGAACCCGGAAGGCCCTCACCCGTTCAAGATCCCTCAGCCGAGACCTGCATCACCCGTCCACAACCTCCCGAGACAGAACAGCTAGCACGCTGGTGGGCGGCTGTCACGGGATTGCTCATTCCTGTGCACATGGCCCGCAGGGGACGGACGAGCTGGAACTGGCACTGGACTCGTTCAAGACGGAATGGGATGCGCTGGTCGCGCAGGGGCAGGCCCGGCGAAACGTACGCAGGCAGTTCAATACCGCACTCGCGATGGGCAGCGGATCATTGGGCCCGCAGGAAACCGACCGACTCGCAAGAGCCCTGGCCGAACTCGGGATGCTGCGCCCGGGCGGCGTCGCGTCCACAGCCGACGCTCGCACGGAATCACCGTCCCCGCATGTGCCGGACCAGAACGCCGTCCAGCCCCTACGCGGTGGGGTGCGGCTGTCCGTGCCTGGAGCGCGCCTCGTCCCGACCGGAGCGGTCACAGCGATGGTGGAGGCCATTGGGCACACAGTTGCAGCCCGTGGGATCGGATGTGTGTTCGGCCAGCTGGGAGTGGGCAAAATGAGCTTGTTCCGCTTTGACGGACACCGTCGGTGTGGTGGTCAGGCCGCTGTGGTGGCGGCTTCGTAGTCGGCGGGGGTTCGGTAGCCGAGGCTGCTGTGCAGGCGTTTGAGGTTGTACCAGCTCTCGACCCATTCGAAGATCGCGGCGTGTGCGGTGGCTTTGCTGGGCCATGGGCTGTCGCAGGGAAGTTCCCTCTTGAGGGTGGCGAAGAACGACTCGGCCAGCGCGTTGTCCCAGCACTGGCCGGTGCGGCCGACGGACAGCCGGATGCCGAAGCTGTCGGCGAGTTCGGCGAATTCACGGCTGGTGTACTGGACGGATTCAACTGATCGTCGCAACACCTTGATCGGAAGGTGGAGCGATGGGTGCTGTGGAACGGCACAAGCAGGTTCGTGCGTACCGGGGGTTGATGCCGTCGCCGGGCAGGCCGTCGGTGGCCTGGCGTGAGGACAGGGTCAGGTTCTGGACGGAGATTGCTCGGGGTGCCAAGACCGAGGTTGCGTGCAGTGCTGCGGGGGTGTCCGGGCCGGTGGGGTTCCGCTGGTTCCGGCACGCTGGCGGCGTGAATCCGTGTCTTCCTGATGAAGTGTCCGGGCGCTACCTGTCGTTTCGAGAACGGGAGGACATCGCTGTCTGGCATGCCCAGGGCGCCGGCGTCCGCGAGACCGCCCGCAGGCTCGGACGGGCGCCGTCGACTGTCTCCCGTGAGCTACGGCGCAATGCCTCCACTCGGACCTACACGCTGGACTACCGGGCCTCGACCGCGCAGTGGCACGCTGAACGCCGGGCCCGGCGCCCGAAGACAGCCAAGCTCGTGGACAATCCAAGACTGCGAGTCTATGTCCAGGCCCGTCTGTCAGGGGACGTCACCGACGCCGGAGGCAACCGTGTCGGCCCCGAGGGCCCGGCCTGGAAGGGGCGCAACAAACCGCACCGCGGGGACAGAGGCTGGGTGACAGCATGGAGCCCGGAGCAGATAGCGCGACGCCTACCCATCGAGTTCCCCAACGACGAGGACATGCGCATCAGCCACGAGGCGATCTACCAGGCGCTCTACGTCGAGGGACGTGGCGCGCTGAAACGCGAGCTGGTGGCCTGTCTGCGCACCGGACGGGCGCTGCGTGTTCCCCGGGCTCGCGGCCGGCAGAAGGCGTGGGCCCACGTCACCGACAAGGTCCTCCTCAGCGAGCGTCCCGCCGAGGCCGAGGACCGCGCCGTTCCCGGGCACTGGGAGGGCGACCTCATCATCGGGCTGAAACGCTCGGCAATCGGAACCCTCGTCGAGCGCACCACCAGGTTCACCATG
>NZ_JARKIN010000001.1:6715000-6902998 GCF_029351045.1 Streptomyces sp. WMMB303 | reverse complement strand
CCGGACGATCTCCTCGGGCAATTCATCCGTGAGGTCCCCAGCCACTGGGAGGCGGACCAGTACCCCGTCCTGTGGCGTCGCCTCATGCCCCGCGCGCTGCGCTACTGGGGACCGGACGGGCACGGTGCCGATCCCTCCGAGGAGCTCGGTCACCTCGGCCGACGCGGTGCCGGATTCGTCGACTGGCCCGCGCCGGAACGCGCTGCTGTGGAGCAAGCCTTCCGCGCATTGCTGGCCATCGCTCTGGTCGACGGTCGTCTCCCTTCGGACATCACCGAACTCATCGAGGGAATCGCGCACGCGACGGATGGTGTGGAGCCGTGGTTGGTTCATCTTGCCGGGCTTCCCGGACCAGCGGCGGATGCCGGGCTCGTCCGTCTCACTCTCGACTGGGCGACCGAGCTCCTCTGGGAGGAGCTCGAGTTCACGTGGTGGCACGAGGGCGATCCCCAGGTGATTGCCGCCTGGCTTCCCACCCAGCGACCCCGCATCGCCGCCTTTGCCCGGCGGCATCCGAGCTGCAAGACCGCTGCGGACGCGGTGATCGCGGTCGACCGCCTCCAGGCCGGTGACCACAGCCCATGGCTGTACCCGTACGGCGTGAACGAGTTGCTCGAGCTGGCCCCATGAGCACGATCGCGGAGCACCCGGGAAGCGCCGTCCGACCGGGTTGTGAGTGCCGGACGCGACGGGGTGACCGGATGAGCTGACGTGCCAGGCCGCTCAGCGGAGTGCATGGCCGTTCCCAGTCGCCCTCCGGGACGGTGGCCGCGACACCTCCGGCTGCTCGGATCCCCGGACTGCCCGGCGCTGACGTCAGCTGCTGGGCCTGGCAGCAGTGGAACGGTTCGGGCGTCCGCTTGCGTCGTCCCTTTCCAGGACGCGGTGGCTGTGCCCTGGAAAGGGGGAACCAGGTGTATACGGGTGGCTTCGCCAAGTGGACAAGGCGGTTCGAGGACGAGCGTGCGCACCGGCACGCACAGGGTGATCCGGACTGGGAGCAGGGCGCGGCGCTGCCGTCGGCGGTGTGGGCCAGCATCCAGCGCTTCCAGGTCGGCGAGGACGGGGACGGCGCCAACCTGATCGACAAAGCGGACCAGGCCGGCGACCCCGACTACGGGCAGGCCGTCCGGCTCTTCGTCGCCGAGGAACAGAACCACGCCCGTCTTCTGGCCCGACTGCTGACCGCCGGGGGCACAGGCACGCTGCCCGGGCACTGGAGCGACGCGGCGTTCGTGCGGTTGCGGCGTCTCATGGGCCTCCGTACGGAACTGCTGATGCTGATGATCGCGGAAGTGGTGGCGCTGCGCTACTACCGCGCCCTCCGCGACGGCACCGACGACTCGCTCACCGCGGATGTGGCGGGGCGGATCCTGGCCGACGAGCAGCGCCACGTCCCCTTCCACTGCGAGCGGCTGCACGCCTCCCTGGCGGAGCTGCCCCGCGCACTGCGCCGCCCGACGATGGCCCTGTGGCGACTTGTTCTGCTCGCGGTCTCTCTCGTCGTCGCAGCCGACCACGGTTCGGCACTGCGCCGACTCGGCATCAGGCGCATGCGGTTCGTCGCCGAGGTCATGGCCTCGTCCCAAGCGGTGGTCTCCGCGGTACTGTCGCCCCGCCCGGATGCCTGGACGCACGCGGGCTGACAACGGTCACGACGGTGGGGGGGAATCGGGTCCGGCGGGCGATGGCTCTCCTCGGGGGGTCGCCGTAGGCCGCTGGAGGACCATGCGCGGTTGAGTACGCGCGGCCGGAGACACACTCGACGGGGCCGCACTGGACCAGTGGGTCGGCACGGAATGGGGGTACGTCGCGACACTCCCGGCGAAATAGCCGTCCCCCGGCGGAGGGTGGTCCTTCGTGAGGACTCGGCCGTTGTCGGAGGACGTCCACTCCGCTCCATTAAGGCGTGGATTCGACCGTAATACCCCTCATACGATCGTTTGATGGACAACGTGGACGACCAGCTGCGCGCTGAGCTTGCCGAATTGGAAGCGCTGGAGGCCGCAGTCGAGCGGGGGGAGCCCCTTCCGGAACCGGAGAATCATGTGCAGCCACCCCCCGAGGGGTGGTTCCCCTGCCCTTGCTGCGGACATCAGATGTTCGCCGAGTTGGGGGGATACGAGATCTGCTCCGTGTGTTTCTGGGAGGACGACCTCGTGCAAATGCGTTGGCCTTCGATGGGCTGGGGGGCGAACGCCGTCTCGCTGATCCAGGCCCAGCAGAACCACCAGCGGTTCGGCGCGATGGAAGAGCGCTTCCGGAACATGGTGAGGCCGCCGAAGGACGATGAACCGCTCGATCCGGGCTGGCGGCCCATCGACCTCACCCGGGACTCCTTCGAGGAACCGGGCAGCAGCGCTTCGTGGCCCGACGACCAGACAGCGCTCTATTGGTGGCGTCCCACCTTCTGGCGGCGCAACCAGCGGCCGACGGCCGAGCCCGGACAACCGGACTCGTGAGGAGCTGCCCTGCGCGACAGCGCAGGGGGAGACGCTGGCTGTACCGCACACCCGGCCACGTCCGGCGTGGTCGACGCTTACCCCGGCCCGAGGAGGGTACGAGCGCTCCGTGATCCTGTGGGGGAAGCGCATAGGCGTGGCGATGGCGTACGGGGCGCTCATCGGCGTGGTGTCACGCCTGTGGGAGGACCCCTGGTCGGACAGCCTGACGTTCGGAAGCAGCATGGCCGTGCTGATGCTCGGTGTCGCTGTGGCGATGGACGTCCGAAAGCGCGCGGGCAAGGACTGACATCCCGCCCGGCCACTCGGGCGACCTCGGTGACGTAGCGCCGGGCGGTGGCCGCTCCGGCGCTGAAACCGACTGCGAGCCGGATACAGGTGCGACCGTTGTCAAGAGACCGCTCCTTGTCAGACCCCCGCACCATGCTTGGTCCATGCGCACACTCTTCAGCGGCGAAGTGAGGGTGGAATACGGTCAGCTCCACGTCTGCAGCGACGAAAGCCACGCCCTCGAGCGCTCCTTCGCCGGGCAGCGGGCTGGGCTGTGCGGTGGGGCGGTGCCCGGCCATCTCCTTCTGCTGACCGGCACGCACACCGGCCGTGTCCCGATCACCATTGAGCTGCACGAGGCGGAGCCGCCCCTGGAGACCGACGTCTGGGAGGACATCGTCGAGGTGTCGTTCCGGCCCGCGGCGGACGAGGTCGTGCTCGCCGAGTGGGAAAGCGACTGGTATCCACTACCTCTCGCCGCGCTCTCGTACCGGGTCAGGTACTGCTGCCGGGGCATGGACGGAGTGAGGGGCGCTGTACACGACGCCGGCGAGCCCCCACGGGATGAGTATCTGCTGCGCTTCTGGCCGAGTCCGCCGTCCCCGGACCGTGTGGTCGAAGAGACCAGCCGAACCGCCGCCTACTGGCACGCGTTCGCGCGCGAGCAGCCCCGCGTACCCACCTCCGAGGAGCAAGCCGAGGCAGAGCGGCAGGCCCGCGAGGCGAAGGAGAAAGCCGAGCTGCGACAGCAGAGGAACGCGTGGGGCGGGCGCCTGCCCAGCGACCGACTGCGGGAGGTCCGGAACAAGCTCCGGAAATTCCAGGATCACCCCAAGGGCATCGTGGGCCTCGACGCCGCACTCGTGCACGCGATCGACGCCGCAGGCGCCGAGGAGCAGCGTGCGCTCGCCTGCTGGGCAGCGCACCGCGCCTGTGCGGCGGCAGGGCTCAGGGAGATCGACTGGGTCGCGCGCGGACTGGCGGAGCTCGACCTGGGGAAGCCCTTCTCGCCACCGCTGGACGACTCACGACGGCTGCGGAACGCAGTGTTCGCCGACGCACGTGTTCCGAGGCCGCACGACGGAACCCCCGGCTTGCCCCAAGCCGCCGCCCTCGCCGCTCTCTCGGATGCTGCTGCCCCTGACCCCCTCAAGGCGGCGCTGGACGCGCTCCTCGCCGCGGCGGTCACCTATGACACCGGCTATCCCCACCTCTTCGCGGAGGTTCGCCACGCTTTCCCGACGACTGCCACCGAGCCGAAGGCGGAGGGGATCGGCCCAGCCAGTAGCGTCACCGCGCGCTGACCTGTTGCCTCCTGCCCGAGCGCAGCACCTGCCCGGCTGCCCGCTTGCCCGCTTGCCCGCTTGCCCGCCTGCCCGGCCGGCCGGTTCGGACCGAGGAGGGACGACACTCTCGCCGTCCGCCTCGACCCAACCGCGGTCCGGGGAGTTGGCCGGAGGCGACGCGTGCTGCGGCGAATGCGATACGGCAGCCTCTGCGCAAGACATACGGCACCCGAGCAAGCCGGGCGGCCCACCGCTTTCCCCGGGTGCCCGCCTCCCGCCTCCATGTCCCGTACGCACAGGTTTCTCCGGTCGAAGGCCGCCGTGTACGGTCGTCGTCGCTCGGCCGGCGTCAGATGGGGGGCCCATGAGGAGCAGGACGACCGTGGCCGCGGCGGGTGCCGTGCTCGCCGCGCTGCTGTTCGGCGCGTGCACCACCGACAGCGGAAGAACCACGGACGACGGAGGCCCGCCGCGGCCGACACCCCCGAAGCCCACCGGGAGCCCCGGCGACCTGCGCCCGGGACCCGAGCGGCCCCCCGCCGGATCCGCCGCGGACCGCCCCCGGCCCGGCGACTTCAACGGCGACGGCCACGACGACCTGGCCATGGCCACCGGCGCCCACATCGCTGTGGTCTACGGCTCCGCCGAGGGACCCGAACCGCGCACCCGCGCCACGGTACGCATGCCCGAGGACGCCGGAAACGGGCTGTCGCCTGCCACCCGGCTGCACCGGAGCGATCTCGACCAGGACGGATTCGTCGACCTGCTGGCCACACTCAGCGACGGTCGCCAGTACGCGATGTGGGGCGGGGCGCGCGGCGTCAGCGCCCCCAGGCTGCTCGCCACGGGATACGCTGCCGACCCCGCACCACCCTCCGCGGGCTGGGAGCCGGGCGGAGCGGGCGACTTCGACGGGGACGGCAGCGGTGACGTCCTCTGGCTCGGCACGGGGTCGGGAGCGCTGGGGGTCATCCACTACGGCCCGTTCAGCCGATCCGGGGAGCCCACCCGCACCCAGACCCTCGACGCCGAACACGCCGACCACAGCGAGCCGTACGAGGCGACCGTCGGGGACTGGAACGGCGACGGCCGCAGCGACTTCACGGTGTGGTTCCGCTGGACGGACCCGGAGAACGAGGGCGACGGCGACCCCCGGATCGACGACGTCCTGCACTTCCGCGGCTCCGAGAAAGGAGCGGACTACCTGCGCGAATACCCCGACCACCGCGCGCTGCAAGGCTTCATCTGCGATGTGGAGGACGACGGGACGGACGAGATCTGCCGCGTCGGCTTCGACGCCTACCGGGAGGAGTTGACGGTGAGCGTCACCGCCAGCTCCGGCAAGGGTCCGGGAACGGGCGCCGGCACCCGTGTCACCTTCCGCGACGTGCCCGGACTCGACGCGCCCAAGGGCTTCAACGACGGCGATGTGACCGGCGAGACCGTGGGAGACGTCACCGGCGACGGAAAACCCGACCTCGTACTGGGCCTGGCCGGCGCCGACAAAGCCCACGGCGTGGTGCTGCTGCTCCCGGACGTGGCGCACGCCGACCGAAACTCCCGGCTCCAGTCCGCCGACCTGGACAGCGCCGGCGTTCCGGGGCAGAACACGCCACACGCCCGCCCCCGCTTCCGTCCACGGCCCCCGCTGCTCGATGTCGACGGGGACGGCTCTCTCGACGTCCTCGCCACCACCACATACGAACCCCGGCAGTTCTGGCTGCTCCCCGGCTCGGCCGAGGGCCTGAACACCAAGGCCACCCGGCGGCTCTCCCGACCGGACCTGGGCGTCCCGCGCTGACCGCCGTACGACTCCGGACCGGACGATGCGCCGTACGACCGGACGATCGGCAACTCGACACCCTGTTCAGGACCAGCTACAAGCTACTCCCGTTACGGGCAGCTATCGCGCCGGGCGCCGCACGATCCCCCCTGTGCCATGGCAACGGGCCGCGACCTGCCGGGCCAGCCGCACCGGGTCACGGGAACTCAGCTCCCAGTCCTGCGCGTACCCGGAGCCGCACGCTTCGTCCCAAGAGATCTTTCCCTTGGCCAGTTCCCTCGCCGGCTCCGGATCGAGCCCGGTGAAGCCCACCACCTCTTTCAGCAGCGGATTGTGGCGGAACCGTCGGTCCACCCGGGGGGCCGCCGTGGCGTCCTTCGGCATCCTGGCTCGCGGTGCGACCCCGATGCGGGCGGGCTCGACCCCCGGGAGGGGCACGACGTACGTGTACGTACCGGGGAGGACGGTACGCAGGACGAGTGCGTTCTCGTGGACCCGGTGCTCGAGCAGGAACCACTCCGCGAACATGTAGAGAAGCGGCACGAAGGTCATTGCGAACACGGTCAGTCCCACCAGCGGTCCGGGCGGCCCGACGGCGAACAGCACGGCTATCGGTACCGACACCCCGAGCGGCAGGATCCACCCCACAGGGTGGTGCGGGCGGTGCACCTCGATCAGTTCGCCGAGCTCTTCCGGCAGTTTGCGGTGCAGCAACACGCCCCCTCATACGTTGGCCGGTAGGACGCTGCCATGTCTGGATGCAGTTCCTCGCCACGGGCGACGAAGCCGAGGAGACGCGGGACCGACAGCATCCGCCATCTGCCCAGGGTCCACGGTGAACTGCCATCGGACCAGTTGCTCACCCGCGACGAGAACGCAGACGGCTGTCCGTGGGGCGCCGGTGGCGTCAACCGCTGTCGCAGACGGCCCCGTCCGCGTGCAGCGGTCCCGGGGCGACGTGGCGGATCATCCGGCCGAGGCCGGTCCTGCAGAACCAGCCGGTGGCCAAGAGACCACCCGCCGAGCCGGCTGTGAAGAGGGCGCCCACGAGCGCCTCTGTCCATCGCTCCGCGCCCTGCGACGACAACAGCCCGTCCCAGACGAACTTGGCACCGATCAGGCAACCCGACAGAGAGATCAGCAGGCAGACGAGGATCGTGCAGACTCCCCAACACCTCAGGAAGCCTGCCACGACGACCCGTCGGGTGCTGCGGGGGCGGCTGTCCACCTGTGATGTGCCGCCCGGCGACGTGCTGTTCGGCAGGGGCTCGGTGATGACCGTGCCGTCGCTCCCGAAGAGACGGCGAACGCCCCGACAGTAGGCGATACGGGTCAGCCACAAGGCGCCGAGCACGCCGCCGAGGCTTCCCAGCGTGACCACGATGCCCAAGAGGCCGGCGAGCGGTGCGTACCAGCTGTGAAGGGGAGAGGCCCGCCCGGCGACGAGTACGCCCGCACCCATGCCCACCAGGGTGAGGAACAATGCGACGAAGAGGGTGCAGAGCGTCCAGACCCCCAGCAGCAGAGTGACGAAACGTGGGCGGGTCGAGACGGACCCCCTCCGGTCGCGCGGACCACTTCGGCGCGGGACGGCCCCGGGCGGCAGGACCCTCCGGTCGGCGGACGAGACCGTCTCGAAGAAGCCTCCCCCGCCACCTCCGAGGCCGTCGGTCATCTGCGCCAGGGCGGTCCCGGCCACGCGCGCCCCCAGCCATCGAACGCCGTACCCCGCCGCCCAGAGGGTGACAGCCAGGGCACAGAGCCCGAAGAGAGTCACGACCAACCCGAACGTCCCCTCGATCAACCGCTCCACGTCGCTTCCGCCCGCGCCGTCGACCCACCGTTTCCAAGTGAGCTGCGCGCCGAGGGCCGCACTGACGGAGGAGAGGAATATCCCGATCGGCACCACACCCAAGGCAAGAAGCTGAACGAGGCGCGCCGCAATGATCCGGCGACGGTTGGGCACCTTGCGACCCTTCTCCAGGAGGGGTGAACGCATGCTCGCCTCCGATTCCGAGCGGGCGCGGATCACGGTCCACTACGCCATGCCGCGCTCATGCGGTTCCGTTCCCGGAACGGGACCCGGTGGAACCGCCGGCCATGGAGGCGAAGTACCGGATGACCGGAGGGCGTGCGATTGGCACGTCCAGGACGGACTGTCAGACAACCGTGCCCCGACCCGGGGCCGTCCGACGGACATGGGCCTGTTCATCCGCACAGCCGCATCCGCAGGAGCGACTACGTGTCGCCGTAGGGCTCTTCCTCTTCGATTCGGTGGTGGTGTTCCCTGCCCATGACCAGCTTCACCCAGGACCGCCACTACTACGGCGACGGCGGCGCACACAGCAGGGAAGCTCAACATGGCCTCATCCAGTCCCCCGTCACCGCAGCCGCCGTGTCGGGCCCTCCGCTATTGCTCTTCAAGTACCGGATCACCGGCACGGTTCAGCTCCTTGCATCGGGCGGTTCAACGTTGGGCCCTGCCACACCTGATCTTCCAGCTTGATTCTCTCGGGAGAACCGGTAGATCTTCGTTGGCGTCCCAGGACCCGTCGAAGTCCCTGCTGACCGTCATTCACCGTCCGATCGGGCACGGACCGGGCACGGGCCCGTACTTCGAGGAGCCGTAGGCTGCCCTGCGACTCGGGTCGGCTTTTCATCAGATGAAGGGGCGAGGGCTCGTGAAAGGGTGTCTGGTCTTGGGCTGTGCGCCGCTTGCCGCGCTGCTGCTCCTGCTCAGCTTCATGTTCACGATGGAGCAAGAGTCGTTCTCAGGGCTTCGGGACAACCGCAGTGGGCTTGCACTGCACATCCTCGTTGTCGGTGTCGGGGCAGCCCTGTGTGCGCTGGCCGCGGCCGCCCGAGCGTCCGGGGTACTGCGGATCACCACGTTCGTGGTGTGCGGCCTGCTGCTCATCGCGGCCGGCTACAGGGCGTACACGCTCGTACCGATGCTGAAGTGCGGTGGCGCCAGCGCCACCGCGCGGGAGCAGGATGGCTCGTTTACCTGTTACGACCGCTGACGGTGACCTGGTGCGAGCGCCGCGGTGCACCGGGGCGCCCTGTCGACCGGACCCATCAGGCGCAGAAAGCCTGCGAGGCCGAGCATGGTCCGGCCCAGCACATCTACGACCGAGTCAGGGAGGCGTGATGAACCACAACCAGTGGAAGACGCGTCGTACCAAGCAGCTTCTCGGCGAAGCTGTGGAGTACGACCAGGAGTACATCGACACACGTCTCGCCGGTGACCTCGGGCAGGCCATCTACGACCGCTGCGTCGAACTCGGCCTGTCTCAGACCGAACTGGCCGCTTGTGCGGAGATGACGCTACCGCGGATCTCGCGCATCGAGGGTGGAGACACCGTCCCGACGCTTCCTCTGCTGCGTCGCCTTGCCAAGGCCCTGGACGGCTCGCTGAACGTTGCGCTCACAGCGGAGGACTCCCGGGTAACCTTCACCCCGTATGCGGCCTGAGCGGTGCATGTTGCTGCTCGACAATGAACGAACCCCCGGGTCCATGACCTGGGGGTTCGCGTTGGAGCGGGCGACGGGAATCGAACCCGCGCTCTGAGCTTGGGAATCACCCGGAGTTGCGGGCCATGTAGCTTTCTGACCAGGCGAGATGCATCGGCTGCCCCGTCCGCGCACGTGACCGTGGTTACGCATAGTGGCCGTTGTTTACCGGTTCGAATGGCACGTAATGGCACGCGTGCGCACAGGCGTCCCTGCCGGCGCGGCATGAAGAGCCCCCTACAGGTGAGACTAGGTTCGGCCTGACGGCTGATGGACGGCGGCAACGAGCCATGCAGCGCCACAGCGCCGGCACGGATTCACCAGAGGGCGGCCTGCTCTGCCGTGCTTGGTGTGGGATGGCTCGCGGGCAGGAGTACGCGGGTCTTCTTGGTGACGCCGTTGGGTTCGGTTCTCACAGCCTCTGCGTCGCGCATTCGGCGGATGACGTTGATGACTTGGGCCGGCCGGAAGACGGTCTCCAGCAGGGTGTACGCCTGAAGCTCCTCGACGGTTCTCCCGGCGTTGGACGAGGCGACGTGGTCCAGGAGGATCCTGCGGAGCGGCGCCGTATTGGGCTCCAGCGCGAGGTCGAGCTGCTGTTGGCCAGGGTCTTTGGGGTCGCGGTACCGGATGCCGTGGGATGGGTCGACTCCCCACATGGCGTCCTTCATCTTCTCGAGGCCCTTGGCGTGGCTGGTGCCGAAGATGAGGTAGAGCAACCTGCCGCCCTCATCGAGCATCTCGAACTGCAAGGTGTGGGAGAAGCCCGCACGGTGGAGCGTCTCTTTATACCGGTCACGGAGAAAAGGGAACTTGTCAGACTTTGGCTTCCTGAATACTTCCTGCCACTCCTGTCCGCCGAAGGCGGCGTCTCCGCGCTGCCGGTGGGCGGCGTCTTTCTCTGCGAAGCGTGTCAGGAAGCTGGGAGCGAACGTCACCATCACCTCCGTGCTCGGCTGCTGCGCGAGCTCGTGAAGCAGCGAGTACGGGATGTCCGGCCCTCCGTAACCGTCCAGCAGGACGAATAACGGTTTGCCTAACGAGCCGGTAGCGCGCAGCTTCTGTATGAGGGCCGGGTGGAAGTCGCCTTCCCGCACGTCCACGCTCAGCCGGTTGCGCAGGTCGCTGGGGCGCCTGGCCTGAGCCAGGCCCATCTGGTGATCAAGTTGTTGAGCCCTCTGTTTGTGCTCCTCCATGAGGAACATGCGGAGTCTCTTGGGGTACCGGTGCAGGGCGCCGGCGAAGACGTCGTAGGCCACGACTGGGGATCCCGGCTCGCCGTGCTCGTAAATGCCTGGACGGATTCAATCGGTCGTCGCAACGTTGACTGGTGGGAGCGATCGTAGCTGCTTGGTAAACACTTCAGCCGGGGTTCGCCACCCGAGGGTCTTCCGGGGTCGGTTGTTGAAGACGGCCGCGACGGCCTGGAGTTCTTCGCTGTTCCAGCGGGACAAGTCGGTGCCCTTGGGGAAGTACTGACGCAGCAGGCCGTTGGTGTTCTCGTTGGTCCCGCGTTGCCAGGGGCTGTGTGGGTCGGCGAAGTAGACAGGGATGCCGGTCTCGACCGTGAAGGCGGCGTGCGCGGACAACTCCTTTCCGCGGTCCCAGGTGAGGGACCGCAGGAGCTGCTCAGGCAGCGTGGTCATCGTCCTGGCCAAGGCATCCTTCATCGTGATGGCGCCGTATCCGGCCAGGGCAGGGCCGTTCTTCGTGCGCGGGATCACGCCGTAGCCCTCCTCGCGCGGCAGGTGGACCAGCATGGTGAACCTGGTGGTGCGCTCGACGAGGGTTCCGATTGCCGAGCGTTTCAGCCCGATGATGAGGTCGCCCTCCCAGTGCCCGGGAACGGCGCGGTCCTCGGCCTCGGCGGGACGCTCGCTGAGGAGGACCTTGTCGGTGACGTGGGCCCACGCCTTCTGCCGGCCGCGAGCCCGGGGAACACGCAGCGCCCGTCCGGTGCGCAGACAGGCCACCAGCTCGCGTTTCAGCGCGCCACGTCCCTCGACGTAGAGCGCCTGGTAGATCGCCTCGTGGCTGATGCGCATGTCCTCGTCGTTGGGGAACTCGATGGGTAGGCGTCGCGCTATCTGCTCCGGGCTCCATGCTGTCACCCAGCCTCTGTCCCCGCGGTGCGGTTTGTTGCGCCCCTTCCAGGCCGGGCCCTCGGGGCCGACACGGTTGCCTCCGGCGTCGGTGACGTCCCCTGACAGACGGGCCTGGACATAGACTCGCAGTCTTGGATTGTCCACGAGCTTGGCTGTCTTCGGGCGCCGGGCCCGGCGTTCAGCGTGCCACTGCGCGGTCGAGGCCCGGTAGTCCAGCGTGTAGGTCCGAGTGGAGGCATTGCGCCGTAGCTCACGGGAGACAGTCGACGGCGCCCGTCCGAGCCTGCGGGCGGTCTCGCGGACGCCGGCGCCCTGGGCATGCCAGACAGCGATGTCCTCCCGTTCTCGAAACGACAGGTAGCGCCCGGACACTTCATCAGGAAGACACGGATTCACGCCGCCAGCGTGCCGGAACCAGCGGAACCCCACCGGCCCGGACACCCCCGCAGCACTGCACGCAACCTCGGTCTTGGCACCCCGAGCAATCTCCGTCCAGAACCTGACCCTGTCCTCACGCCAGGCCACCGACGGCCTGCCCGGCGACGGCATCAACCCCCGGTACGCACGAACCTGCTTGTGCCGTTCCACAGCACCCATCGCTCCACCTTCCGATCAAGGTGTTGCGACGATCAGTTGAATCCGTCCTGGTCCGGAGAACCCTTCTGCGTACGTGATCACGTCGTGACGTGAGAGGAGGATCGGCGCCCAGGCCCGCAAGTATTGCCTGAGCAGGTCGTGCTTGGCGGCTGTGTGTGGATCACGTGCCCATATGACTCCTTTGGGTACGGCCATGCCGACTCTCCCCTCCCCAGGTGAACCTGTGAGAAAGCGTCACACGCTGCCGTATCCGGTCACCAGAGGGCATGCGACATACAGGAGAGATGGGGTGTTATCGAGCGGGGGTCGCCGGGATGAGCGGCATCTCGTCCCAGGTCTCGCCGTCAAGCTGTCGGCCTCCGATCTTGGGTGTACGGCCGCCCCACTGCTTGAAGAAGAACGGGACCTCGGCGTCGTTGCAGGCATCGCGAATCTCGGTCACCCAGGCTTCCTCCAGGGGGCGATGGTTGAGGCCGGATTCCCCTCCGGCGATCACCCACCCGATCCCATCGAGCTCAAGGTCGTGCAGCGGGCCGAGCAGTGGCTCGCAGGACAGGAACCGTACGGAGGCAGGTACCTGGCGCAGGTCGTCGATGCGGTCCAGTTGTCCGGCGTTCTCGACAGAGACGCCCATCCAGAGGTTGGGTGGCCACTCCAGCTCGCCAGCCAGGCGCCGTAGTCTCCGAGCGCGTTTCGTGAGCAGCTGGTAGGTGTGTTGAGGGGTCTCGGCGATCACTTGGAACACTTGGCGGACGAAGTCGAGCGGTACTCTCGCGTGGAAGAGATCGCTCATGGAGTTCACGAACACCATCCGTGGCGCCTTCCACCGACGGGGGACGGTGAGCGCATCCGGATGGAGCGTGAGGCCGAACCCTGGGCCCGAGGTTCTTGGGTCTCCGTCGGCCTGGTACTTCGCTGTACCCATCGCTTTGAGACGCCTGGATAACGTCAGGGCGTAGCAGTTGTCGCAGCCTGGCGAGGTTCGGTCACAGCCAGTTGTCGGATTCCATGTCGCTTGCGTCCACTCGATCGTGCTGCGATCTCCCATCGCTGCCCTCCCTGGTACACGCCGAGAAGCGCTGCCAGCGCTCAAGTGCGCGTCGACTGCGCTGTCTAACGAGGCGCGCGCCGAACTGGCACGCGATCGCCCCCCATCCTTTATGTCGAACACACGTTCTGTACAGGGGGGATGGTGAATGAGCCCAGGGCGTCGATGACCTATACGGTGTCGCTGCCAAGGAGGAGTCTTGGTCTGCGGCAGGCACCAGTTATCGCAGTATCGCCCCCGCCGCCAGATGCTGCGCTTGTCGAGCCATGAGGTAGACCCGGTGATGCGTCCGTGCGACTTCGTGTGCGAGGTGGAAGCCCTGCGTTTCGTAGTAGCGGACGAGTCCGGGGAAGAAGCAGCCTCTCCGGACCCACTGCTTGTCGTTCCTGGCGGCGTGGTCGACGGCCCAGAATGCGATGAGGGTGCCGGGTTTGTAGTGGCGCCAGTCGGGGTGAGTGGCTGTCGTGTAGAGGTAGAGCGCCGGTTGGGCGAGTTCGGCGGGAGTCCAGCCCCAGGGTGGGTGCTCCTCCTGGAGAGTGGTGCACCCGATGACGCCTGAGCTGTCGGACTCCAGGACCCACATGTAGCCCTTGCTCGCCTGGGCGGCGAGATCTTCGGCGCTGTCGCGCCAGGTGGGTCGGCCGCGTTCTTCCAGCCATGCGGAGCGGGCGAGGATGACGTCTTTCACGGCGCTGGTGTCGTCGCCGGTGGCGGGTCGCATGGTGAACATGCGTGGGCTCCTGGGGTGCGTGTCGGCAGGCTCCGCGGAGGAGCCTGCCACGGGATCACAGGTACGCGAGGGCGGCGTGGTGCATGTTGATGACTTGCAGGAGTTGGGCGTCGCCGTTTTCTTGGTACGTGCCGGAGGAGAGGCGATGCAGGGCGGCGGTGAGCCCGTCCGGATCGAGGAGCCCCGTGTCCAGGAGAGGCGAGCCGTCGCGCAGCATGCGGGCGAGCAAAGGGCGGCCGTGCAGGGTGAGAGCGTGCTGGACGACTTCGGCGAAGGACTCGCGTTCGGTGGGGTCGGTGACGTCGTCACTGAGGCCGAGGGAGGCCAGGCGGCGGCGTTGGAGCTGTTTGAGTTCTCGCCAGTGGAAGGGGAGCCATTCGCCGAGCTGCACCATGTAGGGGTCGGCGAACGGGTGGAGGGGCCAGATACCGTCGCGCAGCAGGATGGGAGCAGTCGTCTCCAGCGAGAGCAACGTCATGGAGTTGATCACGGCGGGTGGGGCGATGGCGTCATCGGCGTACTCCAGAGCGGCGCGTGCCCGGGAGCCGATCCAGGGAAGAAGCGGAAGTTCGCTGATGTCGCCCATGGCGCGGTGGGGGTACTCATGCTGGGCGAGGGCGACCATCTCGTCACCTCCCAGACCGGTGACAAGGGCCTTCGCGCCGTCCTTGGCGAGGGTGCGGGTGAGCTGGGTGAAGGGGTGGTGGAGGGGTTCCTCGTACGGGCTGACAGCTTCTCCTCGCATTCGGTCGCAAGCAGGTGCGAGGGGAAGGTGCGCCATGGCGTCGGTGAGCGTGTCGCGGTAGGTGAAAGGAACCGCAGCGCGCATCTCTTTGCGACGGCGGATCTGCTGCTCGCGCCCCGGCCCGCCGATCAAGAGGGTCGCGGTCGCCAGTTGGTCGGGATGCTGCTGGGCGGCACGAGTGGCCACGGTGCCGGAGTCGAAGCCTCCGGTGAGGTGGAAGATCGTGTCCTGCGGTCGCCAGGGGCGCAGGTCGAGCGCGGTGTCGATGGCGTGCGTGAAGGCACCGAGTACATCGGAGTGGCTGGTCAGTTCGCGCGGACCGCTGTGTAGGGCCGGCTCGGGGTAGCGAAGATTGAGGTGGCCGCCGAAATGGGCTGTGGCGCGTTCGGTGAGGCGGAGGATGCCGCGGAACAGGGTCTCGCTGCTGTAGCGGGGCCGGTAGAGCAGCAGCCGAGCGGCTTCCTTCGGGTTCAGCCCCCGTGCGTGCTCCCTGAGGTCGGCCATGTCCCACGAGCCGTGCAGTGAGCGATCATCGTGGGCGAGATAGAGGGGGGTGGTTCTGCACGCGCCGACGGTTACCCGTGCGGGCTGGTCCGGGAACGTCTCGGTGAGCACGTAGTCGGTCGGCCAGTTCTCGGCCAGGGCGCGGGTCCGGTCGTACTCGCCGGGCGAGAGGCGGCGGACAAGCGGCTCGCACTGGTCGCGGCCGGTGACGCGCTCGCGTACAACGATCAGGGTCCGCACTCCGTCGGTGACCGACAGGCTCTCCACCAGCGGATGCGCGTACGGTGTGACGTGGCTGAGTCGGTCACCGGTGACGTAATGGGTTCCGTCCCAGTGCCATTCGGTGAGATCGGTGTAGGGGGTCAGGCGCAGCTTAAGCATGGGAGCCTCCGGGCCGGGGAGCACGGGACCCGTGCTCCCCGGTGTGCTGGTCGGTTGGGGTCAGACCTTGGTGGTGTCGTAGGTCATGGCGCCGTCCGAGGAGCCGGACTCCTTCTTGTACTCGTGGCTCTCGGCGGGGCTCTGTACGCGCTTGACGCTCTTGGTGGTGAACAGCCTCTCCAGTGGCTGCGAAGGACGGGGCGGGGGTGGGGTGAAGTCGTGCACAACGGGCTCCTCTCGATGTGTTGGTGACGCATTGCGAAACCTCGCGCCTGCCGGGGCGGGGAGCCGGGGATGGAACCGACCGGCGCGAGGGGCCTCAGATGGTTGTCTGGGGTGGCTCGGTGCCGGGGAAGGAATCCGGGACCGAGGCTGCGGGGCTCGTGGTCGGCTGGCTTTGACCAGCTTCTTCGTGTACCAAGACGCCGAGGCACCCCATGGTGGCCGCAGCCCCGCAGGCCCAGACCCAGCTCAGAACGGCGGCGACCGGGTCACTGGACCTCCGTGCTTCCGCTTCGCGGGGACGGATGGGCGTCGGTACGCACCTCGTGATGCGCC
The DNA here is from genome assembly GCF_029351045.1 of Streptomyces sp. WMMB303. Lineage (NCBI taxonomy): Bacteria > Bacillati > Actinomycetota > Actinomycetes > Kitasatosporales > Streptomycetaceae > Streptomyces > Streptomyces sp. WMMB303. Next base: position 6,887,016 of record NZ_JARKIN010000001.1, on the reverse strand, counting down.
GCATCACCTGCAACCTCCCGTCTCATCGACGGGGGACAGGTCCTTGACTGCGGCCTTCCACTCGACGCCTCCGTGAAGCGGTCGGACGTATGCCACGGAGGGTGCCTCGGTGCAGTGCTCGAACGGCTCGCCGATGCCGGTCACCTGGCCTTCGGCGTTCGCCGCGCGATCCAGTACGCGCGTGCCGAAACGCAGCCAGTAGTCGCTGTCAGGGGGCGCGGTGTTCGCAGGACGGTTGGTCACTGCTGGACCTCCGGGGGACGCTCTCGCTTCGGAGGCATGACCGCCTCATCCAGAGTGGTGCCGTCTTCCGCCGCCCCCGGGTGCGGCCGCAAGGCTTCCGAGCGCGCGGTCCAGGTCTCGCCACCTCCCTCGGGGCTCAGGTGGTACAGACGAGTGCCGGTGTCCTTGGGCACGGCGACGACCACGCCCAGGCGATCACTTCGGGTGTCGTAGGCCAGCTCGCCGCGCTTGGGTTCCCATCGATGCGTCCCGGCGGCTGGCCCGGCTTGGGGGTTGTTGCTGCGTTCTCCGGACATGTCACGCAAGGTAGGGGCGCGGCTACCCTTGAATATGAATCAGGGGAATAGCTCCTGGTCATCCAGGTGAAATCGACTGGACATGCCCCTCAACTGCTCGCGTGTAGAGGCGCGTTCGGCATACACGATGCGGCGTAGCGTGGCTCGCGCGATGGGGTGGTTGCGCACCAACTGCGGGGCCAAGTGCTCGGCTTCAGTGAGTTCGCGAAGGGCGCGGTGCCGGTCCCCGTCCCATAGCCAGGCCCGCGCCAGATCCATTCGGTGGTGGCCTCTACGGGAGTTGGGCAAGGTCGCCAAGTGCTCGTCGCTGGCCTCCTCGTTCAGACGCAGCGCCTTGGCTTGGTCGCTCATCTCCAGCGCCACGTTGATCCCGTGGATCTGCACGTTCCCGGTCGAGAACGTGAGGGAGTGCCGGTCCTGGATCGGTGGTCCCGTCTCGGCGTCGACCCGGTCACCGGCTTGCCGTGCCAGGCCGAGCCTGTGATCGGCCTCTGCGGAGTTGTTCGCCCGCGCCGCCGAGACCGCGCCCCGCAGCTGCAACGCCCCCCAGGCCCGAACGGCCAGAGGCTCACCGTGCTCGAACTCATCGCCGATGCTGCGTAGTGCCTTGTCTGTCAGCGCGAGGGCATCGTCCCAGTCCGCCGTGGCCCACATGTCCCAGACGCGCATCCAGTCGGAGACGGCCGGCAGTACCGGATCTCCGGAGAGGCCGGCAGCCCAGGCCGCCCGCTCGCAGGTGGTGGCCACCAGTTCGGGGTGGCCCATGGCATGGGCGGCCGTGTGCGCGAACTTGCAGCACAACGCATAGACCCCGAAAGCCTCTTCACGCTCGTGCCCCTGCGAGACCTCAGCCAGCGCGCGTGCCTCGCGTAGCAGGTCGGGCAAAGTGCGCAGGATTGCCACGTTCGCTGCCGCGTCCCGCAGCCTGTGCAGACGGCGCATCTCTCCCCACAGCATCGCCGAGGACCGCGGTACGCCGTCGAAGGTCGGAGCGAGGTCGTATCGGCGCAGCTCACGCAGGATCGACGCTGCCGCCATCTGCCACTGATTGTCAGGCGCCGCCCCGTTGTACGGCCTGGAGATCAGATCGTTGGGGTGGCAGTGCAAGGCCGCCGCGATCCTGTTGATCAACGCCGTGCGGTCCAGCTCAAGCCGCCCCGACTCGACCTTCGAGAGCCACCCCTGCGACTTTCCGACGGCTGCGGCGAGGTCCGCCTGCGCCATACCCAACCGGAGGCGTTGCCGCTTGATCCGGCGGCCGATCGCTTCCTGCTCCTCCAACTCGAACGGCATACAGACACCAACTTCACTCGTGGGCTGGCTTCCACCGGAACGGTACCTGTGGAAGCCAGCTTGCGGATATCTCTGCCGTGCTCTCGGGGACGCCTTCCGTCACCTCCTGCGGTGGTGCCCGGGTGCTGAGTTGTGGCCGGGTTCCGCGCGGTGTGCGGGCGTGGGTGCCGTCGGAGGCGTCGGCCGGGTTCCGGCGCTACGGGCCTGGGCTGCTCGTGCCCGTGCGCTGGGGGCGGGGCGCTGGCTCAGGCGCTCGATGCGCCAGATCAGAACCCTGGTGGGGGAGCGTGCGTCGTCCAGTGCCCGCTGGTCGACGGCGTGTTTCAGCAGTCGGGGCGGGGTCGTGCCCTGCGGTCCTGGCGTCGCTCAGGACGGTTGCCAGTGCGTCCCAACTGGGGCTGTTGAGGATGCTGTCGGTGTCTTCGGGCATGGTGTGGCGGATGGCCTCTGCGTGCCGTTCGGTTGCGGGGCGCGGGGGCTTGCGGTTGGCGAGCGAGGCCAGGGGTGCCTTCGCGGCTTTGTCGTAGGTGGCCTGGAGGGGCACCAGGGCCTGTTGTGCGGCGAGGGCCTGCTGCTGCTGGTGGTGACGCTTCTCGTGCCAGCGGACGGCGGCGATCACGGCGAGGAGTGCCGCGTTGAGGAACATCGCGAGTGCGGCCCCGTCCTTAGGGGCGGGTTCGCGCAGCATGGTCCGGACTGCTCCGCGGAGCGCTCGGCTGCGCTGGTGGTCTGGGCGGATGCGGGAGCGGGTAGCGCGCTCGGTCGCGGCCTGGAGGAGGTCCGGGCGGAGGCCGGCTGGTGCGAGGAGGGGGAGGGCGTCGAGTGCTTCACCGAGGGCGGCCAGGTGGGCCTGGGAGGCGTTGTCGTTGTTCTGCTCCAAGCGGTGGGGTATGCGCTCGGCGGCGGCCGTGGCCTGGTGCCAGGTGTGGGGCTTGCCGTTTGACTCAGGGGATGCGGTGGCGCTAAGGCGTTCGCGGATCTTGGGGAAGGAGAGGTCGGGGGCGAGTTTGGAGCCGGAGAACCACACCGGTTCACCTGCCGCGTTGACGTCGCCGACCCAGGGCGACCTTGTAGCCGCGGATGTCGCCGGGGGGGCGTGCTGCACCTCCACGAGGACGCCGTCCGTGCCACGGAGAAGGCGGACGAACTCTTCTGCGCTGGTGGCCGCCGAGACTGCGGTGCGCACGGTAGTGCGGAGTTGTTCGCGGGCCAGCTGGGGGCGGCCGGTGCGGTGAGCCTTCTCCTGTTCGGCGCGGGTGGGGAGCTTGGCGGCGGTGCGGTCACCGCGCACGAACTGGTGGAGGCCGTAGTCCTTCTCCACGGCTTCCAGTTCCCGGTCGGCAGTGAGGTAGTCGTTCCAGTGGCGGGCCTTGCGGAGATCGCCGCCTACGGTGGTGGCGGCGATGTGGATGTGGTCGTCGGCGTGGCGGACGGCTACCCAGCGGCAGCCGTCCGGGTCGCCCTCGGGGGCGATGCCGGTGGCCCGGACGACGCGGCGGGCGATCTCGGCCCACTCCTCGTCGGCGAGGAGGCGGTCTTCCGGGGTGGCCCGCAGGGAGCAGTGCCACACGTGCTGCTGAGGTGCGCGGTCGCCGGCTTGGCGCACCCGCAGGTCGAGGTCTGCCACCAGGAGCTTCCTCGTGGCGATGGCGTCGTCTGTGCGGCCGGGATCGGGTGCGTAGCCGTCCCAGGAGGCGACCAGGTGGGGATCGGTGTGCCACTGGGCCGGACCCGCACAGCGCGGGTCCGGCCCAGTGGTGTGTCGCGGCTTCGCATCCGCACACATCGACTTCCGCGCCAGCCTGTGACCCACTGCACAGAAAGTCGATCTCATTCAATGAGATGACGGAGCGCCAGGTTGGGGACGGCATCCCCATGCGGCTCGCACCGCACCACTTAAGTGGTGCGCTATGGCACGCGAATGGCACGCGACCCGAAATTGGTCCAGACAACAAGCAAGACCCAGGTCGCTGACCTGGGTCTTCGTCATGGAGCGGGCGACGGGAATCGAACCCGCGCTCTGAGCTTGGGAAGCTCATGTTCTACCATTAAACTACGCCCGCGAGGAGCCGGATATGGGCTGGCTCGTCGTCGGACACTCTACCCCATGGCGGACCCGGGTCGCATACGGCCTGGGTCTTTCTGCTGTTCCGGGGGCGCGGGGCGCGGGGCGCGGGGGCGTCGGCGCGGGCCTCGGGCGGGTGGTGGGGGTGTCGTCCGGTCTTCGTCGGCCCGGTTCGCGGGTGCTGTTTCGCCGTTGTCATCGCGGGTGTCCGCGGCTCTTCGGTGTGTCCGGAATCGTGCCCGGAACCGTGTCCGCAACCGTGGTCCGGGCGTGTTCCGGGCGGCTCGGTGGGCGAGTTGGGGGGGCGTACGGTGGGGGCGGAGTGCCGGGCGTCAGAGCGTCGGACTCATCCCCTAACGTGGCTTTTGTCGTCCACGCATCCACGTGACTGGGGAGAGGGAAGCGATGGAATCCACTGTCGTCCGGTGTGCCGAGGGGCATGTTTTCAGCACCACGACGTTCCCGATGCAGCAGCTCGGAACCTCCCGGATCGGCCCTGGGCGGTTGTTGCGCTGTCCCCAGTGCGGGCGGCTGCGGCAGGCGGTGCCCGTGGTGCGGCAGCGGAAGGGATGAGGGCGCGGCGTCCTCCTCCGAGGGGGCGCTCAGCGTTGCGGGGCCGGTCCGATTGGGCCGGCCCCGTTCCGTGCGCGTAGTCTCGGCCCGTGCTTCTCTCAGACAAGGACATCCGGGCCGAGATCGACGCCGGCCGGGTGCGGATCGACCCCTACGATCCGGCCATGGTGCAGCCCTCGAGTGTGGATGTGCGGCTGGACCGCTACTTCCGGGTGTTCGAGAATCACCGGTATCCGCACATCGACCCCGCTGTCGAGCAGCCCGATCTGACGCGGTTGATCGAGGCCGAGGGCGACGAGCCGTTCATCCTGCACCCCGGGGAGTTCGTGCTGGCGTCGACCTATGAGGTGATCACGTTGCCGGAGGACGTGGCCTCGCGGCTGGAGGGGAAGAGTTCGCTGGGGCGGCTGGGGCTGCTGACGCACTCGACGGCGGGCTTCATCGATCCGGGCTTCTCCGGACATGTGACGCTCGAGCTGTCCAATGTCGCGACGCTGCCCATGAAGCTGTGGCCCGGTATGAAGATCGGCCAGCTGTGTATGTTCCGGCTGACGACGCCTGCGGAATTCCCGTACGGCTCGGCGCGGTACGGCTCCCGCTACCAGGGGCAGCGCGGGCCCACGCCGTCCCGCTCCTATCTGAACTTTCACCGGACCCATGTCTGAGGCGGATCCGCGGCCGAGCGACCTGCCGGGTGACCGGCTGGGCGGACGGCCGAGCAACTGAGGGACGAGAGAGCAGAGGGCCACCTGTGAGTGACGAGCAGGCGCACGAGCGCGAGAACCTGACCTACAGCCTCTTCGGGCAGGCCATCCGGGAGCTGGCGCAGCGGGTGGCCGATGACGGGTACGAGCCGGACATCATCCTCTCCATCGCCCGGGGCGGGCTCTTCGTGGCCGGCGGGCTGGGCTATGCGCTCGACGTGAAGAACCTTCATGTGATGAATGTCGAGTTTTACGAGGGTGTTGGGCGCACTCTCGACGTGCCGATAATGCTGCCACCTCTGCCCAACGCGGTCGATTTCTCCGCAAAGCGGGTGCTAGTGGCTGATGACGTTGCAGATACGGGCAAGACGCTCAAATTGGTCTATGAGTTCTGCGAGGGGCACGCGGCGGAAGTTCGTAGCGCTGTGATCTATGAGAAGCCGTCTTCCCTGGTCAACTGTGAATACGTGTGGCGTCGCACCGACAAGTGGATCAATTTCCCTTGGAGCGTCTTGCCTCCGGTACATAAGTCTGGCGAGGCTCCCAAGGAGAACAAGGAAGCCGTTTGATCTGCGAATACATCGCAGCAGCCTGGTGATCGTCAGTGCCAGACTGGTTCAATCAGGCTGGGGTCGAACTTCCTTCGGCCCCTGCCGGCAGGATGGATGAGGACGGCGGACAGGCTGTGCAGCACGATCTCCTGCTGACGTTCGATCGGCAGCGTGAAGAAGTCGTCCACTGACAGGTCAGCTGCGTTCTCCTTCGCCTCGGCCTGCTTCTGCTCCTTGTGGAAGCGGGCTCGCTCAAGCTTCAGCCCCTCGCGCGCTCGCTCCTTGCCAGGTAGAAGCTGCAAGAGAGTGGCTACGGAGATCTCCTTCGCGCGTTCGGCCTCAACGAGCTGGGTGATATCGTGCTCCACCTCAGCCAACTCGCCTTCGCGGTCCCATCGCTGTTCCGCGGGGACGCTGGTGACTGCTGCACGCTCCCGCTGCTCCTCCAGTACGAGCTGGGCTATCAGTCTGTCGATTGGTTCTCCCACGCGGCCGACTTTGCCGCAACCGCCGTTCACCACGGAGCACTGGTAGGTGAACTTGGCTGCCTTGGAGCCTGGTTCCCAGCGCGTATTCGTCTGTCCCCGGATCTTGCTCTTGCAGAGGCCGCACCGGGCGATACCGGACAGCAGGTACTTGCGCGCAAGCGACTTCCCGGGCTTCTTCTGCTTCCGCTCCGCGACAGCGGCGCAGACCGCTTCCCACTCTTCGAGGCTGTTGATGGGCTCCCAGTTGCCGGGTACCGGTCGGCCGTCTTCCCCGTACAGGATCTCGCCGTGGTAGGTCCGATATCCGACGAGTCGCGGACTGATCAGAATGTGTTCGACCTGGTGATGGGCCATGCGCTTCGTTCCCGCGCGGGGGTTACCGAGACCCTGTTCCTGCCACCTTGTTCGGATGGTGCCGATACGGACGCCGGCGAGAATCTCGCGTTGGGCTTCTCGGATGGCTGCCGCAGCTTTGGGGTCAACTTTGGTGCGATCTTCCTTACGCCATCCGTAGGGTGCGGGGCCGCCGCTGTCTCTGCCTTGCTGGGCCAGTTCGAGGTGCTTGCGTCTGATGCGACGTGAGGAGTCGTGGGATGACTTATTGGCGAACGCGACCATGATCCGGGCCATGGTTCGGCCATCCGGGGTGCCGAGATTGATGTCGTTGGTGACGGTGGCGAACTCCAAGCGGGGTCGCTCGTCAAAGACCTCGATGAGGCGTTCGAGGTCACGGGGCTGCCGGGCGAGTCTGTCGAGGTCGTAGGCCACGATGCCGTCGATCAGTCCGGCGCGCAGATCCTTGAGCACCAGCTCAAAGTCGTCGCGGGTGACGTTGCGCTTGAAGGCGGATACGTCGTTGTCCTCGTAGACCTTCACCGCCTGCCACGACCGAAGGTCCGTCAGACGTTCGCAGTCCTGCTGCTGTCGGGCCACACCGAGCGAATCGCCCTCGTCGTCCCGTGAGATGCGGGTGTAAATGCCCACCTTACGCGCCACTTCGGCCCTCCCCTGCCCGCGAAAGCAGGGACTAGATTACTACTGTCATCTAGTCAAGTCAGCTAATCCGTCGAGCCCCCTGTGGTCCGTCGGGAGGGTCAGGTGCTCGACCCTGAGGGCGGGTCGGGAGGTCGGCGGGGTCGGTCAACTGTGCCGTGGTGGCGGCGTGTCGAGGGTGAGCGCCGTGCGGTGGGGTCCGCGCGGGTGGTTCCCTTCTCCGGTACTTGCGGGTAGGTACCGCTGGTAACAATGTTGCCGGCCGTAGGGAGACCACCTGATGGCGCGTAGGAGATCCGCGACCGCGCTCGCGGCGGCTCTGCTCATGGTGTGCGGAGGTGCGGGCGCTGCGGCGGCCGCCCCCGCGAGCGGGGCGGTCGCGAGCGGGGCGGCCGCGAAGGCGGACGCCCGTGTGAGTGCGCCGCTGCCGCCCGAGTTGGAGAAGATCCGGGCGGCGGAGGCCCGGGAGCTCTACGGCAGCCCGGAGGAGCGGCCGCTGGACGAACGCAGCACGAGCCTCATCTCGCTCGGTGACAGCGAGATCTCCGGGGAGGGTGTCGGCACCTACGAGCCGGGCACCAACGGCCCGGACAACTGGTGCCATCGGTCGCCCGACGCGGCCGTACATCGTACGGGCATCGACGCGGACGTGACGTACAACGTGGCCTGCTCCGGTGCGAGCACCGAGAACATCCGGATCGGCGGCACCAAGCAGTACGCCGACGAACTGGTGCAGAGCGACAGCCTGGCCATCAAGGCACGCAACACGCGGCTCAAGCAGATCATGCTCGTCGTCGGGGCCAACGACGACCTGCGGTTCGGGCCGGTGATGACCGACTGCGTCACCCGCTACCTGACCTTTCAGGGGCGGTGTGAGCCCAAGTACGACCCCGGCTGGCAGGACCGGGTCGACGGCCTGGTGCCCAAGGTGGAGCGGACCGTGGGCGACCTGCGGACGGTGATGCGTGACGCGGGCTACGCGGACGACGACTACCAGCTCGTCCTGATGGCCTATCCCAGCCCCATCGGTCCGGACATCAAGGACAACCCCAAGTTCCCCGGCAAGCTGGTCGGCGGCTGCGTCGGCTACACCAGTGACGCCGCCTGGGGCCGCAACACGGCGGTGCCGAAGTTCGAGAAGGGCATCAGGGCGGCCGCCGCGCACACCGGCGCCGACTTCCTGGACGCCTCCCGGCTCTTCCACGGTCACGAGGTGTGCATGGAGAACACCTGGGCCCGCGGGCTGTATGTGGACCTCACCAACCCGTTCCCGCCGGACTCCAACTCGGTCCGCCAGTCCTTCCACCCGAACGTGCGCGGGCACGGCGCGTTCGCCGCGTGCTTCACCGAGATGTACCGGGCCGGGCAGCAGGGCGTACGGGAAGCCTCCTGCGCGGATCCCGCCGGCCGCGGCGAGCCGAAGCTCTACCGACTCGCCTGGGACGACGCCTTCGGGCCGCTGCGGAACGAGGGCACCGGCAGCTGCCTGGACGCCGACGGGGCCGCGAGCGGGGTCGGCACGGAGGTGCGCGGCTGGGCCTGCGGTGCGGCGGACAAGCGCAACCAGCAGTGGTGGTACGACGCGCAGGGCAAGGCGCTCTACGCGGGCCAGACCCACGACCGGTGCGTGCAGAGTGATGGCGCGGTCCGGGGCGGGGCCGGGCTGGAGCTCGGCAACTGCTCCGGGGCGGGTGCGCAGCAGTTCGTGCGGAACGGATCCACGTTCCGGCCCGCCGGGGACACCGGGTTGTGTGTGACGCTGCCGGGCGCAGAGGAGCGGGCGCGGCTCGCTGCGTGCGACGGGTCCGCGGCGCAGCGGTTCGCCGGTTGAGCTGCTGAGCCGTCGCTCCGTGCGGCGGGGTGCCTCCGCGGTGCCGGGGCCCCCGCAGGGCGGGGCGCCCCGAGCGGGGGCGCCCCGCCCTGCGTGCGCGAAGCGACCGGAGCCCGGGGCCGGGGCCTGGCGAGCGGGGCCGGGCCTACAGGGTGCCCAGCTTGATCAGGAAGAGCAGGGCCAGCAGTTGGATGGCGGAGGCGCCGAGGGCCTTGGGCCAGGGCAGGTCGTGGGACCGGCTGACCATGGAGGTGAAGAGGAAGCCGGCCGCTACCCAGGTCGCCCATCCGACGGCCTGGACGAAGGTGGCCGTGCCGCCCAGGAACAGGGCGAACAGCAGTCGCGGTGCGTCCGTCAGGGACATGATCAGCATGGCGAGTCCGACGGTGGGCTGCCACGAGCCGTCGCCGCCGAACTGCCGGGCCAGCGTGTGGGTGACGGCGCCCAGGATCAGCCCCGCGAACACCACGGCCACCCCGGTGATCAGCACATACGGGACGGCCTGCGAGAGCGTCGTGTGGAGGACGTCCTCACGTGCCTGGTCGAGGCCGAAGACCGCGAGCAGCCCGTAGACGAACGTGACGATCAGCGCGGGGGCCCACACCGGGTAGTCGCGCATCTGCCAGAACGTGGCGTTCGGGCGCAGCACGATCCCGGTCAGCAGGTCCTTCCAGGGCAGCCGGGGTCCGGGCGGCGGGGCGGGGGAATTGCCCGCGTGGTACGTCGCGCCGCCGGTGTACCCGTAGCCGTCCGGACCGGGGCCGCCGCCGGGGCCGTGCGGGTCCGGTCCGGGGCCGCCGTACGGGTCGTGGATGCTGAACGCCTGGGTGTTGCCGGGGTTGTTGGCGTGCGGGTCCTGCCCGTGCCAGCCCTGCGGGCCACCGGGCTGCCCGCCGTGCGCTCCGGCACCGGGGCCCGGGCCGTAGCCCTGCGGTCCGCCGTAGTGCGGCTGCGGGTCGCCGAAGTACTCCGGTTCGCCGTGCTGCCCGCCGCCCTGCCAGGGGCCGGGCGCGGGCCCTGGGCCGGGCCCGGGTCCTGGCCCCGGGCCCTGCGGGTACGGCGAACCCGGGGGGTGTTGCGGGTACTGCCCATGCTGCTGCGCGCCCCGGGAGTCCCGGCCGCGTCCGCTCCTGAAACCAGCCACGCGATCGAACGTACCGTGTTCCGCGGGTCACGTGTGCCACGGCCGGGCGAGATGGCCGGACATCGCTGCTGACCTGTGACATCCCCTAGGGGAACCGGCGCGCGCGACCCCCACCGAGGGGGGAGGCGGCCCGGCCGGGAGGGGACCGGGGAGGAGGGCGCGCTCCTCCGGAAGGAGGTCACTCCCTCGGGGGGAGGGTCACTCTCCGGGGAGGCGGACGGCGAAGGTGACGAGGGCGCCCTGGCCGGTTGCGCCGGCCACGGTCAGCCGGTCGGTCACCAGCCGGGCCAGCCACAGGCCGCGCCCGCTGGTGGCGCCGTCCAGGCCCGGCAGCAGTTCGGGGATGACGTCCTCCGTGAAGCCGGGGCCGGAGTCGGCGACCTGGCATTCCAGTTCGCCGGGCAGGTGGCGCAGGACGAGCTGTCCGCCGCCGCCCGCGTGTTCGACGGCGTTGGTGGCCACGGCGTCGACGGCGACGACGAATTCGCCCCTGCGCGGCTCGCCGAGCCCCGCCGACGCGGCCCGCGCCTCGACCTCGGCACGCAGTCTGGGCAGGTCGCGGAGGGTGAAGCGCAGTCGGCACAGCAGCTCGGGTGTCAGCATGGGGCACCTTCCCACGCCGTTGACCGAGGGGCGGGCCGGAGGGCGGGCCGGGCCGCGGCGGGCCGGGAGGTGTGCCTGACGGCGGGCCGGGCGGCGGGGCGGCTCCGGGTGATCGCGCGCGGGCCGGGGTCCGGCGGCCGGCCGTTTTCGGCCGGTCCGTCCTGGGCCGTAGGGCCCGGGGCCTCGCGGTCCGCCACCTGCTGCTCCTCCTCGCCTGTCCCGCTGCTCCGCTCCGCGTGCGTGCGGTTAGGAGGCTAGGCCCGGCACGCGGCGATGGGTATACCGCGACCGTGGTTTGGCTCGTGTGGTGCGTTAACTGATCGCATTTGACCACGACTTGCCGGAAAACGCGCAACGGCCGGCCCCGTGGATACGGGACCGGCCATCGTGAGGGTGCGAAGTACCCGGTTCAGGCCACCTGGGTGCTACGAGGCGGGCTCCGGCTCGGGCTCCGGCTCGGGCTCCGTCTCGCCGTCGGCCGCCGGAGGCTCGCCGGGCGTCTTGACCGAGTCCAGCAGGAGCTGGGCCACGTCCACGACCTGCAGCGCCTCCTTGGCCTTGCCGTCGTTCTTCTTCCCGTTGACCGAGTCGGTCAGCATGACGAGGCAGAACGGGCAGGCCGTGGAGACGATGTCCGGGTCGAGGGAGAGCGCCTCGTCCACCCGCTCGTTGTTGACCCGCTTGCCGATGCGCTCCTCCATCCACATCCGGGCGCCGCCGGCGCCGCAGCAGAAGCCGCGCTCCTTGTGCCGGTGCATCTCCTCGTTGCGCAGGCCCGGCACCCGGCCGATGATCTCCCGGGGCGGGGTGTAGACCTTGTTGTGGCGGCCGAGGTAGCAGGGGTCGTGGTAGGTGATCAGCCCCTCGACCGGGGTGACCGGCACCAGCCTGCCCTCGTCGATGAGGTGCTGGAGCAGCTGGGTGTGGTGGATGACCTCGTAGTGCCCGCCGAGCTGCGGGTACTCGTTCGCCAGCGTGTTGAAGCAGTGCGGGCAGGTGGCGACGATCTTCTTCGCGGACTTCGGCTTCCGCGTCGCCGGGTCCACCTCGCCGTCCTCGCCGAGGGACTCGCCGAAGGCCGTGTTCAGCGTGCCGACGTTCTCCTCGCCGAGCTGCTGGAAGAGGAACTCGTTGCCCAGCCGGCGGGCCGAGTCACCGGTGCACTTCTCGTCGCCGCCCATGATGGCGAAGTTGACGCCCGCGATGTGCAGCAGCTCGGCGAACGCCTTCGTGGTCTTCTTCGCGCGGTCCTCCAGGGCGCCGGCGCAGCCGACCCAGTACAGGTACTCGACCTCGGTCAGGTCCTCGATCGTCTTGCCGACGATCGGCACCTCGAAGCCGGCGTCCTGCTGGATCTCCTTCGTCCACTCCAGCCGCTGCTTCTTGGCCAGGCCCCAGGGGTTGCCCTTCTTCTCCAGGTTCTTGAGCATCGTGCCCGCCTCGGAGGGGAACGCGCTCTCGATCATCACCTGGTAGCGGCGCATGTCGACGATGTGGTCGATGTGCTCGATGTCGACGGGGCACTGCTCGACGCAGGCGCCGCAGGTGGTGCAGGACCACAGCACGTCCGGGTCGATGACGCCGTTCTCCTCGGCGGTGCCCACCAGCGGGCGCTCGGCCTCCGCCAGCGCGGCCGCCGGGACGTCCTTGAGCTGCTCCTCGGTCGCCTTCTCCGCGCCCTCCATCGTCTTGCCGCCGCCTGCCAGCAGATACGGGGCCTTGGCGTACGCGTGGTCGCGCAGCGACATGATCAGCAGCTTCGGCGAGAGGGGCTTGCCGGTGTTCCAGGCGGGGCACTGCGACTGGCAGCGGCCGCACTCGGTGCAGGTGGAGAAGTCGAGGATGCCCTTCCAGGAGAAGTCCTCGACCTGGGAGGCGCCGAAGCGGACCTCCTCGGCGTCCTCGTCGCTGTCGTCCAGGGCCGTCTCGAAGTCGATGACCTTGCCGCCGGACATCATCGGCTGGAGCTCGCCGAGCGACGCGCCGCCGGTGGCCTCCCGCTTGAACCAGATGTTGAAGAACGCGAGGAACCGGTGCCAGGCCACACCCATGTTGGTGTTCAGACCGACCGTGATCATCCAGATCATGGTCGTGCCCAGCTTGATCAGCGCCCAGAGGTAGACGAGGTTCTGCAGCGTGCCGGTGTCGAGCCCGTTGTACGCCGCGACCAGCGGGTAGGAGAGGAAGTAGGCCGGCTCGTAGCTGTCCACGTGGTGCAGGGCGCCCTCGAGGCCGCGCAGCATCATGATGGCCAGGCCGATGACGAAGATGACGTACTCGACGAAGTACGCCTGGCCCATCTTCGAGCCCGCGAAGCGCGACTTGCGGCCCGCCCTGGAGGGCAGGCTCAGCAGCCGGATCACCATCAGGACGGCGATCCCGACGGTGGTCGCGAAGCCGATGAACTCGATGTACATCTCGTACGGCAGCCAGCCGCCGATGACCGGCAGCGTCCAGTCGGCCTGGAAGAGCTGGCCGTAGGCGTTGACGATGGTGGGCGGCAGGGTGAGGAAGCCGATCGCCACGAACCAGTGGGCGACGCCCACCACGCCCCACCGGTTCATCTTCGTGTGCCCGAGGAACTCCCGGAGGAGTGTGGCCGTTCGCTGCTTGGGGCTGTCCTTGCGGGTACCCGCGGGCAGTGGCTGGCCGAGCTTGACGAAGCGGTAGATCTGCGCAATGGCGCGGGCGAACAGCGCAACGCCGACCGCGGTGAGCAGCAGCGTGACGACGATCGCGGCGAGTTGCATAGCGGCTCCTCGGAGCACGGAGGCGGCGTTTACTAAGCAGTAACTTATCCAGTCCGTACGAGACTACCCACTCGTCGCCACTCCCTGCACCGCGCACCCCGGTGATTTGCGTCGCCCCGCACGGGTCACCGCACGGCCGAGGCCGCCGTCGCCGGCCCCCGGGGGCGACCCCGGGGGCCGCCCGGCCCGGGGTCGGGCCGCCGTCGCGGGGCTCCGAGGCACCGCTCCGCACCCTCTCGCAGCCAGATATGCGCGCACCGTAGTCATGGAGGTTGAGTCGGCTCGGCTCAAGCTTCTTGACGCATTCTCCTCGGTCGTGCACTCTTGAGTCAGCTTCACTCAAGACCAAGCTGGAGGAACCCGAAATGGCTCGTGCGGTCGGCATCGACCTGGGTACGACGAACTCCGTCGTCAGTGTTCTCGAGGGCGGTGAGCCCACCGTCATCACCAACGCCGAGGGCGCCAGGACCACGCCGTCCGTCGTGGCCTTCGCGAAGAACGGCGAAGTGCTCGTCGGCGAGGTGGCCAAGCGGCAGGCGGTCACCAACGTCGACCGGACGATCCGGTCGGTCAAGCGGCACATGGGTACCGACTGGAAGATCGGTATCGACGACAAGGAGTTCAACCCGCAGCAGATCAGCGCCTTCGTGCTGCAGAAGCTGAAGCGGGACGCCGAGTCGTACCTGGGCGAGAAGGTCGCCGACGCGGTCATCACCGTCCCGGCGTACTTCAACGACGCCGAGCGGCAGGCCACCAAGGAGGCCGGTGAGATCGCGGGCATGAACGTGCTCCGGATCGTCAACGAGCCGACCGCCGCGGCGCTCGCCTACGGGCTGGAGAAGGAGGACCAGACGATCCTGGTCTTCGACCTCGGCGGCGGCACCTTCGACGTCTCGCTGCTGGAGATCGGCGACGGTGTCGTCGAGGTGAAGGCGACCAACGGCGACAACCACCTCGGTGGTGACGACTGGGACCAGCGGGTCGTCGACTACCTGGTCAAGCAGTTCCAGTCCGGCCACGGCGTGGACCTGGGCAAGGACAAGATGGCCCTCCAGCGCCTCCGGGAGGCCGCGGAGAAGGCGAAGATCGAGCTGTCCTCGTCCACCGAGACCACGATCAACCTGCCCTACATCACCGCTTCGGCCGAGGGCCCGCTGCACCTGGACGAGAAGCTGACCCGGGCGCAGTTCCAGCAGCTCACGCAGGACCTGCTGGAGCGCTGCAAGACGCCGTTCCACAACGTGATCAAGGACGCGGGCATCCAGCTCAGCGAGATCGACCACGTGGTGCTCGTCGGCGGCTCCACCCGGATGCCCGCCGTCGCGGAGCTCGTCAAGGAGCTGACCGGCGGCAAGGACGCGAACAAGGGCGTGAACCCGGACGAGGTCGTGGCCATCGGCGCCAGCCTCCAGGCCGGTGTGCTCAAGGGCGAGGTCAAGGACGTCCTGCTGCTGGACGTCACCCCGCTGTCCCTCGGTATCGAGACCAAGGGCGGCATCATGACCAAGCTGATCGAGCGCAACACCACCATCCCGACCAAGCGCTCGGAGACCTTCACCACCGCGGAGGACAACCAGCCCTCGGTGCAGATCCAGGTCTTCCAGGGCGAGCGGGAGATCGCCGCCTACAACAAGAAGCTCGGCATGTTCGAGCTGACCGGCCTGCCCCCGGCGCCGCGCAACGTCCCGCAGATCGAGGTCACCTTCGACATCGACGCCAACGGGATCATGCACGTCTCCGCCAAGGACCTGGGTACGGGCAAGGAACAGAAGATGCAGGTCACCGGCGGCTCCAGCCTTCCCAAGGAAGACATCGAGCGGATGATGCGGGAGGCCGAGCAGTACGCCGACGAGGACCACAAGCGCCGCGAGGCCGCCGAGACGCGCAACCAGGCCGAGCAGCTCGTCTACACGACGGAGAAGTTCCTCAAGGACAACGAGGAGAAGGTCCCGGCCGAGACCAAGTCCGAGGTCGAGACCTCGCTGGAGGACCTGAAGGAGAAGCTCAAGGGCGAGGACACCGCGGCCATCCGCGAGGCGTCCGAGAAGGTGGCGGCCACCAGCCAGAAGCTGGGCCAGGCCCTCTACGCCGACGCCCAGCAGGCCCAGGAAGGCGGTGCCGAGGGCGGCGCGGCCGGTGCCGGCAAGGCCGAGGGCGGCGCCGGTGAGGACGACGTCGTGGACGCCGAGATCGTCGACGAGGACCAGAAGCCCAAGGACGGTGCGGCGTGACGGAGGAGACCGCGGGCTTCGGCAAGGAGCCCGACGTCCCCGCCGACGCCGGTGAGCCGAGTGACGCGGACCGGGCCGCCGCCTCCGAGGAGGCGGCGCCCGGGGCGCCGCCGGCCGGGGACGCCCAGCAGAGTGAGGGCGATGTGAGCGCACAGGACGTCTGGGAGGGCGAGGGCGCCGACCAGCAGCGGGGCGAGTCCGCCGAGGGCGGCCCGACCACCGAGCTGGAGGCCGCCCGGAAGGCCCTCCACGAGCGCACCCAGGACCTGCAGCGGTTGCAGGCGGAGTTCCAGAACTACCGCCGCAGGGTCGAGCGGGACCGGGAGGCGGTCAAGGAGATCGCCGTCGCGAACCTGCTGACCGAGCTGCTGCCGGTGCTGGACGACATCGGCCGGGCGCGGGACCACGGCGAGCTGGTGGGCGGCTTCAAGTCGGTCGCCGAGTCGCTGGAGACCGTCGCGGCCAAGATGGGGCTGATGCAGTTCGGCAAGGAGGGCGAGCCCTTCGACCCGACGGTGCACGAGGCCCTGATGCACTCCTACTCTCCGGACGTCACGGAGACGACGTGCGTGCAGATCCTGCAGCCCGGGTATCGAATCGGCGAGCGGACCATCCGTCCCGCGCGGGTCGGCGTGGCCGAGCCGCAGCCGGGTGCCGCGGGCGGCAAGGGCGAGGCCGGTGCCGAGGCACCGGCGGCTGAAGAGGAGAACGGTGGCCCGGACGAGGGCTGACCGCGTGCGGGAGGAGGGACGTCGAGGATGAGTACCAAGGACTTCATCGAGAAGGACTACTACAAGGTCCTCGGCGTCCCCAAGGACGCCACCGAAGCCGAGATCAAGAAGGCGTACCGCAAGCTGGCCCGGGAGAACCACCCGGATGCCAACGCCGGCGACCCCAAGGCCGAGGAGCGCTTCAAGGACGCCTCCGAGGCGTACGACGTGCTCGGTGACGCCAAGCGGCGCAAGGAGTACGACGAGGCGCGCAGCCTCTTCGGCAACGGCGGCGGCTTCCGGCCCGGCGGCGGCGCGGGCGGGCCGGGCGGCGCCGGAACGTTCAACTTCGACCTGGGCGACCTGTTCGGCGGCCAGGGCGGCGGCGCCGGCGGCCCCGGCGGCCCCGGCGGTGCCGGGGGCTTCGGCGGCGGGCTCGGCGATGTCTTCGGCGGACTGTTCAACCGCGGCGGAGCCGGTACCCGTACCCAGCCGCGGCGCGGGCAGGACATCGAGTCCGAGGTGACGCTCAGCTTCACCGAGGCGGTGGACGGGGCCACGGTCCCGCTGCGGATGTCCTCCAGCGCCGCGTGCAAGGACTGCGCGGGGACGGGGGACAAGAACGGCACCCCGCGGGTGTGCCCCACCTGCGTGGGCACCGGCCAGGTCTCCCGGGGCACGGGCGGCGGCTTCTCGCTGACCGACCCGTGCGTGGACTGCAAGGGCCGCGGCCTGATCGCGCAGGACCCCTGCGACACCTGCAAGGGGTCCGGCCGGGCGACCAGCTCGCGCACGATGCAGGTCCGCATCCCGGCGGGCGTCACCGACGGGCAGCGCATCCGGCTGCGCGGCAAGGGCGCCCCCGGCGAGCGGGGCGGCCCCAACGGCGATCTGTATGTCGTCGTCAACGTGGACAGGCACCCGGTGTTCGGCCGCAGGGGCGACAACCTGACGGTCACCGTTCCGGTCACCTTCCCGGAGGCCGCGCTCGGCGGCGAGGTGAAGGTTCCCACGCTGGGCGGTCCGCCGGTCACCCTCAAGGTCCCGCCGGGTACGCCGTCCGGGCGGACCATGCGGGCCCGGGGCAAGGGCGCGGTCCGCAAGGACGGCACCCGCGGCGATCTGCTGGTGACGGTGGAGGTCGCGGTACCGGTGGCGCTGGACGACGAGGCGAAGGACTCCCTGGAGTCCTATCGGGACGCGACGGCGGGTGAGGATCCGCGGGCCGCGTTGTTCAAGGCAGCGAAGGGAGACTGAGGTGGACGGCCGGGACGGACGCAGACGCTTCGCGGCCGGGCGCTCCGCGGCGTATGAGCTGACGGACGAGTCTCCCGTCTACGTCATCTCGGTCGCAGCGCAGCTCTCGGGGCTGCACCCGCAGACTCTGCGGCAGTACGACCGGCTGGGGCTGGTCTCGCCCGACCGTACGCCCGGGCGGGGCCGCCGCTACTCGGCCCGCGACATCGAGCAGCTGCGCGAGGTGCAGCGGCTCAGTCAGGACGAGGGCATCAACCTCGCCGGTATCAAGCGGATCATCGAGCTGGAGAACCAGGTCACGGCGCTCCAGCAGCGGGTGGCCGAGCTGTCGGCCGCGGTGGAGGGCGCCGCGGCGGCGATGCAGCAGCGGGAGGCCCAGGTGCACGCCTCCTACCGGCGCGATCTGGTTCCCTACGAGGATGTGCGCCAGTCCAGCGCGCTGGTGGTCTGGCGGCCCCGGCCCCGGGAGTGATCCGGCCCCGGGAGTGACCCGGGCCCGGTCCAGGCGGCCACCCCCGTGGGGCGGTCGCGGCCGCCGGGACCGGCCCGGGAAGCGGCTCCGGGGCAAGGCCGGCCGGTCTGCCGGGTCCTACCGCGCGAAGCCGTAGGAGAGCAGCTTCTTAGCGTCCTTCGTGCGGCCGGCGGACGAGGAGGAGGCCAGCACGGTGCCGATCACGGTTTTGCCGCCCCGCTTGGCGGCGAAGACCAGGCAGTACTTCGCCTCGGGGCCCGAGCCGGTCTTGACGCCGAGCGCTCCGGAGTAGCCGCCCAGCAGCGGGTTGGTGTTGCGCCAGTTCATGTACCGGTAGCCGCCGCTCCTGGTGATCGTCTTCTGTTTGGTGGAGCGGGTCTTCACGATCGAGCGGAAGGTCGGGGAGCGCATCGCGTCGCGGGCGAGCCTGGTCAGGTCGCGCGGGGTGGAGTAGTTGCGGCCCTTGCCGATGCCGTCGAACGAGTCGAAGTGGGTGTTCTTCAGGCCGAGGCCGCGGGCGGTGGAGTTCATCGAACCGATGAAGGACTTCACCCGGGCTTTGCGGGTGCTGCCTTTGCCGAAGGTGTCGGCGAGCGCGTAGGCGGCGTCGCATCCGGAGGGCAGCATCATCCCGTAGAGGAGTTGGCGGACGGTGACCTTGTCGCCGACGATCAGCCGCGCCGAGGAGGCGGTGTTGCGGACGATGTAGTCGCTGTACGCCTTCCGGATGGTGACCTTCCGGGAGAGGTCGAGGTTCTTGCGGGCGAGCACCACCCGGGCGGTCATGATCTTGGTGGTCGAGCCGGTGGACCGGCGGGTGTCGGCGGCCTTGGTGTAGAGGCTCCTGCCGGTGCCGCTGTTCATCACATAGCCGCCCCTTGCGGTGACGGACGGCTTCTTGGCGGCCGTGACCGTGGGGGTCGCGGCCGTGCGGGCGGCGGTCGGTGCGGTGGCCGCGGGGGCTGCCGCGGCGGCCGGGGCGGTCAGTGCGGCTGCCGTCAGGACGGTGGAGGAGGTGACCATCACCGTGGCGACACGGTGGGTGCCAGCAATGCCGATCTTCACTCTGTCAGCTCCAAATGCCGCTGCTGAGCGGCTCGTTGGGCGATTTTCCGGGCCGGAGCGGCCGGGAAACAAGAAGGATCGTAGACGTTTCTAGGTTGAGTGGAATAGACTCAACTTGTTGCATGCTATGGGTAGCAAGTGCCGGTGATCGGGGCGCAGGGGGCGCCAGGGCACGGCACCCGCAGCCAGCACCGGAGGAGGACGCAGGACAGTGGACGCGGAGCTGACCAACAAGAGCCGGGACGCCATCGGCGCGGCCAACGACCGGGCGGTGAGCGACGGGCACCCCGACATCACCCCGGCCCATCTGCTGCTCGCCCTGCTCACGGGCGAGGACAACGAGAACATCCAGGACCTGATCGCCGGCGTCGAGGCCGATCAGGCGGCGCTGCGCTCGGGCGCCGAGCGGCTGCTCGCGGGCCTGCCCACCGTGCAGGGGCAGACGGTGAGCCGGCCGCAGGCCGACCGCGACCTGCTCGCCGTCATCGCCGACGCGGCCCAGCGGGCCAAGGACCTCGGCGACAGCTTCGTCTCCACCGAGCACCTGCTGATCGCGCTGGCGGCCAAGGGCGGCGCCACCGGCGAGCTGCTCGAGCAGCAGGGCGCCGACGACCGGAAGCTGCTGGACGCCTTCAGCGCCCAGCGCGGCAGCCGACGGGTCACCAACTCGGACCCCGAGGGCACCTACAAGGCCCTGGAGAAGTTCGGCACCGACCTGACCGCCGCGGCCCGGGACGGCAAGCTCGACCCCGTCATCGGCCGGGACCAGGAGATCCGCCGGGTGGTGCAGGTGCTCTCCCGGCGCACCAAGAACAACCCCGTCCTCATCGGTGAGCCGGGTGTAGGCAAGACCGCCGTCGTCGAGGGACTGGCCCAGCGGGTGGTCAAGGGCGACGTACCGGAGTCGCTGCGGAACAAGCGGCTGGTCGCTCTCGATCTGGGCGCCATGGTGGCGGGCGCCAAGTACCGCGGCGAGTTCGAGGAGCGGCTCAAGACCGTGCTCTCCGAGATCAAGGAGAGCGACGGCCAGATCATCACCTTCATCGACGAGCTGCACACCGTGGTCGGAGCGGGCGCCGGCGGCGACTCGGCGATGGACGCGGGCAACATGCTCAAGCCGATGCTGGCCCGCGGTGAGCTGCGGATGGTCGGCGCCACCACGCTGGACGAGTACCGCGAGCGGATCGAGAAGGACCCGGCGCTGGAGCGCCGCTTCCAGCAGGTGCTGGTCGCCGAGCCGACCGTCGAGGACTCCATCGCGATCCTGCGCGGGCTCAAGGGGCGGTACGAGGCGCACCACAAGGTGCAGATCTCCGACAGTGCGCTGGTGGCCGCCGCCGCTCTCTCGGACCGCTACATCACCTCCCGCTTCCTCCCGGACAAGGCCATCGACCTGGTGGACGAGGCGGCCTCGCGGCTCCGGATGGAGATCGACTCCTCACCTGTGGAGATCGACGAACTCCAGCGGGCCGTCGACCGGCTCAAGATGGAGGAGCTGGCCCTGGACAAGGAGACCGACCCCGCCTCCGTCGAGCGGCTGGAGCGGCTGCGCCGCGAGCTGGCCGACAGGGAGGAGGAGCTGCGCGGGCTCACCGCTCGCTGGGAGAAGGAGAAGCAGGGCCTCAACCGGGTCGGTGAGCTGAAGGAGACCCTGGACGAGCTGCGCGGCCAGGCCGAGCGTGCCCAGCGCGACGGCGACTTCGACACCGCCTCCAAGCTCCTCTACGGGGAGATCCCGGCCGTCGAGCGCGAGCTGGCGGCCGCCACCGAGGAGGAGGAAGAGGCCAAGAAGGAGATCGCGGCGGGCCAGGCCGACCAGGACAGCAGGATGGTCAAGGAGGAGGTCGGCTCGGACGACATCGCGGACGTCGTCGCCTCCTGGACGGGTATTCCGGCCGGCCGGTTGCTGGAGGGCGAGACGCAGAAGCTCCTGCGGATGGAGGAGGAGCTCGGCAAGCGGCTGATCGGGCAGCAGGAGGCGGTGCGCGCGGTCTCCGACGCGGTGCGCCGCAGCCGGGCCGGTATCGCCGACCCCGACCGTCCGACCGGCTCGTTCATTTTCCTCGGTCCCACCGGCGTGGGGAAGACGGAGCTGGCCAAGGCGCTCGCGGACTTCCTCTTCGACGACGAGCGGGCCATGGTCCGTATCGACATGAGCGAGTACGGGGAGAAGCACAGCGTCGCCCGGCTGGTCGGCGCGCCGCCCGGGTACGTCGGCTATGAGGAGGGCGGCCAGCTCACCGAGGCCGTGCGGCGCCGCCCCTACAGCGTCGTCCTGCTGGACGAGGTGGAGAAGGCGCACCACGAGGTCTTCGACGTGCTGCTCCAGGTCCTCGACGACGGACGGCTCACCGACGGCCAGGGCCGCACCGTCGATTTCCGCAACACCATCCTCATCCTCACCTCCAATCTGGGCAGCCAGTTCCTGATGGATCCCCTGGAGAAGGAGGAGGAGAAGCGCGAGCAGGTGCTCGCCGCCGTCCGGTCCGCCTTCCGGCCCGAGTTCCTCAACCGGCTGGACGATCTGGTCGTCTTCTCCGCGCTGGCCGGCGACGAGCTGCGGCGGATCGCCCGGCTCCAGGTCGACGCACTGCAGACCCGCCTCGCCGAGCGGCGGCTGACGCTGGACGTCACCCCCGCCGCGCTGGACTGGCTCGCCACCGAGGGCAACGACCCGGCCTACGGCGCCCGGCCGCTGCGCCGCCTCGTCCAGACCGCCATCGGCGATCAGCTCGCCCGGGAGATCCTCGCGGGCGAAGTCCGCGACGGCGACACCGTGCGGGTGGACCACGTCGAGGGGCGGGAGGGGCTGGCGGTCGGCTCGACCGCCGGAGCGGCCGCGGGGGCCTGAAACCCGTCGGAGGGGCCGGCTGCCGGCCTCTCCGCTGCCGCCTTCCGCACCCGCGGGCACGGCGCTCCGGGTGCCGGGCCACCCCGGGCATTCCGGGGCGTCGGTGCCGGAATCGGTGAAACGGTGAAAGGGTGGCGGGGTGCCGCACGCAGCGGGCGCCGCCCCTCCGCTGCCCCGGCCGGGCCGAACCCCCAGGGTTGTCACCGCGGGGGGCCCGTGCGGGAGGATGACCGAAGCCGTATGAAGGGAACACCCACGTGAGCATCGACCCGTCCTCGATCCCGAACTTCGGGGGCCAGCCCGAGGAGCCGGAGGAGTCCGGTCCCACCGGACCGATCATCCCCGACCAGGATCTCGTCAAGCAGCTCCTGGACCAGATGGAGCTGAAGTACGTCGTCGACGACGAGGGAGACCTCGCGGCGCCGTGGGAGGAGTTCCGCACCTACTTCATGTTCCGGGGTGAGGCGGAGCAGCAGGTCTTCTCGGTGCGTACGTTCTACGACCGGCCGCACACCATCGAGGACAAGCCCAAGCTGTTGGAGGCCATCGACGACTGGAACCGTCGCACCCTGTGGCCCAAGGTCTACAGCCACACCCACGACGACGGCAGCGTCCGGCTGATCGGTGAGGCGCAGATGCTGGTGGGCACGGGCGTCTCGCTGGAGCACTTCGTCTCGTCCACGGTCAGCTGGGTGCGCGCCAGCATCGAGTTCGACAAGTGGCTGGTGGAGCAGTTCGGCCTGGAGAAGGACATCGACTCCTCCGAGGGCGAGGGCGGCGACGCGTAGCGGCGTCGGCACCCCGAGTTCCCGAGGGGCCGGGCGCATCCTGGTGATGCGCCCGGCCCCTCGTGCTGTCCGCACCCCCGCCCGGGGGCCCGGCCCGCATTGTGCCTGGTGCCCGGTTCCCGCCGGACCCCTGTCATCCGTCAGGTACCGCGCAGCATCCCGAGCCGGGAGACTCCTGGACAAGCGCGCGGGACCCGCGGAACGGGGGACGCACGGGGGAGAGCGGGTCCCGCGTGTGGGGCGCGGGCACGGGGGGCTCGCGCGCCGGGGGTGGCGGGTCAGCCGGTGCCCGCCACACCCCGCAGCCGCCGCGCCGCCTCCTCCAGCACGTCCTCCCGCTTGCAGAACGCGAAGCGGACGTAGGGAGCGCCCTCAGCGGCGTGGTCGTAGAAGACCTGGGTGGGGACGGCGACGACGCCGACGCGCTCGGGGAGGGCGAGGCAGAAGGCGACCCCGTCGGTGGCGCCGAGCGGGCGGATGTCTGTGGTGATGAAGTAGGTGCCCTGCGGGCGGTGCACCGCGAAGCCCGCTTCCGCCAGCCCGTCGGCCAGCAGGTCCCGTCGGCGGCGCAGGCCCTCGCGCAGATCGGTGTAGTAGCTGTCGGGCAGCGCCAGGGCCTCCGCGACGGCGTACTGGAAGGGCCCCGCCGACACGAAGGTCAGATACTGCTTCGCCGCGCGTACGGCGGTCACCAGCGCGGGGGTGCCGGTGATCCAGCCGACCTTCCAGCCCGTGAAGGAGAACGTCTTCCCGCTGGAGGAGATGGTGACCGTGCGCTCCCGCATCCCGGGGAAGCCGGCCAGCGGATGATGTGCGCCGTCGAACACCAGGTGCTCGTAGACCTCGTCGGTGACGGCGAGCAGGTCGCGCTCCACGCACAGCTCGGCGACGGCGGCCAGTTCGTCGCGGCGCAGCACGGTGCCGGTCGGGTTGTGCGGGGTGTTGAGGAGGAGGAGCCGGGTGCGGTCGGTGACGGCGTCCCGCAGCTCGTCCAGGTCGAGGTGGTAGGCGCCGTCCCGGGGGCGCAGGGTGACGGGTACCCGGGTGCCGCCCGCCATCGCGATGGAGGCCGCGTAGGAGTCGTAGTACGGCTCCAGCGCGATGACCTCGTCCCCGGGTTCGACCAGCGCCAGCAGCGAGGCGGCGATGGCCTCGGTGGCGCCCGCGGTGACGAGGACCTCGGTGTCGGGGTCGTAGCGCAGGCCGTGGAAGCGCTGCTGGTGTTCGGCCACGGCCGTGCGCAGTTCGGGGATGCCGGGACCCGGCGGATACTGGTTGCCCCGGCCGTCCCGCAGCGCGCGGACCGCGGCCTCCCGGACCTCCTCGGGGCCGTCCGTGTCGGGGAAACCCTGGCCCAGGTTGATCGCGCCGGTCCGGACGGCGAGCGCGGACATCTCGGCGAAGATCGTGGTGCCGAACCCGGCGAGGCGGCGGTTGAGCAGCGGGCGCCCCTCGCCGGACTCCGTCCGGGCGGCGTCCGCGGTCCCCGGCGCTCCGGGGGCGGCGGCGTGGCCAGCAGTCATGGCAGCCATCCTCCGCCAAGCTCTGGTCTTCCTCAACCCGGCATTGCCCACCCGCGGCGGCGGGCAGGAGCCGACTACGCCTGCGGACGGCAGCACGGTTGCACGGGAAGGGACTTGCCGTTCACAGAACTCGAGGGGAAGCGCCCATGTCCCAAGTTCTGGTGTTCGTCGGTATCGTCACCGCCTTCGCCCTGGTCGCGGTG
Source organism: Streptomyces sp. WMMB303 (assembly GCF_029351045.1). NCBI lineage: Bacteria > Bacillati > Actinomycetota > Actinomycetes > Kitasatosporales > Streptomycetaceae > Streptomyces > Streptomyces sp. WMMB303. Next base: position 6,862,382 of record NZ_JARKIN010000001.1, on the reverse strand, counting down.
CTCGTCAAGCCGGCCGTCTCCGGCCGCCCGCGGTACCACCCGCCCCGCGGCGGCTCCCGGCGGGTTCGGGGCGGCCGCGGCAACCGCACCTCGTACGACGGCGACATTCCGACCGGCGGCGACCCCGCGTACGGCGGGGGTGCTTCGGACGGCGACGGCCCCGCGTACGGCGACGGCGCGGCATCCGGCGACGGTGACTGAAGCGCTCGCGCGGTGGGCGCGCGACGCGGCCCGCGCCCGGGCTCCGCGCCCTGCGCCCGCGACCGGCAACCGCGCCCGGCGCCCGCGCCTCTGCTCCGCCTCCCGTACCCCGCTCCGGAGCTCGGCGGACGGAGCCGGCGGTGGCTGAGCCGGAAGGGAACACATGACCTCATCCATACCTATGGGATGGAAATCCGTAGAACCTGGGGAAAAGCGCTGTGGGTACGGCGTTTCCGTGATTCGGTGAATCGTGAACTGTCGTCCCCGCACCTCCTGGTCCCCGGCCCGGAGGTGCGGGAGGTCGAGGAGTGGGGCGGCCCACTCCTCCCTGCGTGTCTGCGGAGCCGACCCATGCTCACCACTTTGAAGACCGCCTACACCGACACCCGCGCGCACGACCTCGCCTGGGACCTGGGTCGTGCGCCGCTGCCGGCACTCGCCTGCATGGATGTCGAACTGGACGGCACCCATGTGCAGTTGCGGCTGCTGGGTGCCTCGCACCAGGTCCTGCTCGGCGATGACTTCGGCGGGTGCTGCGAGACCGTCGCCTGCCTGCCGGGCAGCAGTACCCCGCTCCCGCTGGGCGTCTCCAAACGCTTCACCGGGTGGGAGTACGAGTTCGCGGCGCGCGTCGAGCGGTTGTCGCCCAGCTCGTTCTCCGGGCGCGCGCAGGAGCTGCTCGCGCTGGTCGCGGACCACCCCCACGGCTTCGCGGGGACGTTCCCCGGGGCGCCGAGCGCCTTCACCGCGCTGCTCGTCCAGCGGCACGAGGGGCAGATCCGCTGGCGTACCTGGCATTCCTATCCGCAGGAAGGGTCGTTGGTCTCGACCCGGACCCGGGTGGCCACCCGGGCGCGGAGAGGGACGGGCGGAGCCCCGGGGCCGGAGGGCGCTTCCGTGATCCCGCTCCGCCGCGGCCCGGCCATGGCCTGAGGTGATCCGGCACGGTCGACACGGTTCGGGGCGGCCCGGGGCGGCACGGCACGCGGTGCGCCGTGCACCTCTCGCCGGGACCGGTCCGGTGGGGGACCGGGCACACCGGAAGCACTCATGTGAGTGACCTAAGGTGTCTATGATGTGACGTACCGTGCACCCATGATCGACCGTCCACCGCCCTCCGTGGAGAGCCCCCGGCTGCCCGTCCCCGCGGGGTTCGGGCGCGGCCTGGTCCTCGCCTCGGTGTTCGTGTGTGCGGCCTGCGGTCTCGTCTACGAACTCGAACTGGTCGCCGTGGCCTCCTCGCTGGTCGGGGACTCGGTCACCCAGGCGTCCGTCGTCCTGTCCGTCATGGTCTTCGCGATGGGCGTCGGCTCGCTGCTGGCCAAGCGGTTGCGCTGCCACGCCGCCGCGGGCTTCGGCTATGTCGAGGCGCTGCTCGCGCTGGTCGGCGGCGGCTCGGCCATGGGGATGTACGCCTCCTTCGCCTGGCTGGGCGGAGCCCGGGTGGCGCTGGTCGTCATCTCCTTCACCATCGGGGTGCTGATCGGCGCGGAGATGCCGCTGCTGATGACCCTGATCCAGCGGATCCGCGCGCAGGATCCGGGCGGTGCCCTCGCCGACCTGTTCGCCGCCGACTATGTGGGGGCGCTGGTCGGCGGGCTGACCTTTCCGTTCCTGCTGCTGCCGCTGGCCGGGGAGTTGGCCGGCGCGCTGCTCACCGGGGTGGTGAACGCGCTGGCCGGAGGGCTGGTCGTGCAGTGGCTCTTCCGCCACGATCTGACGGGCCCGGTGCGCCGTCGACTGCTGGCGGCCAACGGGTGCGTACTCCTCGTACTGCTGGCGGGGACGGCGTTCACCGGACCGTTCGAACACGCCGCGCGGCGTGCGGTGTTCGGCGAGGACGTCCGGGTGGCCGTGCGCACCGACCGGCAGGAGCTCGTCCTGACCGGTGGCGCGACCCGCGGCCAGTGGTCGGCGGCGGGCGAGCTGCGGCTGTTCCGGGACGGTGCGCTGGTGCTGCGGGGTCGCCGCGCCCGCGCCGAGTACCGGGCCCTGGTCCGGCCCGCGATGTCCGGCGGCCCGCGCGCCCGGGTGCTGGTCGTCGGCGGCGGCGACGGGGTCGCGCTGCGCGAGGTGCTGCGCTATCCGGAGGTGCGCGAGGTCACGGTGGTGGAGGGCGACCCCGGTGTCGTACGGCTCGCCCGGCGGGATCCGGGACTGCGCGCTCTCAACGGAGGAGCCCTGGAGGACCGGCGGGTCCGGGTCGTGCGGGCCGACGCCTTCCACTGGCTGCGGGACCGGGTGGGCTCCGGGGCCGCCCCGTTCGACGTGGTGATCTCCGCGCTGGCCGCCCCGCGCGTCGCCGGTCCCGAGCTGTACTCGCAGGAGTTCTACGGTCTCGCCGAGCGGGTGCTCGCCGAGGAGGGGCGCCTCGCCGTGCGGGCGGGCGCACCCGCCGAGCGGGCCCGCGTCTTCTGGACCGTGCACGCCACTCTGCGGGCCGCCGAGCTGAGCCCCTGCCCCTACCCGGACGCCGCCGACGACGCCGGGTTCCTGCTGGCCCGGCACGCCCGGCCCGCGCCGCAGGACTGCGAACTGCCCGGGGGCCGGACCGCCTCGCTGCCGAGGGGCGATCCGCAGGCCCGCCCCTCCACGCTGATGCACCCGCGCTATCCCGGCTGACGGGACGAACGGGCCGGGTCGGGCCCCGAGGCGCGGGCCGGGCCCGGCCAACACGGCTGCGCGAAAGATGCGGCCCGGTCATATGTGCGCCGCACCGCGGGGTAATAGGCTCCGGCCCATGGAGCACGAGGTGTACGTACCGCTTTCCGTCGGCTCGGTGCGGGCCGCTCTCACCGACAGCGCCCGTGTCGCCCGCTGTGTGCCCGGTTTCCAGGAGGACCAGCAGGAGCAGCAGGAGCCGGCCGACGGGCGGGGGGCCGAGCGGGTGGCCGGCCGGTTGAAGGTCCGGATCGGCGGCTCGACCATCACTTACCGCGGTGCTCTCACCCTCACCCCGCACGGCGGCACCGGCCCCGCGGCGGCTCCCGACGCGCTGGAGCGGCTGGAGGTCGAGGGCAGCGGCAGCGAGGCCCGCGGCGAGGGCACGGTCGAACTCGCGCTCTCGGTCGAGCCGCGGTCGGCCGACGACGGCGAGGGCACGGCGCTGGTCTGTGTCGGCACGGTCACCGGAACCGGCAGACTCGCCGCGTTCGAGGAGAAGGCGGCCACGTCGGCGGGGGTGCGACTGCTCGACAGGTTCGCCGCGGCCCTCGGGGACAGCATCCGCGCCGAACCGCCCGCGGGCAGCCCGGAGGCGGAGGCGTCCGGTGACGGCGCGTCCGGCGACGAGGGGCCGGAGGGTAGCGAGGGCCCGGTCGCGGGCGGCATCGGCGCCCCGGGCGACAACGAGCGCGCGATCCCGGGCATCCCGGAGCCGGAGCCGGAGCCGGAGCGCGCCCCGCTGTTCGAGACCGAGGTGCCGCCCTCGTCGCTGGGGCGCGACGAGGAGTCGGAGCTCGACGCCGCCGAGGGAACAGCCGGGACAGCCGGGGCGGATGAGCCGCGTGGTGCCGAGGGGCTCGACGGTAGTCCGGAGGGGCTCAATGCGGAGGCCGCGCACGCCCGGCGCACGATGATCGGGCGCAGCGCGGAGGAGGTGGACCACGCCCCGCCGCGCGGCCGGTACGCGCCGGTCCCGGCGCCGGAGCAGGGTTCGGCGACCGCCACCCTGCGCTGGGCCGCACCGGCCGCCGCCGCGGTGGTGGCGGGCGCTGTCGTACTCGGCCGGGTGCTGCGGAGACGGCGCTGACAGCGGGTCTTGCGGCGGGGTTGCTGACACCGCCGTTATGGTCGCTGTATGACTGATCTGCCCACCTCCGCAGAAGCCACGTCCGTTGTGCTCAGCGCCCAGGGGACCGAGGTGTCGGTCGAACCCGGGCGCGGGTGCCGGCTCGCCTCCCTCCGGGTGGGCGGCACCGAACTCCTTCGCCAGGGGCCGCAGTACGGCTCCTTCGTGATGGCGCCCTGGTGCGGCCGCACCGCGCAGGGACGGTTCCGCAACGGCGGCGAGATGTTTCAACTCCCGCTGAACAGCGGAGTGCACGCCCTCCACGGCACCGTTCGCGACGCGGTCTGGCGCCAGACGCCCGGCGGCACCGACACCAAGGCGTCCTTCACCTACGACCTGACCGACCCGTGGCCCTGGGAGGGCCGGGTGACCCAGGTCGTCGAGCTCGCCGAGGACGGCGGCTCGCTCACCCTCAAGCTCGCCGTCGAGACCTTCGACGTCTCCTTCCCGGCGCAGGCCGGATGGCACCCCTGGTTCCTGCGCAATCTCGGCCGGGGCGGCGAAGACGTCCGGCTCGACTTCTCGCCGGAGTGGCAGGAGGAGCGGGGTGCGGACCACATCCCGACCGGTGCGCGGATCGCGCCGCAGCCGGGTCCTTGGGACGACTGCTTCGGGATGCCGGGCGGTGTCGACGCCACGCTGACCTGGCCGTCGGAGCTGTCCTTGCGGATCACCTCGCGCGCCGAGTACCTGGTGGTCTACGACGAGCCGGCGGAGGCCGTCTGCGTGGAGCCGCAGAGCGGCCCGCCCAACGGGCTCAACTCCCACCCGCGCCAGGTGACCCCGCTGGATCCGCTGGAGCTGACGACCACCTGGAGCTGGCAGCGGCTGTAGGCGGGTGGTGCCGGGGCGCGGGGCGCGGGCCGGGGGCGCATAGGCTGAGGTCTCATGAACGACGACGTGCGCGCCGCGCTGCTGCGGCAGATCAAGGACAAGGCCGTGGTGCACGGCCGCGTCACTCTCTCCTCGGGTGCGGAGGCCGACTTCTACGTCGACCTCCGCCGGGTCACCCTGGACGGGGAGTCGGCGCCCCTCGCGGGCCAGGTGATGCTGGATGTGACGGAGCACCTGGACTTCGACGCGGTGGGCGGCCTCACGCTGGGGGCCGACCCGGTCGCGACGGCGATGCTGCATGCCGCGGCCGCCCGCGGCCGGCACCTCGACGCGTTCGTCGTCCGCAAGGCGGGCAAGGCGCACGGCCTCCAGCGCCGGATCGAGGGCCCGGACGTGGCGGGGCGCCGGGTGCTGATCGTCGAGGACACCTCGACGACGGGGAACTCACCGCTGACCGCCGTCGAGGCGGCCCGGCAGGCGGGGGCCGAGGTGGTCGCGGTGGCGACCATCGTGGAGCGCGGCGCTGCCGGGGCGATGGAGCGGGCCGGCGTGCCGTACGTCCATGCGTTCGATTTGTCCGACCTCGAACTGGCCTGAGTGTCCGGTCCGTCCGCGGCTGCTGTTTCACGTGAAACGCATTCGGGTGGAATGCGTGCGCGTGGAGCGGTGACTAGTGCGCCGCAGCGCGCATTAAGTGCATTTGTGAACTCACCCGTCCGGAGCATCCGGCCCCGTCTGGGAAGATGGGCACGACAATGACGTCGTTCCGTTGACCCGAAGCCGGATCACCACGCACCCCAAGGAGCGGTCTCATGCCCATCGCAACCCCCGAGATCTACAACGAGATGCTCGACAGGGCGAAGGAGGGCACGTTCGCCTACCCCGCCATCAACGTCACCTCGACGCAGACGCTGCACGCCGCGCTCCGCGGCTTCGCCGAGGCGGAGAGCGACGGCATCGTTCAGATCTCCACGGGCGGGGCCGAGTTCCTGGGCGGGCAGTACAGCAAGGACATGGTCAGCGGCGCGGTGGCGCTCGCCGAGTTCGCGCACATCGTCGCCAAGAAGTACCCGGTGAACATCGCCCTGCACACCGACCACTGCCCCAAGGACAAGCTCGACGGCTACGTCCGCCCGCTGCTGGCGGTCTCCCGCGAGCGGGTGCAGCGGGGCGAGAACCCCCTCTTCCAGTCCCACATGTGGGACGGGTCCGCCGAGACCCTCAAGGACAACCTGGCGATCGGCCAGGAACTGCTCGCCGAGGCGGCCGCCGCCAAGATCATCCTTGAGGTCGAGATCACCCCGACCGGCGGCGAGGAGGACGGCGTCACCCACGAGATCAACGACGAGCTGTACACCACGGTCGAGGACGCCGTCCGCACCGCCGAGGCCCTCGGCCTCGGCGACAAGGGCCGCTACCTGCTCGCCGCCTCCTTCGGCAACGTGCACGGCGTCTACAAGCCGGGCAACGTGGTGCTCCGCCCCGAACTGCTCAAGGACCTCCAGCAGGGTGTCTCCGAGAAGTTCGACAAGCCCGCGGGCAGCAAGCCGTTCGACTTCGTCTTCCACGGCGGCTCCGGCTCCACCGAGGAGGAGATCGCCACCGCGCTGCAGAACGGCGTCGTGAAGATGAACCTCGACACCGACACCCAGTACGCCTTCACCCGGCCGGTCGCCGCGCACATGTTCAGCAACTACGACGGTGTGCTGAAGGTCGACGGCGAGGTCGGCAACAAGAAGGTCTACGACCCGCGGAGCTGGGGCAAGGCCGCCGAGAAGGGGATGGCCGAGCGCGTCCTGACCGCCTGCGGCAACCTGCGCTCCACCGGCACCCGGCTGAAGTAACACCCCGCCCGCGGCGGTACGCCCGTGCGGGGCACACCCGCGACGGGCCGCCCGCGACAGCGCCGCACCCCTGGAAGGCTCCCGGTACGCCGGGAGCCTTCCCGCGTTCCGCGGCGCCGGTGCGGCCGTCCCGGGCGCGCGCGGGGTGCCGGGCGGGGCGGCGCGGTGTCCGTTCCGCGGACAGGGACAGGCACACTGGGGCCATGGCCATTCACGAGAACCTGCTCGGGGGTCCGCCCCCGACCCACCTCCCCGACGACCCCGGGCCGCGCGAGCTGCTCGCCGCCGGGACGGCGCCCTCCGAGGTCGCCGCGCAGTACCCCACCTCGTCGCTGGCGTGGGCGCAGCTCGCCGACGACGCGTTCGAGGCGGGCCGCGTCGTGGAGTCGTACGCCTACGCGCGCACCGGTTACCACCGCGGGCTGGACGCGCTGCGCCGGAACGGCTGGAAGGGGCACGGGCCCGTGCCGTTCGAGCACGAGCCGAACCGCGGCTTCCTGCGTGCGCTGCACGCGCTCGCGCGTGCGGCCGAGGCGATCGGGGAGCAGGATGAGTACGAGCGCTGCTCCTCCTTCCTGAAGGAGAGCTCGCCCACCGCTGCCTCGACCCTGGGCTGAGCCCCCGGCCGGTGGCCGGCGGGCGCACGGCGGCGGTGAGGGAGCCTGCGGAGAGCGGTGACCTTGCCGCCGCCGCCGCGTAGCGCGCATGATGCCCCGTGGGCCCGCAGGGCCCGAGGGGACCGGGGCTCCGATGTCTATCCGGAAGGGGCGGACCGCTACCCGGACGCACAGTGAGTGGAGACAGCGATGTCACACGACCCCGATGCCCCGGTACTGGATTTCGCGGGCACCACACCGTATGAGGACTACGTCCGCGCGGACGTCCTCACCCACCTCCAGGAACCGCTCTCCGACGACCCCGGGGAGCTGGCGTTCCTCGTCACCACCCAGGTGATGGAGCTGTGGTTCACCGTCATCGTGCACGAGTGGCAGACGGCCGCCGCGGCGCTGCGGCGGGACGACACCGAGGGCGCGCTGGCAGCCCTGAAGCGCTCCACCCACGAGCTGCGGTCGCTCAACGCGTCCTGGGAGCCGCTGGCGCATCTCACCCCCGCCCAGTTCAACGCCTACCGGGCGGCGCTGGGGGACGGGTCCGGTTTCCAGTCCGCGATGTACCGGCGGATGGAGTTCCTGCTGGGCGAGAAGTCGGCCTCCATGCTGGTGCCGCACCGAGGGGCGCCGCGGGTGTACGCCGAGTTGGAGAAGGCGCTCCAGGAGCCGGGCCTCTACGACGAGGCGCTGCGTTTCCTGGCCCGGCACGGCGCGGAGGTCCCCGAGGCGGTGCTGCGCCGGGACGTCGCCGCCCGGTACGAGCCCGACCCGGGCGTCGAGGCGGTCTGGGTACGCGTCTACGCGGGTGACCCGGGCTCCGCGGCGCACCGGCTGGGCGAGGCGCTGACCGAGGTCGCCGAGCTGGTGTGGCGCTGGCGCAACGACCACCTCGTGGCCACCCGCCGGGCGATGGGAGCCAAGGTCGGCACCGGTGGCTCGTCCGGGGTCGCCTGGCTGGAGAAGCGGGCGGCCAAGCAGGTGTTCCCCGAGCTGTGGACGGCACGCAGCCATGTCTGACCGCGGATCAGCCGAAGCCGCGGACGCACCCGTCGCCGCGCGCGCGGCGGCCCGGGGCCCGGCCGCCGAGGCACTCGCCGCGGAAGCACAGGCCCTGGACGCCGCCGACCCGCTCGCCGCGCTGCGGGAGCGGTTCGTGCTCGACCCGGCCACCGTCTACCTCGACGGGAACTCCCTGGGCGCGCTGCCCAGGGCCGTCGAGGAACGGCTCGCCGACGTCGTCTCCCGCGAGTGGGGCCGGCTGCGGATCCGCTCGTGGGCGGAGTCCGGCTGGTGGACGATGCCGGAGCGGGTCGGCGAGCTGGTGGCCCCGCTCGTCGGCGCCGGGCCGGGGCAGGTCGTCGTCTCCGACTCGACGAGCGTGAACCTCCTCAAGGCGCTGGTCGGCGCGGTCCGGATCGCCCGCGAGCAGGACCCGCACCGCGGTGAGCTGCTGGTGGACGCGGCGACCTTCCCCACCGACGGCTACATCGCCGAGTCCGCGGCCCGGCTCACCGGCTGCACGGTGCGCGCCGTACCGCCCGAAGAGGTGCACGCGGCGCTGGGCCCGCGCACCGCCGCCGTGCTGCTCAACCACGTCGACTACCGCACCGGAGAGCTCCGCGCGCTTCCCGCGCTCACGTCGGCCGCGCACGCGGCGGGCGCCCTGGCGGTCTGGGACCTGTGCCACAGCGCCGGTGCGCTGCCCGTGGAGCTGGACGCGCACGGCGTGGACTTCGCGGTGGGGTGCACCTACAAGTTCCTCAACGGCGGCCCGGGTTCGCCCGCCTTCCTCTATGTGCGCAGCGCCCTGCAGGAGCGGTTCGACTCCCCGCTGCCCGGCTGGAACTCGCACGCCGACCCGTTCGCCATGGCGCCGGACTACACGCCCGCGAGCGGTGCGGTACGCGGCCGGGTGGGCACCCCCGACATCCTCTCGATGGCCGCGCTGGAGACCTCGCTCGGCGTCTGGGACGGGGTCGGGATCCAGGATGTGCGGGCCAAGTCGCTGGCGCTCACGGACTTCTTCCTGCGCTGCGTCGCCGCCCACGCGGACGGCGGCGCGCTCGGTGTCCGGTCCCTGACACCGGCCGAACACGCCCGGCGCGGCAGCCAGATCGCGCTGCTGTGCGATCCGCCGGAGCAGGCGGAACCGGTGATGAAGGAGCTGATCGCGCGCGGCGTCGTCGGGGACTTCCGCCGCCCCGGTGTCCTGCGCTTCGGATTCACCCCGCTCTACACTTCGTTCCGGGACGCCGAGCGCGCTGCCCGCGTCCTGGGCGAAGTGATCGGGGGAGCACGATGAGCCAGGACGAGGAGAAGGCGCTGCTGGCCCTCCCGGCGGCGGCCCCGGACCGCCAGGAGCGGTACGGGCCGCACCCCTCGCAGGTCGTCGATCTGTACGGGGAGGGCGCGCCCGGTGGCCGGGTGGTGCTGCTGCACGGCGGCTTCTGGCGGGAGCGGTGGGACCGCGGCCATCTGTCGCCGTTCGCCGCGGCGCTGGCGGGCCAGGGCATACCGGTGGCGCTGGTCGAGTACCGCAGAGTGGGCGGAGGCGGCGGCTGGCCCGCGACCGCCGAGGACGTCGGTGCCGCGCTCGACCTGCTGGGCGCTCCGCCCAGTGTGCTGTTCGGCCACTCGGCGGGCGGGCACCTGGCGCTGTGGGCCGCGGCCGCGCGGGAGCGGGCCGCCGGGCGGGTGGTGGTGGCGGCGCCGGTCGCCGACCTGGAGCGGGCCCATGCGGCGCGGCTGAACGGCGGCGTCGTCTCCGACTTCCTCGGGGGCGAGGAGCAGGTCGCCTCGGCGCTGGAAGAGGCGGACCCGATGCGGCTGCTGCCCCGCACACCGGTGGAGATCCTGCACGGCACCGCGGACCAGGAGGTGCCCATCGAGCTGTCCCGCCGCTACGCCAACAACTGGGGTGCTCGGCTGCACCTGCTGCCCGGCGTGGGCCACTACGCGCCCATCACCCCGCGCACCCCGGCCTTCGACGTGCTCGTCAGGTCGCTCCGCTAGCCCCCTGGGGGCGCACGCTCGTGCGCATCCGCAGCGCACACGCGTCCGGCCCCGCGGTGTGCGGGGCCGGAGCGGGCGCGGGCGCGCGGGGCGCCCTCAGGAGGGGCGGGCTCAGTCGAGTTCGAGCTCGCCGATGGCGAGGCCGCTGTTGATGTTCGTCACCACGTTGTCGTGGATGTGGTTGATCTGGAACGACTTCACGGACGTGGTGTCGTTGTCGCTGCTGCTCACTCGCGCGTTCAGGATGTGGTCGCTGAAGTCCTGCGCGTACGAGTTCCAGGAGTTGCCGGCGAAGGCGGTGCCCGCCGAGCCGAGGACGGCGGCGGTCGCCAGCACGGCGGCTGCGGTCGCGGTGCGGATGCGCATGGGTGCTCCTTGCGGGTCTGGTGCGCGGTCTCGCGCGGTTCTGGCTGTGCGTCGAGACCTCTTCCACACCGCGCACCGGAACGATCATCATTAGTCCGTACGTGCCGCTCATCTACCCCGCACGGGCGCCTCCCGGCCGAACGGGACCTGAGCCGACCGGGGGTGCCCGCGGGGCCCTGCGGTCGCCCCGGCACACTTCCGTCATGCACACGGACATGCGTACGGATGTGGACACCGAGCGGACGAACGTGGCGGGGGCCGCTGCGGCAGCGCGCGACGCGGACCCCGCCGGAGCGGTCGGCGTCGGCGTCACCCTGGGGCTCTTCGCCGCATGGGCACTGCACGACGCGGAGGAGGTGGCCATGGTGCCCCGCTGGACCCGGACCCGGGTGCCCGAGCTGCGGGAGCGGATACCCGGCGTGCCCGAGGCGGTGTGGGAGCGGATGGAGTCGCTGGACGGACGCCGGTTCGCCACGGCGGTCGGCGTCATGGGCGTCATCGTGGCGGCGGCCGCGGCCGACGGCCACCGCACGGGCGGGCGCAGCGGCTTCTACCAGGGGGCGCTCACCGGCTTCGGGCTGCACGGCTTCGTCCATCTGGCGCAGGCCGCCGCTGTCCGCGGCTACACCCCCGGCTCGGTCACCTCGCCGCTGCTGGTCATCCCGTTCACGGCCTGGGCCCGCGGGCGGCTGCTGGACGCGGGCGTGCTCCGCCCGGCAGCGCCCCGCGACCTCGCCGTCGGCCTCGCGACCGCCGCCGCGGCGACCGCGCTCTCGCACGGTGCGGCGGGCCGGCTGCTGCGGCTCCGGCGCGGCAGCCGGGGTCAGCGGGCGTAGTTCTTCAGCGTGTCGGTCTCCAGCGTGAACCCGACCGGCTCGGGGAGCACCACCTCTTCACCGAAGGACGCGGTGTGCAGGTCGCGGTAGCGGCCCGCTTCCCGGTCCGGGTTGGTGTGGACGACGACTTCGTACCGGTCGCGGTCGACGAGGAGATAGACCGGGATGCCGACTGCGGCGTACGCGGCCGGCTTCTCCTGCCGGTCGCGCCGGTCGGTGTCGGAGTCGTAGGAGGTGACCTCCACGGTCATCAGCACACCCGCGGGATCGGCCCACTCGCCCTGCCCGGCGAAGTGGGCGATGGGCGCGAGGGAGCCGTCCGGGCGCACTCTCCCCTTCCGGTAGGCGCCGGCCTTCAGCCCCTGGGAGGTGTGGAGGTCGAGTTCGGAACGGGACTGCATGCACTGCCTCAGCAGCCACATGACGATGGTCTCGTGGTCTCCGTCCGGCACGGCTTTTTCTCCGATACGTCCGTCGATGAACTCCAACGTGACGGTCTCGGGGGCGGTGGAGGCGAGCCGTTCGAACTCCTCCGCCGTCATGTGAGACGTGCGCTCGGCCATAACCGTCATGTTGCACCTCCTTCCAGGCGAAAGCCAGCGTCGCCCGGCCCGGACCCGGCACCGGGGACGATCTTCACACTTTCACTCGCACGGGTGAACGGCGCGCGTCCCAGGCGTCGCCGAGGACGCACACGCCGACCGCCACCGCCAGGAACGCCGCGGCGGCGGCGAGCAGCGCCGTCTCGTAGTAGCCGCCGCTCATCACCCGCGCCGCACCCCAACCGGCGGCCGTGCCCGCGACCGCGGCGGCGGCCAGCCGCAGCAGCAGCCGCCCGGGAGCGGCGGTCCCGGCGGACTCGGCGGTGAGCGTGTCCCGCAGCGCGAGAGCCGCGGCCACCGCGCCGAGCAGCAGTCCGGCACCGGCTGCCAGCGCCGGGGTGCCGAAGACGACGCCGTACCGCACGGCCAGCGCCGGGGCGAAGAACAGCAGCAGGAAGCGGCGCAGGGCGTGGCCGAGGAAGGCGACGGCGGGTCCCGCGTCCGGGCCGGTGCGCCGCCGCCGGTCGGCCGTCCGGCAGCCGGCGAGGACGACGGCGCATCCGGCGACGAAGGGCAGCCGTGCCTCCAGCCGCCCCAGGTTGTAGAGGAGCAGCGTGTCGTAGGCGAGCAGGACGAGTCCGCCGAAGGAGGCGAGGGATCCGAGGAAGAGCAGCAGCCGCCCGGCGGACAGCGGCCGGGGCCGGGGCCGGGGTCGGGGTCGGGGTCGGGGGAGTCCAGCGGGCGGCGTCCGGCCGGGTGCTCCGTGCCGGGCAGCCGCCGCCAGCAGCGGCGGGGTCACCAGTGCTGACGCGCACCGGATCAGCAGGTCGTCCGTGGTCCACGGGTTGCGCAGGTCCCATTCGACGGCGCAGAAGACCGCCGTGTAGGCGAGCGCGGCCACCAGCAGCAGCGGGGAGGTGAATACCCGGCGGTACAGCCCGTCGTCCAGCCACCGCAGCACCACCGCGAAGGCCAGCAGCACGAGCGGGAGTTCGAGGGCGGCCTGGACCCGCAGCACGGACCCGGCCAGCACCTCGGGCCAGGGCCAGTGTGCCGCGAGCCGGGTCGGCGGCCAGTCCGCTGCCGGCAGTTCGAACCAGCCGGGCGGCAGATACCGGGCCACGAAGCCGGGGTCGCCGCCGTGCACCCGCCGGATGTGGACCACGACGGCGATCTGGTTGACCAGTACGGCCCCGACCAGCAGCCCGAGCAGACCGAGCGGTCCCGGCACCCGGCGGGACCGGCCCGCGCCGGACGGGGGCCGCCGTCGTCCCCACCGGACACGGACACCGTGCGGCGGCCCGGCGGAGGGGCTGACGGACGGACCGGCCGGCGGCGCGGGGCGCGGGCCGGGCAGCCACCGGGCGGTCGCGGCGAGCGGGAGCCGGGTGGCGAGGGCCAGGGAGAGGAGGACCGACACGACGACGGTGCCGTCCACGGCGAGCTGCACGCGGGGCAGCGTAGTGGTCCGGCCCGCAGCCGCACGGACCGGGCCGTGCGACTGCGGGGCCGGAGAGCCGTGCGACTGCGGCGGGCCGGGGGAGAGCCCGGAGCCTACGGGCCGGGGTGCTCAGAGGAAGGAGTTGATCTCGATCGTCTCGTCGCGGCCCGGGCCGACGCCGATGGCGGAGATGGGGGCTCCGGACATCTCCTCCAGCGTCTTCACGTACGCCTGGGCGTTCTTGGGGAGGTCGCCGAAGGTCTTCGCCTTGGTGATGTCCTCGCTCCAGCCCGGCAGGTACTCGTAGACCGGCTGGGCGTGGTGGAAGTCGCTCTGGTTGTAGGGCAGCTCGGTGGTGCGCTCGCCGTCGATCTCGTAGGCGACGCACACCGGGATCTGCTCCCAGCCGGTGAGCACGTCCAGCTTGGTGAGGAAGAAGTCGGTCAGCCCGTTGACGCGGGTCGCGTAGCGGGCGATGACCGCGTCGAACCAGCCGCAGCGCCGGTTGCGGCCCGTGGTGACGCCGAACTCGCCGCCGATGCGGCGCAGCGCCTCGCCGTCGTCGTCGAACAGCTCCGTCGGGAACGGCCCCGCGCCCACCCGTGTGGTGTATGCCTTCAGGATGCCGATGACCCGGTTGATCTTCGTCGGGCCGACGCCGGCGCCGGTGCAGGCGCCGCCGGCGGTCGGATTGGAGGAGGTGACGAACGGGTAGGTGCCGTGGTCCACGTCCAGCAGCGTGCCCTGGCCGCCCTCGAACAGGACGACCTTGCCCTCGTCGATGGCGTCGTTGAGGATCAGCGTGGTGTCCGCGACGAAGCCCTTGAGCTGCTCCGCGTAGCCCAGCAGCTCCTCGGTGGCCTGCTGCGGGGAGATCGCGCGGCGGTTGTAGAGCTTGGCGAGCACCTGGTTCTTGAAGTCGAGCGCGGCCTCGACCTTCTGCAGCAGGATCGACTCGTCGAACAGGTCCTGGACCCGGATGCCGACCCGGTTGATCTTGTCGGCGTAGCTGGGGCCGATGCCCCGGCCGGTGGTGCCGATCCGGCGCTTGCCCAGAAACCGTTCCGTCGTCTTGTCGAGCGTCGCGTGATATGGCGTGATCAGATGCGCGTTACCGCTCACCAGCAGCTTGGAGGTGTCGACGCCGCGCTCCTGGAGTCCGCTCAGCTCGGAGAGCAGGACCGAGGGGTCGACGACGACGCCGTTGCCGATGACCGGGGTGCACCCCGGGGAGAGGATCCCGGAAGGGAGGAGGTGCAGCGCGTACTTCTGGTCGCCGACGACGACCGTGTGGCCGGCGTTGTTGCCGCCCTGGTAGCGCACCACGTAATCCACGGAGCCGCCGAGCAGGTCGGTGGCCTTTCCCTTGCCTTCGTCACCCCACTGAGCACCGAGCAGCACAAGTGCGGGCACAGGCGTACACCCCTTCCGGGCGGGGCATGTCCCACGTGCGGTGGCGCCGATCGGCACCCTCGCAAGAGCCGCAGTCCGGTACCCCGATAGAGGAAGCCCCTGGCGCAACAGCGGCAGGGGCTCTTGCACCGAGAGATTACCGAACAATTCTCCCGGGTGACGAACAGGGGAGTGCTCCGGCCCGGACAGGCGTACGAACCAGTACCGCCGCAGCACCGTGCGTATCCGTCGGAAACACCGATCGGAACCACCTGTAACACGCGTAACACCTCATATCACCCGTCGGAACCATCCGGATCCCTCCGGATTCATGAGGAAGGACCGTGGTGTCGGCTCCAGATTCCGCGAGGCCCCCCGCGGGCGTGGCCCGGGCCGCCGGGGGCACCTGCTCGAAGAGCCGGGGGGAGGTTCCGCTGCTCCTGGTCGTCGACCCGGTCGCCCGGCTCGCGGACGCCGAGTCCGTACGCATCGCACGCGATGTGCTGCGGGCGGCGACGCCGGGTCTCAAGCTGTGCCTGCCCGACGATCCCGCGCAGACGCCGCGGCTGCTGGCCCGTCGTGGCAGCAGACGCCCCGTCCTGGTCGGTGACGACCGGGCCCTGCTGCACGCCGTCCGGTATCTGCACGAGGAGCGCGCGCTGGGGGCCACGGCGCTGTCGGTGGTGCCGGTGGGCGACGGCCCCTCGGTCGCCCTGGCGCGCAGCCTCGGACTGCCGATGGACGCGGTCTCGGCCGCCCGCGCGGTGCTGCGCGGCAACCCGCACCCCATGGATCTGCTGGTCGACGACGAGGACGGCGTCGTGCTGGGTGGGGTGCGCACCGAAGCCTCTCCGGCCGCGCGCTCGCCCCGCCGGGAGGAGCGCACCGAGCGGGACCCGGACGGAGCCGGCCGCTCCGGGCAGTGGCGGCGGATGTACCGGGCCCTGACGCGCGCGATGCCGGCCCACGGGCGCGGGCGGGCGTCCGGGGAGCACGGCGCGCTGCCGCCGGCGGCCGCGGGGCGGCCCGTGCCGCCGTCCCCGACTCCTTCCCGCCGGCCGGCGGTGCGCGGCGGCCAGTGGCTGCGGGTGGAGGCGGACGGCGCGGTGGTGGCCGGTCCGGACCGGCCGGTGACGGACGTGACGGTGCGTACGACGGGTACCGGCGGGCTCGCCGAGGTGTCCGTCCAGCCGCTGGCGGGCACGCCGCTGCGGGTGCGGGCGCACACGGTCACGGTCTCCGCGCCGGAGGGGTTCCCCGGGTTCCGCTACCGTGCCGACGCGGACGCCGACTCCGGTGTTCCGGCGGCTCCTGCCGCGTCCCGTACCTGGACCGTGCTGCCCCGGGCCTGGCACCTGGTGCTTCCGGCGGGGTGAGCCGCTCCGGTGCCGGCCGCCCGGGTCTCGGTCACCCGGGTACCGGTCACTCGGACTGCCGGCGGGCGTGCCAGCGGTTGAGCATGTCCTCCAGACCGGTGCGCATGAACTCCAGGAACTCCGCGCTCTCCCGCACCCGGCGTCCGCCGGGGGTGTCGGCGCCGAGGTCGTCCGCGCCGGTGTTCAGGGTGCCCAGCCACCGGCCGAGGACGTGGTCGCGGCTGAGCAGGCTGGTGTACCAGACGTCCTGGTGCAGCATGTAGCGCTCGCGGCGGGAGCCGGGGTCGCGCTGCCGGGAGACCAGCGCGACCTGGGAGAGGTAGCGCACGGCGCCGGAGATGGCGGCGGGGCTGGCCTGGAGCCGGTCGCCGAGTTCGGCGGAGGTGAGGGCGCCCTCCTCGGAGGCGAGCAGGCAGGCGAAGACGCGGGACGCCATGCGCTGCATGCCCGCCTCGGTGAGGTCGGCGGCGAACCGTTCGACGAAGGGGGACACCCTCGTGCGGTAGTCCGCCACCTCCGGGTGGTCCGCCGCCTCTTGGCGGTCCGCGGTCCTCCGGCGGTCCTCTGTGGTCCGGTGGTCCTCTGTGGTCCGGTCGTCCGCCGCGGAGTCGTCTGACACGTCTGCCCGTCTCTTCCCGTTCTTCCTGCCCAGGGGCCCTGTGGAAGATCCTAACGCTTCTTTAACTTCACAAATTTGTGAAATGAGCGTAGCTTCCAAACCATGAACGCGTCCACGACCGCGACCGCCCGCCCCTCCGCGGCGCCCCCCAGCACGGCGATCTCCGTATCCGCCCTCGTCAAGACCTACGGCACGGCCCGCGCCCTGGACGGGCTGGACCTGGAGGTCGCCACCGGCGAGGTGCACGGCTTCCTCGGCCCGAACGGGGCGGGCAAGTCCACCACCCTGCGCATCCTGCTGGGCCTTCTGCGCGCCGACAGCGGCACCGCGCGGCTGCTCGGCGCCGACCCCTGGCACGACGCGGTGGCCCTGCACCGGCGGCTCGCCTACGTCCCCGGCGACGTCGAACTGTGGCCGAACCTCACCGGCGGCGAAGCCGTCGACCTGCTCGCGCGGCTGCGCGGCGGCATCGACCCGACCAAGCGGGCCGAACTGGTCGAGCGGTTCGACCTCGACCCGACCAAGAAGGGCCGCAGCTACTCAAAGGGCAACCGGCAGAAGGTCGCGCTCGTCGCCGCGCTCGCCTCGGACGCCGAACTGCTGCTGCTGGACGAGCCGACCTCAGGGCTCGACCCGCTGATGGAGGTCGTCTTCCAGGACGTCATCCTCGAGGCGAAGGCCGAGGGCCGCACCGTCCTGCTCTCCAGCCACATCCTGTCCCAGGTCGAGAAGCTCTGCGACCGGGTCAGCATCGTCCGGCTGGGCAGGACCGTGCAGTCCGGGTCGCTCGACGAGATGCGCCACCTCACCCGCACCACCATCGAGGCGGAGGCCGACGGCCCCCTCGACGGACTCCGCGAGCTGCCCGGCGTCCACAACCTGCGGACGGACGGCGGCCGGGCGTACTTCGCCGTCGACGGCGGACACCTCGACGCCGTCGTACGCCACCTCGGCGGGCTCGGCCTCCGCAGCCTCGTCAGCCACCCGCCCACCCTCGAGGAGCTGATGCTGCGGCACTACGGCGACGACCTGACCGGCCGCGGCCACCCGGTACCGCACCCGGCCGCGGCCGACTCGGGCACCCGTACCGGCACCGACGCGCCGGAAGGCGGCCCGCGATGAGCACCACCACCCGAGTCGCGCCGGCCCGCACCGGGGCCGGAAACCGCCAGGTCGAGCCCGGCGGCGGCGCGCTCACCGGAACCGGCGTACTCCTCCGCTTCGCCCTGCGCCGCGACCGGGTGCGGCTGCCCGTGTGGATGCTGGCCGTCCTCCTGGTCACCTTCTCCAGCCTCCAGCAGGCCACGGACCTGGCGCCGGACGACCCGGGTGAGGCCGCCGACACGGCCGCGACCCTCGGCGGCCCCGCCATGCTCGCGATGACCGGCCCCGAGCACTACCTCGCCGACCCCACGCCCGCGGCCGTGCTCAGCATGCTGATGCTCGGCTACGGCGCCGTCCTGGTCGGGCTGATGAACGTGCTGACCGTGGTCCGGCACACCCGCGCCGACGAGGAGACCGGCATCGCCGAACTCCTCCGCTCCGGCGTCGTCGGCCGGCACGCCACCCTCACCGCGGCCCTCGCCACCGCGGCGGCGGCCGACACGGTGCTCGGGCTGCTGCTCGCGGTCCTGCTGCCCGCCACGGGTCTCGGCGGCGCCACGGCGGGCGGCGCCCTGCTCTACGGCGCCGCGCTCACCGTCGTCGGCCTGGTCTTCGCGGGCGTCGCCGCCGTGACCGTGCAGCTCTCCTCGCACGGCAGAACCGCCACCGGGGCGGCGCTGGCCGCCCTCGGCGCCGCCTACGCGCTGCGGGCCGCGGGCGACGTCGGACCCGACGCGCTCTCCTGGTGCTCCCCCATCGGCTGGATCCAGCGCAGCTACCCCTTCGCCGACGACCGCTGGTGGCCGCTGCTGCCCGCACTCGCGCTGGCCGCCGGTACCGCCGCCGCCGGATATCTGCTCAGCACCCGGCGCGACGTGGGCGCCGGACTGCTGCCGCCTCGGACGGGCCGGGCCGGAGCGTCCGCGGCCCTCACCCACCCGGTCGGCTTCGCCGTCCGGCTGCACCGCGGACTGTGCGCCGGGTTCGGTGCGGCGCTGCTGGTGCTCGGCGCGATGTACGGCTCGCTCCTCGGCGGAGCCGAGGACATGCTCAAGGACCTGGCCGAGGTCCGCGAGGCGCTCGCCGAGGCGGGCGGGACGCTGGTCGAGTCGTTCGCCTCCACGATCCTGCTGATCGTCGCCGTCGTCGCCTCTCTCTTCGTGGTCCTGGTCGCGCTGCGGCCGCGCGCCGAGGAGACCTCCGGACGCGCCGAACCCCTGCTGGCCACCGGCCTGTCCCGGTCGCGCTGGCTGGCCTCGCACCTGGTGGCCGCGCTGGGCGGGGGCACGCTCGTGCTGCTGCTGGGCTCCCTCTCCCTGGCCCTGACCGGTGCCGCCGCCACACACGACGGAGACCTGGGCGTACGGCTGCTGGGCGCGGGGCTGGCCTACGCGCCGGCGCTGTGGGTGACCGGCGGGGCCGCCGCCCTGGTGTACGGCTGGGCGCCCCGCGCGACCCGGTTGGCCTGGATCGTCCCCGCCTACGGGTTCGCCGTCGGCTATCTCGGCAAGCTCTCCGGGCTGCCCGACGCCTTCGGCGCCCTCTCTCCCTTCAGCCACGTCCCGCAGCTCCCCGCCGCGGAGATGAGCTGGACCCCGATGGTCCTCCTGACGCTGGTGGCCGCCGCCCTGATCGCCACCGGGCTGGCGGGGTTCCGGCGCCGGGACCTGGATCCGAAGTAGGACGCGGCGGCGAGCCGAAGCAGGAAGCGGCGGCCGTGCGGCACGGCCGCCGCGGTGCGACGCGGCGGCCGTGCGAGACGCCGGGGCCGGGCGGGGCGAGCCGGTCAGGCCTCCGGGTGCAGCGCCGCCATCGCGCCCGAGAGCCGGCGCAGCGCCTCGGCGACCCGGGCGAATTCCCGGTCGCCGCCCAGTTCTTCGCTCAGCCGCCGGGCCAGCTCGGCGTGCCCGGGGTCGATACCCGCCACGGCGGTGCGCCCCTCGGGGGTGGGGGCGAGCAGTTTGGCGCGGCGGTGGGCGGGGTTGGGTTCGTACGCCGCGAGGCCCCGCTCGACCAGGAGGTCGGCGATCCGCTGGACGCTCTGCCGGGTGATGCCCATGGCGCGGGCTATCCCGGAGACGGGCAGCGGTTCGCGGAGCACGGCGCCGAGCACCTGCCACCACGCGGCGGTCAGCCCGGCCGGGCGGGCGAGTACTTCGGAGGCGGCGAGGAACTGGCCGTTGAGCCGGAAGACGGCCAGCGCGGTCTCGCTCAGCAGTTCGGTGTCGCGCGGGTGTCCGGCCGTGTCCGGCGTACCGCTCATACCTGCGTCGCCGCGAACACCGCGTACGCCTCCGGGTCGGAGTGCTGGTACAGCCGGTGGAAGGCATCCAGCACGGGCGGCTCGAAGACGCCCAGGCGGTTCAGGATCTCGCGGGCGAAGGCGACGGGTTCGGTCGGCCCGGCCGTGATCAGGTCGCGGTCGGTGACGGCGTCGGCGTCGCGGTAGTGCGCCGCGCCCCGGTAGCCGTTGGCGGCGCGCAGGAACTCGGGCGCCGCGGCGGTGTGCGCGCGCTCGTCGAGCAGCCCCTCGTCCGCGAGCCCGTACACGGCTCCGCAGATGGCCGCGACGGGTACGCCCTCGTGCAGGAACTCCCGCGCGGTGTAGGCGAAGGCGGTGAGCGTGCCGCTCGTCCAGGTGTCGGCGCCGGGAAGGATCAGCATGCTGCTGTCGAGGGGGCGCAGGCCGTCCAGTGTCAGGTCCGGCTCGATGCGCAGTCCGCCCTTGGTGGTGACGGTGGCGCCGGTCAGGCCGACGGTGCGTACGCCGCCGGGGATGTGGGCGACGGCGTGCCCGTACTCCCAGTCGGCGAGGGTGTCGTACACGGCGAGGTGAACGGTCATGGCGGCCTCCGGGCGCTCGAGGTAATGACAGCATTCTGTCAAAATGGCAGCACCCTGTCAATCTTTCGCGATCCGCCCGCCGCCCGGCGGGCGTCCCGGGTGTTCCGGATATCCCGGATATCCCGAGGGGATCCGGGTTCCCCGCGTGCTTCCGGGCACGCGGAGCGGCGCGCCCCGGCGGCCCGGGCGGCGGCGGAGGGCGGTGCGGCTCAGGCGGGCAGTGGCCGCTCGTGCACCACGTGCTTCATCACCAGCGTGGAGCTCAGCCGCTGGACGCCGGGCAGGGTGGCGAGGTTCTCGTCGTAGAGCCGCTGGAAGGCGGGCAGGTCGGCGGTGATGACACGGAGCAGGTAGTCCGGGTCGCCGAAGAGCCGCTGGGCCTGGACGACCTGCGGCAGCTCGGTCAGGGCCTGCTCGAAGGCGGAGATGGTGGTGCGGTCCTCCTGGCGCATGGTGACGAAGACGAGCGCGTCGAAGGTCAGCCCCACCGCGTCGGTGTCGACCACGGCGCGGTAGCCGCGGATGGCGCCGCTGCGCTCCAGTTCCCGCAGTCGCCGGTGGCACGGGGAGAGGCTGAGCCCCACCCGTGCGGCCAGCTCGGTGACCGTCAGCCGACCGTCGTTCTGGAGCTCCGCAAGAATCTGCCGATCCATGTCGTCCATGGGGAAGATTATTCCACCGCAGGCGGCACTGCGGAGGATTCCGGGGAGCACTTTCGGGGCTGAACTTCCTATTGTTCCTCCCGCACTCCCGCCAGAGCGAAAGGGATCGCCCATTACCGTTTTCGTGGCCTCGCAACGGGGCTCCCGGCCTCTGGAGCTGGCATGACTGTGTCCCCCTGTCGAACGTATGGCCCGGGGGGTGGTGTCACCAGTTCCGGAGGCATCGACAGACCGCTGATTAGGGACATGACCACCGGCTTCTTCGCAGGTCGGGAGGCTCTTCGTAATGTGGATGTGGCGATCGGTGCCGTGCCAAGGCCGGGCGAGGACGACCGGAGACTGCACGTGATCGACATCAGCGACATCGGCGTCTTCCTGGGCCTGGACGTCGGCAAGGGCGAACACCACGCCACCGCCGTCACCCCGGCCGGGAAGAAGGCGTTCGACCGGCGGCTGCCCAACAGCGAACCCAAACTCCGCGAGGTTTTCGGCAAGCTGACCGCGAAACACGGCACCGTGCTCGTGGCCGTCGACCAGCCGGCCTCCATCGGGGCCCTGCCCCTCGCGGTCGCCCGCGACATGGGCTGCGAGGTCGCCTACCTTCCCGGACTGACGATGCGGAGGATCGCCGACCTCTACCCCGGCGAGGCCAAGACCGACGCCCGCGACGCTTTCGTCATCGCGGACGCCGCCCGTTCCATGCCTCACACCCTCCGCGCGATCGCCCTCGAGGACGAGGCGGTCGCCGAGCTGGAGATGGTCGTGGGCTTCGACGACGACCTCGCCGGCGAGGCGACCAGGATCAGCAACCGCCTCCGCGGCCTGCTCACCCAGATCCACCCGCACCTCGAACGCGTCCTGGGCCCGCGCATCCAGCACCCGGCCGTCCTCACCCTGCTCGACCGGTTCGGTTCCCCGGCCCAGATCCGCAAGGCCGGCCGTCGGCGGCTCATCAGCCTCATACGTCCCAAAGCCCCGCGCATGGCCGAACGACTCGTCGAGGACATCTTCACCGCGCTCGACGAACAGACCGTTGTCGTTCCCGGCACCGACGCGGCCGCACTCATCGTCCCGAGCCTGGCCGGCTCGCTCCAGAACGTGCTCGACCAACGGAAACTGCTGGCCACCAGGATCGAGGAACTCCTGGATGCCCACCCTCTTTCCCGGGTCCTGACGTCCATGCCCGGCATCGGCGTCAGGACCGGAGCCAGGATCCTCATCGACGTGGGCGACGGCAGCGGCTTCCCCACAGCCGCCCACCTCGCCGCTTACGCCGGCCTGGCCCCGGCGACCCGCAGCTCGGGGTCCTCGATCCGGGGCGAACAGCCGTCCCGGCGAGGAAACAAGCAACTCAAACGGGCCTTCTTCCTGTCCGCGTTCGCCGCCCTGTCCGAGCCCAGATCCAGGACCTACTACGACAAAAAGATCGCCCAGGGCAAGCACCACACCCAAGCCCTCCTCTGCCTCGCCAGACGACGAGCCGACGTGCTCTTCGCGATGCTCCGCGACGGCACCTTCTACACCCCCCAACCAGCCCCTACAGGTTGACGAAACCCATAGGGACACCCCCCCATGGCTGTCAGTTCCATAGCCGCGTTTTTCACCCTCTCCTTCCTCCTCGTCCTCGTCCCGGGCGCGGACTGGGCGTTCACCATCACCTCCGGGCTGCGGGACCGGTCGGTGGTGCCCGCCGTCGGCGGGCTGATGCTGGGGTACGTGGGGCTGACGGCCGTGGTCGTGGCAGGTGTGGCCGCGCTGGTCGCCCGCACGCCCGGGGTGCTGACCTCGCTCACCGCACTCGGCGCCGGATACCTGGTCTGGCTCGGCGCGACGACGTTCGCCGGTGCGAAGGAGGCCGGGCTGCCGCAGGCCGACGACGACACCGACGCCGCCACCGCCGCGGCCGGGGGCGCCCGCTCCCGGGTGCTCAAGGGCGCCGGGGTCAGCGGACTGAACCCCAAGGCGCTGCTGCTCTACGTCGCGTTGCTGCCCCAGTTCGCCGACCAGCACGGGCAGTGGCCGCTCGCCTTCCAGATCGGGCTCCTGGGACTGCTGCACATGTGCACGGCCGGGGCCGTCTACCTCGGTCTGGGCTCGCTGGCGCGCACCGTGCTGCGGGCCCGGCCGACCGCGGCCCGCCTCGTCACCCGGCTCTCCGGCGTCGCGATGATCCTGCTCGGCGCACTGCTGCTGGTGGAGCAGCTTCCCCACTGAGCGGAGCAGCCTGCGCACCGGATGGAGCAGCTTCCCACCGGGCGGTCCCGGTGCCCTGCTGCGGTCCGACCCGGGTGTCGGCCGCGGAAGACTTCCGCCCTCCCCGCGTCCGGCCGGGGGCGGCGACATTACGCTGGCTGTCACCCTTCCGGGGGCCTCCCCGCCCGGAAGCCGCCCGTCCTGGGCCGGACGGGCACCACGCGAGCGAACCGAGGTACCGATCGTGACGACGCACCACCCCTCGTCGGACACTCCCACCGCCCCCTCCACCTCGACCGCCCCGGACCCGGCCGCCGGCCGGGCGGTCCGCGAGGCCGACCGGGCCCATGTGTTCCACTCCTGGTCGGCGCAGGGGCTGATAGACCCTCCGGCGGTCGCGGGCGCCCAGGGCTCCCACTTCTGGGACTACGAGGGGAAGCGGTACCTCGATTTCGCCAGCGGTCTCGTCTTCACCAACATCGGCTACGCGCACCCCAAGGTCGTGGCCGCGGTCCAGGAGCAGGCGGCGCGGATGTGCACCTTCGCGCCCGCCTTCGCGATCGAGGCGCGCTCCGAGGCGGCCCGGCTGATCGCCGAGCGGACCCCCGGCGACCTCGACAAGATCTTCTTCACCAACGGCGGTGCCGACGCCGTCGAGCACGCGATCCGGATGGCCCGGCTGCACACCGGCCGCCCCAAGGTGCTCTCCGCCTACCGCTCGTACCACGGCGGTACCCAGCAGGCGATCAACCTCACCGGCGACCCGCGCCGCTGGGCGTCCGACAGCGGCACGGCGGGCGTCGTGCACTTCCACGCGCCGCACCTCTACCGCACCCCGTTCTACGCCGAGACCGAGGAGCAGGAGTGCGAGCGCGCGCTGGCACACCTGGAACAGACCCTCGCGTACGAGGGCCCGCAGACCGTCGCCGCCGTCATCCTGGAGACCATCCCCGGCACCGCCGGGATCATGATGCCGCCGCCCGGCTACCTGGCGGGGGTGCGGGAGATCTGCGACAAGTACGGCGTCGTCCTCGTGCTGGACGAGGTGATGGCGGGCTTCGGCCGTACCGGCTCCTGGTTCGCGGCCGACCTCTACGGCGTCGTACCCGACCTGCTGACCTTCGCCAAGGGCGTCAACTCCGGTTATGTGCCGCTCGGCGGGGTGGCGATCTCCGGGGAGATCGCCGCGACATTCGACCAGCGCCCCTACCCGGGCGGTCTCACCTACTCCGGTCACCCGCTGGCCTGCGGTGCGGCCGTCGCCACGCTCCGCACCATGGCGGAGGAGGGCATCGTCGAGCACGCCGCGCGGCTCGGCGAGACCGTCATCGGCCCGGCCCTACGCGAGCTGGCCGCCCGTCACCCCTCGGTCGGCGAGGTGCGCGGCACCGGCGTCTTCTGGGCCCTCGACCTGGTGCGTGACCAGGAGACCCGGGAGCCTCTGGTGCCCTACAACGCCTCCGGCGCGGACAACGCGCCGATGGCGGACTTCGCCGCCGCGGCCAAGCGCGGCGGCCTGTGGCCGTTCGTGAACATGAACCGCACCCATGTCGTCCCCCCGTGCAACATCACCGAGGCCGACCTCGAGGAAGGGCTGAGCGTGCTGGACGAGGCCCTGACCGCGGCCGACGCGCACACCACGGCGGGCACCGGCGGCGCCGCGGCGGGCACGGGGAGCACGGGGGAGTGATCACACGCAGCACCCTGCGCTCGCAGATCGCCACCGCGCTGCGCGACGAGATCCTGGCCGGCCGGCTCACCACCGGCCGGGACTTCACCGTCAAGGAGATCGCCGAGCAGTACGGCGTCTCCGCGACGCCCGTGCGGGAGGCGCTGGTCGATCTCGCGGCGCAGGGGCTGCTGGACGTGGAGCAGCACCGGGGCTTCCGCGTGCACGAGTTCACGGCGGCCGACTACCGGGCCATGTGCGAGGCGCGGGAGCTCGTCGTCGACGGGGTCTTCCGGGGCGTCGACGGGGCCGCCGGCGGTCCGGACGGGGCTGCCGGCGGCGGGACCGTCCTGGCCGGGCGGGCGGTCGCCCGCCGTGCCTTCGACGGTCTGGGGCCCGAGGTGGTGCGCTCCGTACGCCGCCGCGCCGACGCGGCCGAACGCGCGGCCCGCGCCGGGGACCTGGACGTACTGATCGCCTACGACCTGCGGTACTGGCGGGAGTTGAGCGGGCTGCTGGGCAACCCCTACGTCTGCGACTTCCTCGACCGGCTCCGCGTCCAGTGCTGGGTCTACGCCGTCCCGGTGCTGCGCCGCCACGCCTCGCTGCGCGGCCGCCTGTGGGCGGGGCACAACGCGCTGTTGGACGCCGTCGAGTCGGGGGACGCGCGGGCGGCCCGCGAGGTCGTCGCCGCCTACAACCGGCACGCGCTGGCGCAGGTGGGCGCGGACGGGGTGGCGCCGCCCGAGGAGGGCCCCGAAGCGGAGTGAGCCCGCCGGGGCGCCGCCGGGGTGCCGGGGGCGCCGCCGGGGCGCACCGGCCCCGGTCCGCGTACGCCGGACGGGGGACGGGCGGCAGGAGACCGCACTACGCTGGGGTGCAGGCAGGTCCCTGACGGTATTGGAGCGCCCCTTGGCCTGTGACCTCTGGCTCGTACCCCTCGTCGACGTGCTGTGCCACAGCCCCGACAACCCCTTCTCCGAAGAGATCGCCACCTACGACAGGGTGCTCACCGAGGCCGGTCTGCCCACGGTTCCCGTCTTCGGCTACATGCCGGGCCTCTCCGGCGACGTGGCCCCGGTCGCGGGCTTCGACTACGAGGCGCTGCACTACCTGCGCCGAGCCCACCTGCTGCTGGCCTCCGGTCTGGAGGTGGCGCCGGTGGGGGAGTTGGGCAGCGACTACGAGCAGCTCCTGGAGATGTTCGAGCAGACGGCGCAGCAGTCCCATCTGGTGTGGCACTACGACCACGCGGGTGTCTACATCCCGGTGGACTTCCAGGCGCCGCTCTACGACGACGAGTTGCTGGAGGGGAACGGTCCGCTGGGCTCCAGCCACGGCCTGCTGCGCGAACTCCAGGCGCTCGGGCCGCACTTGGGGATCGACCCCGGCAACCCGCCGCCCGCGCCCGCCGCGCCGCTGCGTCCCACCGATCTGGACGAGCCCGCGGCCTCCGCCGCGATCGGCTACGAGGACGGCACCCCGTTCGGCAGGGAGCGGCATGTGTGGCTGAGTCTGCACGCGGCCGTGACCCGCAGCCTGGCCCAGGGGTCGATGATCGTCTTCGGCTGACCGTTCGCCGCCGGCCCGCTGTCCGGCCGCCGCCCCGCGCGGCCCCCGGTCAGCCGCCCGGGGGCCGCTGGCGGGGCATGGTGGCCCAGCCGGCGGTTCCGTTCGGGGGCGGCATGCGGCGTGCCGGCGCGCCCCGCGCGCCGGGCACCGTGCCCTGCGGGGTCAGCAGGAGCGGGGAGCCCGAGGTGCGGAAGGCGACCATCCAGTCGACCGTCTCGGCCCGCACCGTCTCGTTCACGTCGTCCGAGAACCGGCGGAGCACGGCCAGGGCGCGCTCCGCCGCCTCACCGGCCGTGCCCTCGGCCGGGCCGAGGACCTCGCGGACGTTCTCGGCGGCCCACTCGTACCGCAGCGCCTCCAGCCGCCGGTGCAGGGCCACCGCCGCGGCGACGTCCCGCATCCACCCGGAGGTCAGGCCGAGCCAGCGGTCGGTGAGGGCGCAGCCGGCCGCGCCGAGCAGGGCCAGATAGCCGAGGTAGCCGGACCTCTCCTGCACCAGGGCGACCCCGGCCAGGTCGGCGAGCGGCAGCATCGCCCCCACGCAGGCCCCGGCCACGACGCCGCCGCGCAGCCACCGGGCCCAGCGGCGTTTGCGCACGCGGTCCGCCAGATACCACTCGACGAGGCGCATCGCCTCCTGCTCGACCCACTGGTACAGCTCTTCCAGGCGCTCGGCGGGCTCGTTCCAGTCCCCGGACGGGAACCCCCGCCCCAGCAGATCCGGCTGCTTGACCCGCTTCACCCATGCTCCTTCGACGACGCGTCCGGCAGCCCGGCGTTCGGTCCGACCGCCCAATTCATACCGCCGAAAGTGGGACCTCACCGACGATCCGCACGGAATTCCCCCCGGAAGTGGCGGTCTGTCGGGTAGGGGGCGGCACCTTGTCACCCGTAAGGGCCGCGCGGAGGCGGCTGCGCGGGCCGCTAGGGTTGGCGGCGTGAGGATTCTGGTCATTGGCGGCGGTGCCCGCGAACACGCAATCTGTCGCTCGCTCTCCCTGGACCCCGAGGTCGTCGCCGTGCACTGCGCGCCCGGCAACGCCGGGACCGCCGAGGTGGCCACACCGCACGCGGTGGATGTGCTGGACGGCGCCGCGGTCGCCGCGCTCGCCGCCTCCGACGCGGTCCGCGCCGACCTGGTCGTCGTCGGCCCCGAGGCGCCGCTGGTCGAGGGAGTCGCCGACGCGGTCCGCGCGCGGGGCATCCCCGTCTTCGGCCCGTCGGCCGAGGCCGCCGTGCTGGAGGGTTCCAAGGCGTTCGCCAAGGAGGTCATGGCCGAGGCCGGGGTCCCCACGGCGCGCAGCTATGTGTGCACCGGACCGGAGGAGGCCGACGCCGCGCTGGACGCGTTCGGCCCGCCCTACGTGGTCAAGGACGACGGCCTCGCCGCGGGCAAGGGCGTCGTGGTGACCGACGACATCGAGGAGGCGCGCGCCCACGCGCGCGCCTGCGGAGGCGCCGTCGTCGTCGAGGAGTTCCTGGACGGTCCGGAGGTCTCCCTCTTCGCGGTGACCGACGGAGAGACCGTGGTCCCGTTGCAGCCCGCGCAGGACTTCAAGCGGGCCTACGACGCCGACGGGGGCCCCAACACGGGCGGGATGGGCGCCTACTCGCCGCTGCCGTGGGCGGACCCGAAGCTGGTGGACGAGGTCGTCTCCACGGTGCTGGAGCCGACGGTCAACGAACTGCGCCGCCGGGGCACGCCCTTCTCCGGGCTGCTCTACGCGGGCCTGGCGCTCACCTCGCGCGGTGTGCGTGTCATCGAGTTCAACGCCCGGTTCGGGGACCCGGAGACGCAGGCCGTCCTCGCCCGGCTCCGCACGCCGCTGGGCGGCCTGCTGTACGCGGCGGCCACCGGGGAGCTCGCCGACTTCCCCGCGCTGCGCTGGAGCGACGGCGCGGCGGTCACCGTCGTGGTCGCGGCACACGGGTACCCGGCCGAGCCCCGCAAGGGCGATGCCGTCGAGGGGCTGGCCGAGATCGTCCGGGAGGACGGTCCGGACGCCTACGTGCTGCACGCGGGCACCAGGGCCGACGCGGACGGCACGGTGCGCAGCGCGGGCGGCCGGGTCCTGTCGGTCACCGCGACCGGAGCCGATCTGGCCGAGGCGCGCGAGCGGGCGTACACGGCCGTCGGACGCGTCCGGCTGGCGGGTTCGCACCACCGTACGGACATCGCGGAGCGGGCCGCCGCCGAGGCGGCCGCGGCCGACTGAGCGACCGCCTCGGTCGACTGAGCGACCGCCGCGGCCGACTGAGCGGTCCGGAATCCCCCGGCTCGCCCGGACCGTAGGCGGCGGTCGGGCGGGACGGCGTGCGCGGGGGCGCAGCGCTGCATACCGGCATACCTGCGGCTCATATACCTCCCGCCCCCGCCGGGCAAGAGCTCTCCCCAAAGCCATTCCATCGAGTGAGCGCGTCCGCTTACTGCTGACGCCCGCCGAGGCCCCGACTAGGGTGCCGCACAACTGCCGTGCACCCGCCGACAGCCCTGCGCGGGCGGGCCCGGCCGACTGCGGGGCGCCTCGCCGACCGCCCGGCGAACCGTCCGTCGACTGGCGCAGCGCGTATTGCGGTGTCGGAGCGCGGTGACACAGTGGGTGGAAGCCGGAAAGTCCGGTGGCGGACCCGAAGGTGCGGGGGTGAGACGTGCGCGGTTCAGAGGGTCTTGGTCCCGGCAGCCGAGCAGGGGTGCGTTCGGCGCGCGCGCACGCCCTCGCCGTGCTGCGGGTGCGCAGCACGGTGCTCGCCCTGGCGCTGCTCCCGGCCGCCGCCGCGGTGATCCTCTGGACGGGGCGCACGACGGGGCAGTTCGGCCCCGGCTGGGAGACGGCGCGCTGGACCGTGAGCGGCTTCGCCGTCGCCGTTCTCGCCTGCGCGGCGGTCGCCGGGCTCGCCATCGCCCGCGGCCGGCCGGCCGTCTCCCCGACGGTGCCGGTCGAGGAGCCCGCGGCCCCCGACCTGCACGCGCTGGTCCGCGACCTCGCCGACCGGCTGGAAGTCCCCGCGCCCTCCGCCATCGCGCTCACCCCGGACTGCGACAGCTGGCTGGAGGACCGCTCACACGCGCGCGCGGGCGGCGCCCGGGGTGCGGCCCCCGTGCTGGTCATCGGCTCACCGTTCCTGTGGTGGATGCGCGTCGCCGAACTGCGCGCGCTGCTCGCCCCGGTGGTCGCCGGCACCGGCCCCTCCGCCCACCCCGACATAGCGGCGGCCCGCCGGGTCGTTCGAGGGCTGGACGCGGCGGTGGCCAACGCCCAGCGCCCCGCGGACCCGTGGCACGGTGATGGCCCGGCGGCGGACGGGCCGGGCGCACCCGCGCTCCGGGCCCCCGGGGCGCTCGCGCGGGTGGTGCGCGGATGCGCGGCACCGCTGCGCCGCGCGGTGCACCGTGCGGTGGGGCCGGTCGCCCGGCTGATGCTGCGCGCCGCCGGACCGCACGCCGCCGCGATGGAGCAGGGCGTCGCCGCTGCCGCGGCCGACCGCGCCCAGGCCGTCGACCAGGGGTTGCGGGTCGCGGCGCAGGAACAGGTCGGCCTCGCCTATGCCGGCTGGGACCGGCTGCTGACCCGGGTGGCGCTGCCCGCCTGGCGGCTCGGCCTGTGGCCCACCCGGCTCGACGCGGGGGTGGTCTCGGCGCTGACCGAGCTGTCCCGCCGCGACCGGCTCGCGGCGGGTTTCACCTCGCGGCTCGGCGAACGTCCCGCCTGCGACCTGCTGAAGGAGCCCGGCAGCACGGACGGCGCTGTCTCGCTGCTCGCCGCTCGGATCTTCCTGGGGCCGTGCCCTCCGGCGCCCGCGGCGGCCGGCGGGCACGGCCCGGCGCCGGAGTGGACGCCGGTGGACTGGGCGGCGTATCCGGAGGAGGTCGTCGACCGCATCTGGCGCGCGGAGGCCGCCCGCCTCTTCGCCGCGCTGGACGCGCTCGGCCCCGCGGAGCCGGTGGGCGCGTCCAGGTCGGCTGCGAGTGCCGCGGCTTCGGCCTCCGCTGCCACGACATCCGCGGTGCCGGTCGGCCGTCGGCTGCCGCCCTCCGCCTGTGCACCGCCCTCCGGTGGGAGTGGAGCGCCGAGTGGGGCGTCCGCCGAGGAGGCGGGCTCGGAGTGGGCGGGGCCCACGCTGGCGCGGGTACTCGACAGGTTCGCCGCGGCGGGCGGAACCGACGCTCTGGCAGCGCGTATCAGTGCGGAAGTGGCGCGCGAGGATGCGGTGAGCGCCCCCGGTGGCCTCGGTGCGAGCCCCGGCGCGGAGCCCCCGCCGGGTACCGGGGGCGCACATCTCGCGCCCTTGGCACCGATGGGACTGCCACTGCAGCCGCCGCGGAGCGGCAAGGAACTACTGGCCGACCACGTCACCGCCGTCGTCTGCTGCGCCGCCGTCGACACGGCCGAGGCGGTACCGGGGCTGGACTGGCTGGACGGACCGGCGCTCTACGTCGACGGCGAGCGCGCGGGCGAGCTGCCCTCGCTGGTGCTCGCTCTCGTCGAGGACGGTGAGGCGGAGGGGCTGCGGGACTGGTTGGCGGTGGCCGGAGTGCGGCCGGAGAAGCCCGTGCGGCTCGTCTGAAGATCATCTCCAGCCATTTGGCGACGAAGGGTGACCACACCCTTGCGTAGTGTGATGTGCTGTCTGCCGTCACATCGAGCGCAGCGAGGGTACGGGGAGGGAGCAGCGATGGGAATCGAGCGGACCGGACAGCCCGTACGGGAAGCCGAGCGGACCGAGCAGCAGCCCGCGTCACTCGTCCACGAGGCCGCCGAGGCGACCGGACCGACCGAGCCGACCCGGCGCTGGGAGTCGGGTGCGCTGGCGCACGCCGTGACCGACCCCTTCGGCCAGGGCCCCCTGCCGTGGCTGCGAGTGAGCGAGAACTACTTCGAGAACGGCCGGCTCGTCCCCTGGTACGTGGACTGCGTCGACCCGGCTCCCGGCCAGACCTCCCGCACCCCCGAACTGGTGCGTGAGCTGGCCGGCGGCGGGCAGACCGTACCCCGCCCCCGGAGCCGCGGCCTCTCCAGCAGCGCCCCGCCCGCAGCGGACGATGTGCGCTGCCAGATCAAGGGCTTCGCCTCGGCGGCGGGCGGCACACCGCCCGGCGAGTCCCTCGACTTCCGGATCACCGTCAATCCACCGCAGCCCTTCAGCGTCGACGTCTACCGGATCGGCCACTACGGCGGCGCGGGTGCCACCAAGGTCACGACCAGCCCGCGGCTGTCCGGCATCCAGCAGCCCGCGCCGCTCACCGCCGAGCGCACCGTCTCCTGCCACCACTGGTGGCTCTCCTGGCGCCTCCAGATCCCCGACTACTGGTCCACCGGTGCCTACGTCGCCGTGCTGACCACGGCCGACGGGCACCGCTCGCACATCCCCTTCACCGTCCGGGACCGTGACCCGGCCGATCTGCTGTTGATCCTCCCGGACGTGACGTGGCAGGCGTACAACCTCTTCCCCGAGGACGGCCGCACCGGCGCGAGCCTCTACCACGCCTGGGACGCGGAGGGCCGGCTGATCGGCGAGAGCGAGGCGGCGATGACCGTCTCGTTCGACCGCCCCTACGCCGGCTCCGGCCTTCCCCTGCACGTCGGGCACGCCTACGACTTCATCCGCTGGGCCGAGCGGTACGGCTACGACCTGGCCTACGCCGATACCCGCGACCTGCACGCCGGGCACATCGACCCCACCCGTTACCGGGCCCTGGTCTTCCCCGGCCACGACGAGTACTGGTCCGTCCCGATGCGCCGGGCGGCCGAACGAGCGCGGGACAGCGGCACGTCGCTGGTCTTCCTCTCCGCCAACACCATGTACTGGCAAGTGGAGCTCGAAGCGCTGCCCTCCGGCGCCACCGACCGGCTGTTGACCTGCCGAAAACGGCGCGGACCCGGGCGCCCCGCGCTCTGGCGCGAGCAGGGCGAGCCCGAGCAGGCGCTGCTGGGCATCCAGTACGCCGGACAGGTCGCCGAGCCCTACCCGCTGATCGTCCGCAACGCCGACCACTGGCTGTGGGCGGCCACCGAGGCGCACGAGGGCGACGAGCTGCCAGGTCTCGTCGCCGGCGAGGCCGACCGCTACTTCCCGCGCACCGCGCTGCCCCAGCACACCTCCCGGATCCTGCTGGCACACTCCCCCTACCGCGACCGCGCCGGCGCACTCCGCCACCAGGAGACCTCGCTCTACCGCGCGCCCTCCGGCGCGCTGGTCTTCTCCTCCGGCTCCTTCGCCTGGTCCCCGGCCCTGGACCGCCCCGGCTACATCGACACCCGAGTCCAGCGCGCCACCAGCAACCTCCTGGACCGCATCTGCCACAGGGAATGACCCCCGCGACCGCCCACGCGGATCGCCGCCGGACCCGCGTGCCGGCGCCCGGAGCCCGCCGCCGACGTACCCGGCCCCAGGCTGCGCGGGTGAACCACCGGGCCGTCGACCCGGCGGGGGCCGTACCGCCCGGCGCCCGGCGCGGGCGACAAGGAAGAATCGGGGCACCTGTGGGAAGCGCCGCAGGAATCCGGCCCCCCGCTGAGGAGAGAACGTGACGGGATTCGTCGAAAAGCCCGAGCCCGCCCAGGTCCCCGGCCTGGTGCACCTGCACACGGGCAAGGTGCGCGACCTCTACCGGAACGAGGACGGCGACCTGGTGATGGTCGCCACCGACCGGCTGTCCGCCTTCGACTGGGTGCTGCCGACCGTCATCCCGGACAAGGGCCGCGTCCTCACCCGGCTGTCCCTGTGGTGGTTCGAGCTGCTGGAGGACCTGCTGCCCAACCATGTGATCAGCACGGAGGTGCCCGCGGGCGCCCCCGCCGACTGGGCGGGCCGCACCATGATCTGCCGCTCCCTGCGGATGCTGCCCGTCGAGTGCGTGGCCCGCGGCTATCTGGCCGGGTCCGGGCTGGCCGAGTACGAGGAGTCCCGCACCGTCTGCGGGCTCGCCCTGCCCGAGGGCCTGGAGAACGGCTCCGAGCTGCCCGGTTCGCTCTTCACCCCGGCCACCAAGGCGGCCGTCGGCGAGCACGACGAGAACGTCGACTACGAGGAGGTGGCCCGCCGGCTCGGCCCCGAGACCGCCGCCGCGCTGCGCCAGTCCACCCTCGCCGCCTACGACCGCGCCCGCGACATCGCCCGCGAGCGGGGCATCATCCTGGCCGACACCAAGTTCGAGTTCGGCTGGGACGACAACCGCACCGAGGACGGCGAACCGGTGCTCACCCTCGCCGACGAGGTCCTCACCCCCGACTCGTCCCGCTTCTGGCCCGCCGACCAGTGGCAGCCGGGACGCTCCCAGCCCTCGTTCGACAAGCAGTACGTCCGCGACTGGCTGGACTCCGCCGAATCCGGCTGGGACCGCACCTCCGAGCAGCCGCCGCCCGCGCTGCCCGAGGCCGTCGTCGAGGCCACCCGCAGCCGCTACATCGAGGCGTACGAACGCCTCACGGGCGTCCCCTGGAGCTGACGCCGTCCCGCGGCCACTCCGGGGAGGGGGCGCGCCACACCCGGAGCGGCGCCCCCTTTCCGGAGACGGCGGCCCCTCCCCGGAGCGGCGGCCGACGGCCGGCCCGCACCGGGCCCCGACACGCGTACGGCCCCGGTCGGATGACCGGGGCCGTACGGCTGTCTGCCGAGCGGACGACGAGGCTCGAACTCGCGACCTCAACCTTGGCAAGGTTGCGCTCTACCAACTGAGCTACGTCCGCACACTGCGCGTCGGCCGGCCCACTCACCGGGGCCGCCGTGGCGCGGGGCCCAGTATAGCCGGAGCGGAGGCGGTGCCGGACCGCGTCCCGCGGGTCTCAGATCCAGCCTCGTGCGCGGGCTGACCGGGCGGCCGCGTGCCGGTTCTCGGCGCCCAGCTTCGCCGCGGCGGCCGACAGGTAGTTGCGGACGGTCCCCTGGGTCAGCGACGCCTGCTCGGCGATCCGGGCGATCGGCGCTCCGTCCGCGGCCAGTTCCAGCAGCTCGGCCTCCCGGGCCGACAGCGGCGAGTCCCCCGCGCTGATGGCGTCGGCGGCCAGCTCGGGATCCACGTACCGGCTCCCGCCGTGCACGCTGCGGATGATCTCCGCGAGCTGTTGGGCGGACGCCGTCTTGGGGACGAAGCCGCGGACGCCCGCCGCCAGCGCCCGCTTGAGGTGCCCCGGCCGGCTGTGGCTGGTGACGATCATCGTCCGGCAGTCCGGTACCGACTCCCGCAGCGTGGCCGCGACCCGCAGGCCGTCGGCGCCCGGCATCTGCAGATCGAGCACGGCCACGTCCGGGCGGTGCGCCCTGGCCATGGCCAGCGCCTCGGGTCCGGAGGCCGCCTCGGCGACGATGACCAGATCGTCCTCCAGCGCCAGCAGGGCGGCCAGTGCCCCGCGGATCAGATGCTCGTCGTCGGCCAGCAGCACCCGGACGGCCTCCCCGCCGGACGCGGCAGGCACCTCGCCGGATTCCTCACCCATGGTTCTCCCCCCTCGCCGAACCGGTCCCCTCACCGACCGCGGCGTCGGCGAGGCCGGGCGCCCCCGCACCCGGCCCCGCCTCCTCCGGCCCCGGCGGCGGTCGCCGACTCCGGGAGCCGGACGCCGGGATCTCGGCCCGCAGCCGGAAGAGCCGGGCCGTCTCGTCGCGTTCCGCGGTCAGCGTGCCGTCCACGGCGGCCAGCCGTTCCCGGAGGCCGGTGAGCCCGCTGCCGGCCCGGTCCTGGTCCGTCCGCAGCCCGTCGTTCTCCATCACCAGCGCGGTGGCGTCGGCCGCGTCGCGGGTCAGCCGGATCACGCAGCAGCTCGCCTCGGCGTGCCGCAGCACGTTGGTGGCCCCTTCGCGCACCACCCAGCCCAGCGCCGCCTGCGCGTCGAGCCCCAGGCCCGGCTGCGCGGACTCGATACGGCAGTCCACCCCCGCCGCCCGCAGTACCGCGCGTGCCCCGGCCAGTTCGGTCTCCAACCCCGCCTCGCGGTAGCCGCGGACGACGGCCCGCACCTCCGTCTGCGACTTGCGTGCGAGCTCCTGCACCTCGCGCATCTGCTCGGCGGCCGAGGCGGCGCCCCGGCGGGCGAGCTGGGTGGCCAGCTCGCTCTTGAGCGCGATGACCGACAGGTCGCGGCCCATCACGTCGTGCAGGTCGCGGCTGAAGCGCAGCCGCTCCTCCGCGACCGCGAGCCGCGACTGCGCCTCCCGTGCCTCGTCGAGCTCCCGCATCACCGCGAGGTACCAGGCCGAGCAGCGCGGCGAGAAGATCCCGACCAGCCCGCCGATCACCAGGACGAACAGCGTGCCGAGCAGCGCCGGCCAGGTCGCCCCGGCCGCGGCGAACGCGGCGGTGATCAGCACGCAGCCTCCGGCGGTCAGGGCCGCCGAGCGGCGGGGCGGCACGGTGAGCCCGTAGACGCCCGTCAGACTCGGGAGCCCGGCGAACAGCGCCATCGCGGGCCCCGGATTGTCGTTCGCCGCCCAGCCCCGCGCGATCAGGAACGTGACCAGCGCCGTGGTGAGCAGGAACGTCACGAGTCCGGCGGCCGGCAACCGGCGCGGCGGCTCCTGCTCGGTGCCCAGATAGGTGTCGAGACCGCGCCGCAGGCCACGCACCCCGAGCAGGCACTGCAGAAACCCCAGCACGACGACGGCCCCCTCCAGGACCGCCGCGGGCTGCGGTCCCGCCACCTGCACCCCGAACTGCGGCATACCGCTCACGTAGAAGATCCAGGGGGAGAGCAGCAGCAGCCAGTACGTCGAGGCCTCGACCTGCTGCAGCTTGCTGCGCCGCTGCCACTTCCGCCGCTTCTCCCGGCCCCAGTGGATCATCGGTGGCCCGCCTCCCGTTCCGGAGCACGCCTTCTTTCGTTCCGGCGCACTCCGGCCACCGTAAGCGGTGCGGGGCCCGATCGGGAGGTCGACCGCGAGGAGCTGCCCCGGCCCCGGCCCCGGCCCCGGGGCCGGGGCCGGGGCCGGGGCAGCCGGTCAGCGGCGGGGCTCCCACCGGAACCGCTTGCGCACCAGGTATCCGCCCAGCGCCGTCCAGGCCACCGCGACCGCGAGCGCCCGCAGCGTCTCGGGGCCGCTGAGCTGCTCCGTCCAGCCGCTCCGCAGCAGGTCCATGACCGGCGTCATCGGCAGCCAGCGGCAGAACTCGGCGATCCGGTCGGGGTAGATCTCCAGCGGGATGAAGACCCCCGAGCCCGCGAACGTCGCCAGCATCAGCGGCATCGGGGTGAGCTGTGCCAGCTCCATGGTGCGGGTGAAGGCCGAGGAGGCGGCGGCCAGCGTCGCCATCAGCAGCATGCCGAGCAGCAGCCCGGCCACCAGCAGATCCGGCCGAGCCGGCGCTCCCACGTCCAGCAGCGCGGCCCCGCCCGCCAGCAGCAGCACCGACTGGAGGACCCCGATGGTGACGGACGGCAGCGCCGCCGCCCCGAGGATCTCCAGATCGTCCGCCTCTCCGGTGCGCAGCCGCTTGAGCACCAGCTCCTCGCGGCGGCCCACATAGACGCCCACGAGATTGCTGTAGATGGCGAACAGCAGCACCATGCCCACCGCGCCCGGCAGCACGGTGGTGCCCACCGAGAGTCCGGTGCCGGACAGATCGGCCTGGGCGGCGGTGGACCTCAGGGAGAAGGCCATCGCGGTCGGCAGCAGCAGTGCGATGAACAGCGCGGACCGGTTGCGCACCAGCAATGTCAGCTCCGCGCGGGCCAGCGCCCGCACCCGGCGCGCCGACAGCCTGCGCCACGCCCCCGCAGGGGTGTTCCGCACCGGCTTCCCGGCCGGTGCCGTGGTCGTCGTCCCGCTCATGCCCGAACCCCCGTCCTCGCGCCGGCCCCGGTGCCGGCGCCGGTCGTCGTGCCCGTTCCGTCGTCCGCTCCGGCCTCGGTGCCCGTTCCGGTGTCCGGACCCGTCCGGTCCGGGCCGGATTCCGGCCGGTTGCCCGCCTCGGCGATCTCCAAAAACGCCTCCTCCAGCGAGGCCGACCGGGCCTGCAGTCCCTCCAGCGTGATGCCGGACTCGCGGGCCCATACCAGCAGCTCGGTCAGCGCCCACTGCAGCTCGTGCGTCCGCACCGCCACCGTCCGGCCGTCCACGGCGGCCGGTACGTTCAACGGCAGCCGCTCGGCGGGGACGCCGCGGGGGAGGCGGAAGGTGATCCGGGAGGGGCGTTCGGCCACCACCTGTTCGGGGGTCCCCGAGGCCACGATCCGGCCGGCTTGCATGATCGCCAGCCGGTCCGCGAGCTGCTCGGCCTCCTCCAGATAGTGGGTGGTCAGCAGCACCGTGGTGCCTTCGGCCCGCAGGTTGCGCACCAACTCGGCGGTGTCCCGGCGCCCTTCGGGGTCCATGCCGGTGGTCGGCTCGTCCAGGAAGAGCACCTCGGGCCGTCCGGTCAGCGCCAGTGCCAGATCCAGCCGCCGCCGTTCGCCGCCGGAGAGCTGCTTGACCCGTACGCCGGCCCGGCCACCGAGCCCGACGATCTCCAGTGCCTCCTGCGGCGGCCGGGCCTCGCTGGTGACGCCGGCCCACATCGTCGCGGTCTCCGCGACGGTGAGTTCGGAGGGGAAGCCGCCTTCCTGGAGCATCACTCCGGTACGGGGGCGGACGAAGGCGCGTTCGCCGTACGGGTCGAATCCCAGCACCCGTACGGTGCCGGCGCTGGGACGTGCCAGCCCCTCCAGCACCTCCACGGTGGAGGTCTTGCCGGCCCCGTTGGTGCCCAGCAGCGCGAAGATCTCCCCCTCCCGCACCGAGAACGACACGTCCCGTACCGCCTCGAATCCTTGCTCGGTCGCGCCGGTGCGGCGCCCGGACGTGGCCCGGCCCGCATAGCGGCGCTTGAGTCCTTCGACCTCGATCGCGTCCATGCCTTCAGGTTTCCGCCGGTCAGGGCGCGAGGGCAGTGCGCGCGGTCATGGGTGTGGATGACGAATGTCATCGGAGGGCGGCGGACGTCGGAGGCCGGGCGGACCGGTGAGCGCCGTCGCGCGGGCGCGGAGCCGGGAGCACGGACGCGCTGCCACGAGACGTCCGGTCACGAGGAGTCCGGCCCGTCCGGTCACGAGCGGCCGTCCGGTCACCAGCAAGCACGAGCACGAGAAACGGCCCCGGTCCGAGGACCGGGGCCGTTTCCTACCGAAGTGAGCGGACGACGAGGCTCGAACTCGCGACCTCAACCTTGGCAAGGTTGCGCTCTACCAACTGAGCTACGTCCGCATTGCCCCCACCCGGCTTTCACCGAGTGGTGCGACCAATACTCTACCTGATCGTTTCCGACCGGAGGTCCGTACTGGAGAGCGGGTGACAGGAATCGCACACTGCGCCTCCCTCTTGGAAAGAGGGCGCTCTACTACTGAGCTACACCCGCACGCTTGCTTGAGGTCTTCCCTCGGGGGCTTCCCTCGCGGCGTGCCTTGACTCTAGCCGATCACCCGGGGTCCCTGGCAAGTCGAGCCCCGAACCGGCCCGTTCCGGTTCGTCACGCCCATGGGGGACACTCCGGACCGACCGCCGCCCCGCTTTCGGGGCCCGTGACGCGGGGAGCGCGGGGAGGGCGCCGCGGGTGTCGCCGGGCGGGGGAGGGCCGGCCCGACCGCGCGGCGCGCGACCGGCGCGGCCCGACCGGTTCGACCGGGGCGGCCGGGGCGGCCGGGGGCGGGCCGCCGGGTCAGCTCGCGGCGCGGAACGCCTCGTAGACCTTCTTCGGGATGCGCCCGCGGGCCGGGACGTCGAACCCGTTGGACTCCGCCCAGGCCCGCACCGCGCGCGGGTCGGGGTCGATCGACGTCCGGCGGTAGGTCTTGCCGGAGCGCGCCCGCTTGCGGCCGGCCTCCACGAAGGGGGCCAGCTCGGTGCGCAGCTGCTTCGCGTTCTCGGCGTTCAGATCGATCTCGTACGTCTTGCCGTCGAGGCCGAAGGAGACCGTCTCCGCGGCTTCTCCGCCGTCGATGTCGTCGGAGAGCATGACCACTACGCGCTGTGCCACGGATATCGGTCCTTCCTGCAGGATCACGAAAGGGGGTCCCCCGGCATTGCGGCTTCCTCGGCAAGCCCCCGCCGATCGGCGGGTATGCAGGCGAACCCGAGTAGGAGACGGGTTCATATTCAACTGTGTGCGACGCTTCGGCACCGGAGTGCAAAGGGCGCACAAAGATTGTGGCCCACGGAATTGAGTTCCGCTTCCGGCCGCAATCGGGACCCTACTTTTTTCCTGCCGTTTTTCCCAGTGCTTCGTGAAGTCCCGGTGCGGCCGGCCGAGATATCAACGCGCGTAGATCCTGGCGCCGGGTACGCTGGCCAGCGCAGCGCCCCGCTAAGCACTAGGAGTACCTGTGGCTCGCGTCGTCGTCGACGTCATGCTGAAGCCGGAGATCCTCGACCCCCAGGGACAGGCGGTGCAGCGCGCACTGCCCCGGCTGGGTTTCGAGGGCATCTCCGATGTCCGCCAGGGCAAGCGCTTCGAACTCGAAGTGGAGGGCCCCGTCGACGCGGACGCCCTCGCCCGCATACACGAACTCGCCGAGACGTTTCTCGCCAACACCGTGATCGAGGACTTCACCGTCCGCGTCCAGGACGCGGACGGCAGCGAGCGCCCGGCCGGTGACGGGGACCCGCACGGCGGCGACACCGGGAACGCGACATCCGAGGGAGCAGTCGCGTGACCACCCGTATCGGCGTCGTCACTTTCCCCGGCTCCCTGGACGACAGCGACGCGCGCCGCGCCGTGCGTATCGCCGGCGCGGAACCCGTCGCCCTCTGGCACCGAGACGGGGACCTGCGCCGGCAGCAGGTGGACGCGGTCGTGCTGCCGGGCGGATTCTCCTACGGCGACTATCTGCGGTGCGGCGCAATTGCCCGCTTCTCCCCCATCATGGAGGCGGTTGTCGAACAGGCGAAGGCCGGAATGCCGGTACTCGGCATCTGCAACGGTTTCCAGGTCCTGTGCGAAACCCATCTCCTGCCGGGCGCGTTGACCCGCAATGATCATCTGCACTTCGTCTGCCGGGACCAGCGGCTCCGGGTCGAGAACCCGGAGACCGTGTGGACCGCGGACTACGCCGAGGGCCAGGAGATCGTCGTTCCGCTGAAGAACGGCGAGGGCGGCTACGTCGCCGACGAGCGCACCCTGGACGAGCTGGAGGGGGAGGGCCGGGTCGTCGTCCGCTACCTCGGCGGCAACCCCAACGGCTCGCGCCGGGACATCGCCGGAATCACCAACGGGGCCGGGAACGTGGTCGGCCTCATGCCGCATCCGGAGCACGCGGTCGAGGCCCTCACCGGGCCGACGACCGACGGGCTCGGATTCTTCACCTCGGCCTTGAAGAAGCTGGTCGCCTCATGAGTTCCCACCCGCTCGACACCGTCAAGCACGC
The DNA here is from genome assembly GCF_029351045.1 of Streptomyces sp. WMMB303. Taxonomy (NCBI): domain Bacteria; kingdom Bacillati; phylum Actinomycetota; class Actinomycetes; order Kitasatosporales; family Streptomycetaceae; genus Streptomyces; species Streptomyces sp. WMMB303. Next base: position 6,821,144 of record NZ_JARKIN010000001.1, on the reverse strand, counting down.
CGAACAGACCCCCGACACCGCGCTCCCCTGGGCGGAACTCGGTCTCAAGCAGGACGAGTACGACCGCGTCCGGGAGATCCTCGGCCGCCGCCCCACCGGCGCCGAGCTGGCCATGTACTCCGTGATGTGGTCCGAGCACTGCTCCTACAAGAGCAGCAAGGTGCATCTGCGGCAGTTCGGCGAGAAGGCCCCGACCGAGGGCCCGGGCGCCGAGGCGATGCTCGTCGGCATCGGCGAGCAGGCCGGGGTGGTGGACGTCGGCCAGGGCTACGCGGTGACCTTCAAGGTCGAGTCGCACAACCACCCCTCGTACGTCGAGCCGTACCAGGGCGCGGCCACCGGTATCGGCGGCATCGTCCGCGACATCATCGCCATGGGCGCCCGCCCGGTCGCGGTGATGGACCCGCTGCGGTTCGGCGCCGCCGAGCACCCCGACACCAAGCGGGTGCTGCCGGGGGTCGTCGCCGGGATCGGTGGCTACGGCAACTGCCTGGGCCTGCCCAACATCGGCGGCGAGGTCGTCTTCGACCCCTGCTACCAGGGAAACCCGTTGGTCAACGCCTTGTGCGTGGGGGTGATGAAGCACGAGGACATCCACCTGGCCAAGGCCGCGGGCACCGGCAACAAGGTCGTCCTCTACGGCGCGCGGACCGGCGGCGACGGCATCGGCGGCGCCTCCATCCTGGCCTCCGAGACCTTCGACGCGGAGAAGCCCAGCAAGCGCCCCGCCGTGCAGGTCGGCGACCCCTTCCAGGAGAAGCTGCTCATCGAGTGCACCCTGGAGGCGTTCCACGCCGACCTGGTCGTCGGCATCCAGGACCTGGGCGCCGCGGGGCTCTCCTGCGCCACCAGCGAGCTGGCCTCCAACGGCTCCGGCGGTATGCAGGTGGAACTCGACACCGTGCCGCTGCGCGACTCCTCGCTCTCCCCCGAGGAGATCCTGATGTCCGAGTCCCAGGAGCGGATGTGCGCGGTCGTCGAGCCCGACAAGGTCGACCGCTTCCTGGAGATCTGTGAGAAGTGGGAGGTCACCGCCACCGTCGTGGGAGAGGTGACCGACGGCGACCGGCTGGAGATCTTCTGGCACGGCGAGAAGATCGTCGACGTCGACCCGCGCACGGTCGCGCACGAGGGCCCCGTCTACGAGCGCCCCTACGCACGCCCCGACTGGCAGGACGCGCTGCAGGCCGACGACCCGGCCGGGCTGCCCCGGCCGGCGGACGGCGAGGAGCTGCGGGCCGCCGCGCTCGCCCTGGTCGGCTCCCCGAACCAGGCGGCGAAGTCCTGGATCACCGACCAGTACGACCGCTACGTGCTCGGCGACACGGTGCTGGCGCAGCCCGAGGACGGCGGCATGATCCGGATCGACGCGGAGACGGGTCTGGGCGTCGCCGTCGCCACCGACGGCAACGGCCGGTACGCCAAGCTCGACCCCTACGAGGGCGCGCGGCTGGCGCTCGCCGAGTCGTACCGCAACGTCGCCGCCACCGGCGCGCGTCCGCTGGCGGTCACCGACTGCCTCAACTTCGGCTCCCCCGAGGACCCCGCCGCGATGTGGCAGTTCGCCGAGGCGTGCCGCGGGCTCGCGGACGCCTGCCGGGAGCTGGGCACCCCGGTCACCGGCGGCAATGTCTCGCTGTACAACCAGACCGGCGAGGCCGCCATCCACCCGACCCCGGTGGTCGGCGTACTGGGCGTCATCGACGACGTCGCCCGGCGCACCCCGATGGCGTTCCGCGACGAGGGCCACCTCGTCTACCTGCTGGGCGACACGCACGAGGAGTTCGGCGGTTCGGCCTGGTCCCAGGTCGCGCACGGCCATCTGGGCGGCCGCCCGCCGCGTGCCGACCTGGAGCGGGAGCGGCTGCTGGCGCAGATCCTGATCTCCGCGTCCCGCGACGGCATGGTCGACGCGGCGCACGACGTCTCGGACGGCGGCGTCGTCCAGGCCCTGGCCGAGTCCTGCCTCAAGGGCGGCAGGGGTGCCCGGATCGTCGTCCCGGACGGGCTCGACCCCTTCGTCTTCCTCTTCTCGGAGTCGCAGGGCCGGGCGCTGGTGGCCGTGCCGCGCAGCGAGGAGGTCCGGTTCACCGACATGTGCGCGGCGCGCGGGCTGCCCGCGGCGCGCATCGGCGTGGTGGACGGGGAGGCGCTGGAGGTCCAGGGCCAGTTCTCGCTTCCGCTGGCGGAGCTGCGGCGCCACCACGAGGCCACGATCCCGGAGCTCTTCGGCTGATCGGTCCCGGCCCTGACCGACGGGCCGAGGCCCGTCCCGGCCCCGGCCCGCGCCCTCCCGCCCTCCGCAGGGCGGGAGGGCGCGGAAGTGTGCGGCCCGCTAATCTCACGCGTATGCCGCCCGCCCGACGCACCGCCCCGACCGGAAGAGACCGGCGTACCTACGACCCGACCCGCGTCCGCACGGCGCTCATCAACCAGGTCGAGGCCGTGGCCGACGCCGCGCACCGCCTCGCACCGGAGCAGCACGCCCTCCCGTCCGGGCTGCCCGGCTGGGATGTGCACCACCTGCTCGTCCACCTCGCCCGGCAGATCGACTCGGTGCCCCGCCTGCTGGGCAGGCCGGGGACGGAGGTCTCTGGCCAGGCCCCGCAGGTCACCCTCTCCCGGTGGGCCCTCGCGGCGGCGACCCGCGCCGAGGTGCTGGACGAGGAGACCCGTGCGGAGGCGGTGGCCTCGCCCGACGGCCCGGAGCGCATCGACCGGGCCGTCGCCGATCTGGAGCCGGTCCTGGAGTCCTGTGTGCGCGAGGACCTGCTGGTCCCGCACGCGTTCGGCACGATGCGGATGCTCGACTACACCGTGACCCGGCTGGTGGAGCTGGTGGTGCACAGCGACGACCTGGCCCGGGCCACCGGGCTGCGGATCGCGTTGGACCGGCAGGCGACGGCGGCCGCGGTCCGGCTGCTCGCGGACGCGCTGGCGGCCAAGGCGCCGGGCGCCTCGGTGGAGGTGCGGATCCCGCCGTTCGCCGTCGTCCAGGCCGTCGAGGGGCCCCGGCACACCCGCGGCACCCCGCCGAACGTCGTCGAGACCGACCCGCTGACCTGGCTCAGGCTGGCCACCGGCCGGGTCGCCTGGGCCGAGGCGCTGGCCGGCCCGCAGCTGACCGCGAGCGGCGCCCGGGCCGATCTGTCGCCGGTGCTGCCGGTACTGGGCTGAAGGTCACAGGTCCCGGGTTCGGCGTAGCCGGTGGCTGGCCGTAGACTCGAAGCGTGCCACGTGGTGACGGAAAGCTCAGCCACGACCTCCTCCCCGGTGAGAAGGGCCCTCAGGACGCATGCGGCGTCTTCGGGGTCTGGGCGCCGGGGGAAGAGGTCGCGAAGCTCACGTATTTCGGCCTGTACGCCCTGCAACACCGCGGTCAGGAGTCCGCGGGCATCGCAGTGAGCAACGGTTCCCAGATCCTGGTGTTCAAGGACATGGGCCTGGTCTCACAGGTCTTCGACGAAACCTCCCTCGGATCCCTGCGCGGCCACATCGCCGTGGGTCACGCGCGCTACTCGACGACAGGCGCCTCGGTCTGGGAGAACGCCCAGCCCACGTTCCGCGCCACCGCCCACGGTTCGATCGCCCTGGGTCACAACGGCAACCTGGTCAACACGGCGCGGCTGGCGGAGCTGGTGGCCGAGCAGGCCGATGTGCCGGGCGGCCGGGCCACCCAGGTGGCGGCCACCAACGACACCGACCTGGTCACCGCGCTGCTCGCGGGCCAGACCGACGCGGACGGCAAGCCGCTCACGGTCGAGGAGGCGGCGCCGCTGGTGCTGCCGCAGGTCAGGGGCGCGTTCTCGATGGTCTTCATGGACGAGGACACGCTCTACGCGACCCGGGACCCGCAGGGCATCCGGCCGCTGGTGCTCGGCCGCCTGGAGCGCGGCTGGGTGGTGGCCAGTGAGACCTCGGCGCTGGACATCGTCGGCGCGAGCTTCATCCGGGAGATCGAGCCGGGCGAACTGGTCGCCATCGACGAGGACGGACTGCGCAGCCAAAGGTTCGCCGAAGCAAAGCCGAAGGGCTGTGTCTTCGAGTACGTCTATCTGGCCCGCCCGGACACCGACATCGCGGGCCGGAACGTGTACCTCTCCCGGGTGGAGATGGGCCGCAAGCTCGCCGCCGAGGCCCCGGCCGACGCCGACCTGGTGATAGCGACCCCGGAGTCCGGCACTCCCGCCGCGATCGGCTACGCGGAGGCCAGCGGTATCCCGTACGGCTCCGGCCTGGTCAAGAACAGCTACGTGGGCCGTACCTTCATCCAGCCCTCGCAGACCATCCGCCAGCTCGGCATCCGCCTCAAGCTCAACCCGCTCCGGGAGGTCATCCGGGGCAAGCGGCTGGTCGTCGTGGACGACTCGATCGTCCGCGGCAACACGCAGCGCGCCCTGGTGCGGATGCTGCGCGAGGCCGGGGCGACCGAGGTGCACGTGCGGATCTCCTCGCCGCCGATCAAGTGGCCCTGCTTCTTCGGCATCGACTTCGCCACCCGCGCCGAACTGATCGCCAACGGGCTGTCGACCGATGAGATCGGCAAGTCGCTGGGGGCCGACTCGCTCTCCTACATCTCCACCGACGGGATGATCGAGGCGACCACGATCCCCAAGGACCAGCTCTGCCGGGCCTGCTTCGACGGGGAGTACCCGATGGAGCTGCCCGACCCCGAACTGCTGGGCAAGCACCTGCTCGAAGCCGAGGCGGGCTCCGACGTCGACGGCGTCAACACCCTCGCCTCGGGTGTGGGTGCCGCGGACGCGCTGAAGCGTCCCTAGCTGCCCGCGTCGCCCCGCCCGCACCGTGCGTACCCCGCCCCGTCCCGCCGCGTCCGGCCACCCGCTGCCCGCGGTGCCGTCGGGCGCGGGGGCGGCGGGGCACCGGACCCGCGGCGCGGCGGCCTGCCGGCGGTGCCGGTCCCGCTCCCCCTTCCGCACCCCCACACGAGAGACGTACCGATGACACACAGCGAAGGCGTCAGCTATGCCGCCGCCGGCGTCGACATCGAGGCCGGCGACCGTGCCGTGACGCTCATGAAGGAGTGGGTCGCCAAGACCCGGCGCCCCGAGTCGATCGGTGCGCTCGGGGGCTTCGCCGGTCTCTTCGACGCGTCCCGGCTCAAGGGCTACGCGCGCCCGCTGCTCGCGTCGGCCACCGACGGTGTCGGCACCAAGGTCGCCATCGCGCAGCGCATGGACGTGCACGACACGATCGGCCACGACCTGGTGGCGATGGTCGTGGACGACCTGGTCGTCTGCGGTGCCGAGCCGCTGTTCATGACGGACTACATCTGCGTGGGCAAGGTCGTCCCCGAGCGGGTGGCGCACCTCGTCAAGGGGATCGCCGAGGGCTGCGTGCTGGCGGGCTGCTCGCTGGTGGGCGGCGAGACGGCGGAGCACCCGGGGCTGCTGGGGCCGGACGAGTACGACGTGGCGGGTGCGGGCACCGGCGTGGTGGAGGCCGACGCGCTGCTGGGGCCCGATCGCATCCGTACGGGGGACGTGGTGATCGCCATGGCCTCCTCCGGGCTTCACTCGAACGGGTACTCGCTGGTGCGGCACGTGGTCTTCGACCGCGCCGGCTGGGAGCTGGACCGGCAGGTGCCCGAGTTCGGCCGCACCCTGGGCGAGGAACTGCTGGAGCCGACGAAGATCTATTCGCTGGACTGCCTGGAGCTGACCCGCACCACCGAGGTGCACGCGTTCTCGCACGTCACCGGGGGCGGACTGGCCAGCAATCTGGCGCGGGTCGTTCCCGAGGGGCTGCACGCCGCCGTGGACCGCTCGACCTGGACACCCGGCGCGGTGTTCGACGTGGTCGCCGGAGCCGGCGGGGTGGCGCGGGACGAGCTGGAGAAGACCCTGAACATGGGCGTCGGCATGGTCGCCGTCGTGCCCCGCGCTTCGGTGGACAGCACCCTGGCGACGCTGGCCGACCGGGGCGTGGACGCCTGGGTGGCGGGGGAGATCACTGAACGCGGGGACCGCACGGAAGCGGTCACCCTCACGGGTGACTATGCACGCTGAGCGTTCTCCGGCGGGCACCGTGCGGCCTCCGTGGGCGGCTGCCGCCGGACGGCTGCCCGAGCGGCCCACCAGTTCCGCGGCGCGCGTCGGCTCCGTGCCGCGGGGCCCCGGCGCACGCCAGAACCCGGTCCGGCGACCGCCGGACCGGGTCAGTACGGGCGAACGTCAGGCGCCGCGGCGCTTCGACCGGGGGTCCGACGACCCGGGCGCACCCGCGTCGTCGTCCTCCTCTTCGTCGTACAGATCCACGTACTGTGCGTACGGGTCGTCCTGCTCATCGTCCTCGAAGCGTTCGCCGTTCGGCGACTCGTTCGATGTCGATGCGCCCAGCTCCTCGGCCAGGCGCGATAGGTCTGTCCCGCCAGTGTTGTACTTCAGCTGGCGGGCGACCTTCGTCTGCTTGGCCTTGGCCCGGCCGCGCCCCATGGCTCGACCCCCTCAACGACGGGGCTCGACGGCCCCAGAGTCTTGACACGCGTTCATGGTTCATAGCGGCCTCTCGAGCGAGAGACCGGTACTCAGGGCTTCAACGGTACCTGCTTCCGCCGCCGTACGGTACGTCGCCCGCATGACGCGGCCGCCGTCCGACGCGCCCGTCGACCCTTCTCGTGCTGGTCAGTGGTGATTTTACCTTCCTGTAGCGGAGGGACCCGCCGCGGGGTGGTGAGACCACTGTCACGGTGGTTCCCTCCGCCGTCCACCGGGCTGTTCCCGGCTGCGTCAGCGGCTCATGCGCTGTTCGGCGAGCCGGTCGGCGGCGACGACCGGAGGAACTCCGTCCGCTTCCGCCCGTTCGAAAATGGCCACCGTCGTCGCGTGGATCTTCTCCGCCTTTGCCTTCGCACGTGCGAAATCAAAGCCGTGGAGCTCGTCCGCGACCTGGATCACGCCGCCCGCGTTGACCACGTAGTCGGGCGCGTAGAGGATGCCGCGCTCGGCCAGGTCCTTCTCCACCCCGGGGTGTGCGAGCTGGTTGTTGGCGGCGCCGCAGACGGCCGCCGCGGTGAGCACCGGCACCGTCTTCTCGCTCAGCGCGCCGCCCAGGGCGCACGGCGCGTACAGGTCCAGCCCCTCGGTGCGGATCAGCGCGTCGGTGTCGGCGGCGGCCGACACCGGGGCACCCGGATGCGCGGCCAGCACCGTGCGTACCGACTCCTCGCGGACGTCCGTGACCACCACCCGGGCACCGTCCTCCAGCAGGTGTCCCACCAGGTGCTTGCCGACCTTGCCGACCCCCGCGATCCCGACCAGCCGGCCGCGCAGCGTGGGCGCGCCCCAGAGCTGCTGCGCACAGGCCCGCATGCCCTGGAAGACGCCGAAGGCGGTGAGCACCGAGGAGTCGCCCGCGCCGCCGTTCTCCGGCGAGCGGCCGGTCGTCCAGCGGCACTCCCGGGCCACGACGTCCATGTCCTGCACATAGGTGCCGACGTCGCAGGCGGTCACATAGCGTCCGCCGAGGGAGGCGACGAAGCGGCCGTACGCCCGCAGCAGGGCTTCGGTCTTGATCTGCTCGGGATCACCGATGATCACAGCCTTGCCGCCGCCGTGGTCGAGACCGGCCAGCGCGTTCTTGTAGGACATCCCGCGCGCGAGATTCAGCGCGTCGAGTACCGCGGCCTGCTCGGGGTCGGCCGAGCCCGGGTAGGCGTGGAAGCGGGTGCCGCCCAGCGCCGGACCGAGCGCGGTGGAGTGCAGCGCGATGACGGCCTTCAGTCCGCTGGGCCGGTCCTGGCAGAGCACGACCTGCTCGTGTCCGCCCTGTTCGGAGCGGAAGAGCGTGCTGATGACCGGGTCCCCGGCGGGGGCTCCGGCGGGAACGCTTGCAGAAGGTGATACCTCGATCACGGTAGTGACTCCTGGAATCGCGTCGTAGCCCTCGGCGGACGCGCCGCTTGTGGCAGTCGTAGCCCGGGGAGGGCCGGTCGGGAAGCAGCGTACGACCTGCGCGTCACGGGCACGTTGCGGTCCCACGATCGGGGTAGTCAACTGTCTCCCAGGCTCGCTCATGAGACCGGCATGTGGAGGCGTGGAGCTTGGAGGCAATGCGTGGCTGAGAATGCGTCCGTCGTCGTCCCGTACGCGGCGTACCTGCGGGTCTACGAACCGCTGGCGGCCTTCCCCGAGCCGGAGCGCTCGCACTGGATCGCGTATGCGAAAAAGCGGCCCCTCCCGACCGCGCAGGACGAAATCCGCCGCGCGCTGGCGGACTTGATCCCGGTGCCGCCCGTGGCGGTGCCGGCCGGCGAGAGCGCCGAGGCGTTCGTGACGGAGGTGGACGGCGTCACGTGCGTCTGCCCCTGGCGCACCCGGCTGCGGAGCTGGCAGGCCCTGGCCGCCCTCACCCAGGCCGCCGAGGACCGGGAGATCGACCTGCCGCAGTCGGTGCTGGACGCGGCGCTGCCGCCGGTGGTGCGGCGGCAGGCCGTGGCCGACTACGAAGAGTGGCGGGAGCGCAACCCGGACGCGCGGCCCTGGATCCGTACCGCGCTGTGGCATGTGCCGGTGCGCTGGTTCGTTCTCTTCGACGACGAAGAAAGGGAGTTTGCGAAGCCGGAATCCGGTCAGAAGAGCGGACAGCAGTTCGTTTTCCGTTATCGCACGCCCATGGTCCAGGCGAGGCGCCGCCTCGCCCGCGGTCTGAAGGTGCTCCGCGAGGAACTGGAGGAGGGACCGCTCGTCGAGGGACTGATCGACGTGGGCCGCTGGCTGGAGGAGTTCCATCCGCGCTCTCTGGTCGAACTGGACTACGGCGGGCTGGCCCACGCCATCTCCGAGGAGCAGTTGGCGGGCGACCGCTCCGCCGCCGATGTCGCGGAGGGCCTCGCGGCTCTCCGCGCCGGCGACGGTGAGCGTGCCGGTGCGGCCTACGAGCGGCTGACAGCGCGCTGGAGGGCGGTTCGCCAGCTCCAGTACGCGAGCTGAGGCGCGCCGCCCCCTGCCGGGCGTCCGGGGCCGCTTCCGGGCCGCTTCCGGGTCCGGGGCGGGGGAGCGGCGGCCGTCCGGAGCGGGCCCTGTGGGAGGAGTGGGACCTACGTCCCGAACCGGGTGATTGCCTCAAGCGTGACGGATTGCACTTAAACGGGTCTTGCTCTCAGAGCTACCCCTCGTGTCAAAATAGGACAAGGAGTCCGCACGGGGCTCCTTCCGTCCAACTAAGGGCGGATAGATCGGTATTGCGCTCCTTGGTGGGTCTGATGCCCCTTGCTCCCTGTTGTGACTGATCGTCACAGGGGGGTGACTGTCCGCTATGGGACGGTCCATCGGCTTCCGCCGAGGTTGAACACCTGAGAGGGCAATTCCATCGGTTTGGCCGACGTGGCTGGACAGATGGTGTAGTTGTAGTGCCGAGGACAAGCCGTTCGTCCTATAACCGACTCGGCTCGCGTCCGCCATATCGGGCAACGCGGGTCAAGGTGCAGAATTTAGAGGAAAGAACCGTGATGGTTCGGTTCTCCCGAGGAGGCCGCTCATGACCGCTCGCACCCCTGATACCGAGCCGCTGCTGACCCCGGCTGAGGTTGCCACGATGTTCCGCGTGGACCCCAAGACGGTCACGCGCTGGGCAAAGGCGGGCAAGCTCACGTCCATCCGCACGCTCGGAGGGCACCGCCGCTACCGCGAAGCGGAGGTTCGCGCCCTGCTCGCGGGTATCCCGCAGCAGCGCAGCGAAGCCTGATCAGGGTTCCTGAGCAGGCGCAACAGCACCACACAGGGGCGTTTTCCGGGGCCCCACCCCACGATTCGCCCACTGCGCACCACGCGGCCGAACCGCTGCCCCAACAGCGGCTCCCCGTTGATCGCGCTGGACTCCGCCGGGTCCAGCGCGATCTTTTTTGTGTCCGCGAACCAGTGTCCCGAATCGCTGTGCCAGGGGCCGTTCGATGCGTGCTCTCCGGCCGGCCTGCTGCGCCGTCCTGCGCTTCGACGGGTGCCCCTGAGTGGTTGTGCGCGCGGCTGTGCGGTCGGTTCCGTGCCCGGTGCAATTGCACATATTAAATTGAGGCTGTCTGAGGGGTGCTCAAGTTCCCGCCCGGTACCGGTAGTCCGGGTGATACCCGTCACATCGGGCAGGTGTTGTGATGATCACTCTCGGTGCGGTAGTGGGCCAACGACGGTGCCTCGTCCGTCACTTGCGTTTCCGGCCGGCCTTCCCCGGGCCCGCCATCGCCAGCCGCAGCAGTCGGTGGCAGAGCGGACAGTGCCGGGCCGCATGGCGTCGCCGCCCCGCGGTCGCGAGATGAGCCCGCAGGAGTGCTCGCGCTTCCTGCCGCGCTCCGTGCGCGGATTCCTCGATCACGGGTCACCTCCTCCCGTGCCAGGACTACCCCCCGGCCCCCGGCCCGTCAAACATCGACGGAGGTTTCGGGACGGCCGAGGCCCCGGGGACGGCAGGGTTCCGCGGCGGCAGGGGCTTCCGGGAGATCCGGGTGACAGGGCCCGCGGCGGAGCCGACGAACGCGAGAGAGCCCGGCAGTCGAAGACTGCCGGGCTCTCGAATCGATGCGGTCCTGACGGGATTTGAACCCGCGGCCTCCACCTTGACAGGGTGGCGAGCACTCCAAACTGCTCCACAGGACCTCGCGAGATGGAACTCTACAGCAGGTCAGGGGCCGGGAGCGAATTCACCCTGAGTGGTATCGCGGCCACCCGCGGTGTGTGGATCCGTCATGGGGCCGCGGCGTCCACCGCCTTCACGATCCGCTTGTCGGAGACCGGGTATGCCGTGCCCAGAGCGTGGGCGAAGTAGCTGACCCGCAGCTCCTCGATCATCCACCGGATCTCCCGCGCCGCCTGCGGCACCGCACGCCCCGGGGGGAACTGCTCGAGCAGCCAGAGGTATTCGTCCCGCATCTCGTGCACCTTGGCCATCCGCGTCCGATCCCGTTCCACATGGTGCGGAAGCTGCTGGAGGCGCCGGTCGGCGGCGACGAGGTAGCGCATCAGATGCGGCAGCCGGGCCGCACCGTGCTCGGCCACGAAACCCGGCTTGATCAGCTCCGCGAGCTGCTGCCGGACGTCCGCGACGGAATCGGCCAGCACCGGGCTGGTCGTCGCGCGCAGCCGGCCCTCGCACGAGTGCCAGGCCGCCAGCACCTCCTGCACCTGCTGCACCGTGCGCAGCGTCGCGTCCACCACGTCCGTACGGACGGCGTCGAACAGCTTGCGGAAGGACTCCTCGTCCCAGGCCGGTCCGCCGTGCGCCGCCACCAGCCGGTCCACCGTGGCCGCCACACAGTCCTCGAACAGCGCCTGCACGCTCCCGTGCGGCGACCGGGACAGGGCCAGCTTCTGCTGATTGCCCAGCTTCGACTGCGCGAACTTCGTCGGATCGGAGGGCAGGTTCAGCAGGATCAGGCGCCGGGTGCCGCGCCACATCGCGGTGTGCTGCTCCGCCTCGGTGTCGTACAACCGCACCGCCACCGAGGAGCCCTCGTCCACCAGCGCCGGGTACGCCTTCACCGGCTGCCCGGCGCGCCGGGTCTCGAAGGTGCGGGGGAGCGCCCCCAGCGTCCACTGCGTCAGCCCCGTGCGCTGGAGCGCCGGTGCCTGCGCCGGTGCCTGCGCCGGTGCCTCCTCGCGGGCCGGGGTGCCGTCCTCGGCGGCCCTGCGGCCCTTCTTGCGCGCGGCCCGCGCGGACGAGTCGAACGCCCGGGAGATCGCCGTCTGCGTCTGCGACTTGAGCCGGACCTGCAGCGCCTCGACGTCCTTGCCCTCCGCCAGCGTGCGGCGCCGCTCGTCGGTGACCCGGAAGGTGACCTTCAGATGGTCGGGCACCTTGGCCGGATCGAAGTCCTGGGCCGTCAGGGGGACCCCGACCCTCCGCTGCAGCTCCCGCGCCAGCGTCCACACCAGCGGCTCGGGCTGCGGCGAGGTGCGGCGCAGGAACTCCCTGGCGTGATCGGGAGCGGGGACGTAATGCCGCCGGATCGCCTTGGGCAGCGAGCGGATCAGCTCGGTGACCACGTCCTGGCGCAGCCCGGGGATCTGCCAGTCGAAGCCCTCGGCGGTGACCTGGTTCAGCACCTGGAGCGGCACGTGCACGGTCACCCCGTCCGCGTCCGTTCCCGGCTCGAACTGGTACGTCACCGGCAGCGCGAGGCCGCCCTGCCGCCACACGTCCGGGTAGTCGGCGGCGGAGACCTCCTCGGCCCGGTCGCTGATGAGCATCGACTTCTCGAAGTTCAGCAGATCGGGCTCTTCGCGGCGTTTCTTCTTCCACCAGGAGTCGAAGTGCGCCCCGGAGACGACGTGGTCCGGCACCCGCTGGTCGTAGAAGTCGTACAGCGTCTCGTCGTCCACCAGGATGTCGCGGCGCCGGGCGCGGTGCTCCAGGTCCTCGACCTCGTCCAGCAGCTTGCGGTTGTCGTGGAAGAACTGGTGATGGGTCCGCCAGTCGCCCTCCACCAACGCGTTGCGAAGGAACAGGTCGCGGGAGGTCTCCGCGTCGATCCGGCCGTAGTCGACCTTCCGCTGGGCGACGATCGGCACGCCGTACAGCGTCACCCGCTCGTAGGCCACCACCGACGCCTGCTTCTGCTCCCAGTGCGGCTCGCTGTAGGTGCGTTTGACCAGATGCTGCGCCAGCGGCTCGATCCACTCGGGCTCGATCCGCGCGTTGACCCGCGCCCACAGCCGTGAGGTCTCCACCAGCTCCGCCGACATCACCCAGCGCGGCGGCTTCTTGAACAGCGCGGACCCGGGGAAGACCGCGAACTTGGCGCCGCGCGCCCCCAGATACTCGTTCTTGCCGGAGTCCTTCCCGCCCTCCAGCCCGCCGCCCTTCAGCCCGACGTGCGAGAGCAGACCCGCCAGCAGCGACCGGTGGACGGCGTCGGGCGCCGCCTCCTGCCCGGCACCCGGCTCCGGCCCGCGGCCCCCGGCCGAGTGGACCTTCAGCGTCCTGGCGACCTGGCGGAGCTGGCTGTGGATGTCCTGCCACTCGCGTATCCGCAGGTAGTTGAGGAACTCCGCCTTGCACATCCGGCGGAAGGCGGAGGACGACAGCTCACGCTGCTGCTGGCGCACATAGCGCCACAGGTTGAGGAACGCCAGGAAGTCGCTGGTCTCGTCCTTGAACCGGGCGTGCTGCTGGTCGGCCTGCTGCTGCTTGTCCGAGGGCCGCTCCCGCGGATCCTGGATGGAGAGCGCCGCCGCGATCACCATCACCTCGTGCAGGCAGCCGTTCCGGTCGGCCTCCAGCACCATCCGGGCCAGCCGCGGGTCGACGGGCAGCTGGGACAGCCGGCGGCCCAGCGGCGTCAGCTTCCGCGTCTTCGCCTCCAGCGCACCCAGCTCCTCCAGGAGCTGCACGCCCGCCTTGATGCTGCGGTGGTCCGGCGGATCGATGAACGGGAACTTCTCGATGTCCCCCAGCCCCGCGGCCGTCATCTGCAGAATCACCGAAGCCAGGTTCGTCCGCAGGATCTCCGGGTCGGTGAACTCGGGCCGCGCGAGGAAATCCTCCTCCGAGTAGAGCCGGATGCAGATGCCGTCCGACGTCCGGCCGGAGCGGCCCTTGCGCTGGTCGGCGCTCGCCTGGCTGACCCGCTCGATCGGCAGCCGCTGCACCTTGGTGCGGTGGCTGTAGCGCGAGATGCGGGCCGTACCCGGATCGATCACGTACTTGATGCCCGGGACCGTCAGTGACGTCTCCGCCACGTTCGTCGCCAGCACGATCCGGCGCCCCGAGTGCGGCTGGAAGACCCGGTGCTGCTCGGCGTTGGAGAGCCGCGCGTACAGCGGCAGCACCTCGGTGCCGCCGCCGGGGCGCGGGCCCTGGCCGCGGGCGAACTTCTTCTCCAGCGCATCCGCCGTGTCCCGGATCTCCCGCTCACCGGAGAGGAAGACCAGGACGTCGCCGGGACCCTCGGCATGCAGCTCGTCCACCGCGTCGCAGATGGCCGTGACCTGGTCCCGGTCGCCGCCGCCGGTCCCGGCCGCCTCGCCGTCCTCCCCCTCGTCGCCGCTCCCCGCGCCCTCCTCCAGGGGCCGGTAGCGCACCTCCACCGGATATGTCCGGCCGCTGACCTCCACGATCGGCGCGTCCCCGAAGTGCCGCGAGAACCGCTCCGGATCGATGGTGGCCGAGGTGATGATCACCTTCAGGTCCGGCCGCTTGGGCAGCAGCTGCGCCAGGTACCCCAGCAGGAAGTCGATGTTCAGGGAGCGCTCGTGCGCCTCGTCGATGATGAGCGTGTCGTACTGGCGCAGCTCGCGGTCCTGCTGGATCTCCGCCAGCAGGATGCCGTCCGTCATCAGCTTGACCAGCGTGTGGTCCTGCACCTGATCGGTGAAGCGCACCTTCCAGCCGACCGCCTCGCCGAGCTGCGAGCCGAGCTCCTCGGCCACCCGCTCGGCGACCGTGCGCGCCGCGATCCGGCGCGGCTGGGTGTGGCCGATCACACCGCGCAGGCCGCGGCCCAGCTCCATGCAGATCTTCGGGATCTGGGTCGTCTTGCCGGAGCCCGTCTCGCCCGCGATGATCACCAACTGGTGGTCGCGGACCGCGGCGAGGATCTCGTCCTTCTTCTGACTGACGGGAAGCTGCTCGGGATAGGTGATCGGCGGCACCGTCTCGCGGCGGGCCGCCACGCGCAGCTCGGAGGCGTCCATCGCCGCGGAGATCTCCGCGAGCACGGCCGCGCGGGCCTCCCCTTTGCGGATCTTCCGGGCGCCCGCGAGTCGGCGGCCCAGCCGGTGCTGGTCGCCGAGCATCAGATGCGGGAGGCGCTTCGACAGCTCCTGGGGGGAGGGGGCGGGGGTCTGGGTGGAAGTCGACATACCACGTCAAGGATCGCACCCCCGGGGAGCGGGTGGCGAACGGTTTGCAACCGGGGGCGAGGCTTCCGCGTCGGTGTACCCGAAGGACACCGGCCCCGTCCCGCCCGGGCGGGGCACGCCGGCGCGGCTCACGCGGCGGGGCACCGGCCCGCCGCGGGGCGCGGCGGACGGGACGGACGGGGGGCCGAGGTGCGGGGGACCGAGGTGAACCCGGGGTGCGCCGCGCCCTCGAGGAGCCCGCCGAGCCCAGCAGCCACCGTGGCCACCGCAACGGGTCTTGATCGCCGCCACGATCGCCCTGTTCACCACAGCCATCACAGCCACCGCAGCCACCACTCGAAGCAACCGTGAGAAAGCGACAGCCGGCCATGACATCGACGGGGACCAGCACCGAAGGCGCCGGGCACACCGGCCCCGGCGCCGAGGAGCACACCTACCGCACGGCCGCCGAGGAGGGAGAGGCGGCGGACAAACAGGCGTACGGCGAATACCTCGTCGGCCGAGGACGCGTCGACGACGCCGTGCCGTGGTTGGAGGAGGCGGCCAGGGGCGGCGACGCGCGGGCCGCGCGGCTGCGCGCCGTCATGGCCAAGGACCGGGGCCAGTTCACGGTCGCCGACTACTGGTACCGGAGGGCCGCCGAGCGGGACGGCGACTGCGCGTTCGGGCTCGCGGAGCTGCTGTTGGAGTGGCTGGAGGACCCGGAAGGTGCTGCCGAGTGGTACGCGAGGGGGGCCGCTCTCGGCAGCGTCAAGTGCCGCACCAACGGGGCCCTGCTCCTGCTCCGCCAGGGCCGTACGAGCGAGGCATGGGAGGAGTTGGCAGCAGCGGCGCCTCACGACCACGTCGCCGACCGGATCGAGGACCGGCTGATCGAACTCGAAGACCGGCTCGACGCCTACCGGGGCCGGGCCCACGAGCTCGGCCTGCTGTGCGCGCTGCCGCCCGAGGAGCGGCCCGCGGACCTCGACGAGCAACTGGAGGCGTTCCTGGAGGACGGAGACGACGCGTGCGCGGGCGCCCCGCTGTGCGAACTGCACACCGAGCCGGAATGGTTCACCTCCTACCCGTCCTTCCTCACGGAGGCGGAGAAGGTGTACGAGGCGGCGCAGGTCCTCGGCGACCCGCGCACCGACCGCTGGCACGGGCTGCTGCACTACAACCTGGACCGGTACGGGGACGCTTGCCGGGTGCTGGAGGACGGGCTGCGCCGGCACCCCGGCTCCCGGACGCTGGCCCGCACTCTCAGCGCCGTACATCTGCAGTACGGCGAACTGGAGGCGTACGAGGCGTCGCTGCTGCCCGGCGCTGAGGCCGGTGACCGCGTCCAGCAGCGACGGCTGGGCGACCACTGCCGCGACCAGTGGCGGTTGGCCGAGGCCCGCCGCTGGCTGGAGGCCGCCGAGGCGGGCGCCGAGGAGGATGACGACCACGACGAACTCGCCGCCGCATCACTCGAAGAGCTGGCGCGGGCCGAGTCGGCCGCGCCGCCGGCCCTCCACGCCGAGGAGGAGGCCCGGCTGCCCGCACTCCGCGAGGCCGCCGCGTCGGGCGAGGCCGCCGCAGCGCTCGAACTCGGCCGGCTGACGGAGAAGCTGCGCCGCTACCCGGAGGCCGCTCGCCACTACAAGCGCGCCCTTTTCCTGGCCGACGACACCGGCCCGCACGGCCCCGCCGCCTCGTACGCGCTCGGCCGCATGCTGCACGAGGAGTGCGGCGCCCATGAGAAGGCCGTCGTCCCGCTCTGTCTGCCCGCGGCCACCGCGGGGGACCTGGACGCCGTCGAGGGACTGGGCGCGCTGTACGTACGGCTGGACGAGCCGGTCAAGGCGGAGCCGTGGCTGCGCAAGGCCGCGCGATTCGGCCGGCCCGACGCCGCGGGCTGGGTCGGCAACCGGGTCGGGGACGACTACGGCGACATGGAGGAGGCCGTCCGCTGGTGGACGCGTGCCGCCAAGGGCGGAAAGGTCTGGTACGGCTGGCGCGCCGGTAAACAGCTCGTCCGGCGGCGGCGCTACGCGGAGGCCGAGACCCTGCTGCGGCTCGCCTGGACAGGGAGGGAAGAGCAGGAGGCGCTGCACGAGGCCGCCTACTGGCTGGCACGGGCCCTGCACGGCCAGGGGCGCACCGCCGAGGCGGTGGAGTGGCTGCGCACCGCCCGCGAGGTGCACCCCCTCGTGCGGCTCGGCTACAGCGGCTTCATGCTCACCTCGCTCTTCGACCCGACGATGGAACTGGCGGAGCTGCTGGTCGACGAGGTCGCGACGGCCGAGGCGTACACGGAGGCCGCGGAGCTGCTCGCCGCCGTACCGGAGACCTCCCCGGAGCACAGCGCCGCCCGGCAACTGCCGGCCCGCGTCCCGGGGCGGAGCTGAAGCGGAGGGGTTGCCGCGACCCCCGTACCGCCCTCCGGGCTGACCGGGAGGGCGACCGTGTCCCGTTAGGCTGGCCGCATGCACGGCGGCGCACAGACGGTACGGGGCACGCGGCGGGCCGTCGCCGTCGTCGCCGTCCTCGTGATGCTGCTGCCGGCACTGTGCGGGGCCGTGCAGCTCGCGGGCGCGCGCGGTGCGCAGCCCGCCGGGGCCGACTCCGCGGCGGCGTCCCAGGTGGCGCGGACCGCGGTGGCCGCACCGCACGCCGCCGGACCGGAGGTGCCGTACGCCGCTGAGCCGGTGCGGTATGCCGCCGCACCGTCCGTCGACTCCGACGACCGTGTGGTCTCCACCTCCGCCGACGCGGATCCCCGCCACTGCCACCGCTCCAAGGGCGGGGGCGGCGCGCTTCCGGCGGCTCCTGTCGGCAGTCGGCAACTCCTGTCCCTCGCGCTCCCGGCCTGCCTCACCCCGCAGTCGCACAGCGCGATCGGGGCGGCGCACGCCAGACCGCCCGTGCGCGGTCCCGCGCCGATACCGCCCCCCACCCCTGTCGAACTCTCCGTCCTGCGCGTGTAGCCGCGCCCGCCGGCGCGGTGTTCCCCGCGCGCGTCCGCACGGTGCGGACGCGCCTGTCTCCGTGCCGGTTCCGGATCGCCGCATTCCGCCACCGCGACAGGAGACGTCCGCATGCCCTCGACCGAACCCAGCAGCACCACCGAGCCGCCCGAGCCCCCGGAGACGACCGCCGCTCCCCCGAACCACGATCACAAGCCGAAGCCGAAGCCCAAGCCGAAGTCCCCGGCACCGGTCCGGTCCCGCAAGGGGGTCGTCATCGGTGCGCTCGTCGCCGTCGCGGCGCTCCTGGCGGGCTGGCTGTCGCAGTACGCCGTCGGCGGGGACGCCACCGCCCCGCGTGCGGGAGGCGACCCCGGCAACGCCACCACCGAGGAGCGCTCCGAGGACACCGCGGCCGGCGATCCGGCGTTGCTGAAGCTCGCCCGCCGCGACGCGGACGACCCGTTCGCGCGGGGCGCCGAGGACGCCCCCGTCGTACTGATCGAGTACGCCGACTTCGGCTGCTCGTTCTGTGGCAAGTTCGCGCGGGACACCGAACCGAAGCTGGTCGAGAAGTACGTCGACAAGGGGCTGCTGCGCATCGAGTGGCGAAACTTCCCCGTCTTCGGCGAGGGCTCCGAGCGTGCCGCACTCGCCGGGTACGCGGCGGGCGAGCAGGGCCGGTTCTGGCAGTTCTACGACGCCGTCTACGCCGACAAGGGCAACGAGAAGAACGCCTTCGAGGACGGGCACCTGCGCGAGCTCGCCGAGCAGGCCGGCGTCCAGGACCTCGACCGCTTCGACCGCGACCGCGCGAGCGAGGCCGCCAGAAAGCTGCTGGAGAAGGACCGCACCGAGGCATACGGTCTGGGCGCCGCGGCCACCCCGGCCTTCCTCGTCAACGGTCAGCCGATCGCGGGCGCGCAGCCGGACGAGGTGTTCACCGACGCGATCGAACGCGCGGCGGCGGCAGCCGGGAAGTCCGGGAAGCCCGGCGCGGGCGGGGACCAGGACTGATGGACGTCGGATACCTGGCCGCCTTCCTCGGCGGCCTCCTCGCCCTGCTCAGCCCGTGCAGCGCGCTGCTGCTGCCCGCGTTCTTCGCCTACTCGATCGACTCCGCCGGCCGGCTGACGGCCCGTACCGGCATCTTCTACCTCGGACTGGCCACGACGCTGGTTCCGCTGGGCGCCGCCGGTGCGTTCGCCGGCCGGCTCTTCTACGGCCACCGGGACCTGCTGGTCTCGGCGGGCGGCTGGCTGATCATCGCTCTCGGAGTCGCCCAGGTGATCGGTCTCGGCTTCGCCCCGCGTCGGCTGCGGGAGGTGTCGGGCCGCATCCGGCCCACGACGGCGCTCTCGGTGTACGCGCTCGGAGCCGTGTACGGCCTGGCCGGGTTCTGCGCCGGCCCCATCCTCGGCAGCGTCCTGACGGTGGCGGCCGTGCACGGCAACCCCGTCTACGGAGGTGTGCTGCTGGCCGTGTACGCGCTGGGCATGGCCGTACCGCTGTTCGTGCTCGCGCTGCTGTGGGAGCGGCTCGACCTGGGGCGGCGGCGGTGGCTGCGCGGAAAGGAACTGGTGGTCGGCGGGCGCTTCCGGCTGCACACCACCTCGCTCCTCTCCGGGTTCTTCTTCGTCCTCCTCGGAGCCCTCTTCCTCGCTTTCGACGGCGCGTCGGGCCTGCCCGGACTCTCGGATGTGGACGGTGCCTTCGCCGCGGAGAACTGGGCCCGCCGAGTGGGTGACGCGGTGCCCGACAGCGTCCTGCTGGGCGCGCTGCTGCCGGCGCTGGGCGCGCTGGGTGCCGCACACGGCGTACGGACGGCACACGCACGCCGCCGCGCCCGCGCCGATGCGTGGCCGGACCCGGAAGCCGGAGCCGACGCCGGGCCACGGCCGGCCCCCGCCACACGGTCCGGCCCGGACGGGCGGTCCGATCCGGACGCGGCGCGTGCGGACACTCGGCCGCCTGCGGACGCATAGCGGCAACCGGCGGCAACCGGCTCCGCCCGGTGCGAGAGGAATCGGGCGGGGCCGCGCGGGCCGGGGCGCGCGGGCCGAGGGCACCGCGAGGCGGAAACGGTGGAATGCCCCCTGTGTCCGCATAGTGTGCAGGCATGAGCGAGGAACCCGAGTGGTCCGAGCACCGCGCGGACGCCGGCCCCGACCGGCCCCGCCACCCCGCCGATCAGCAAGGACGGCAGGGTCAGCAGGGCCGACACGGCGGCACGCGGCGCACCGCCGCCCGGATGTGGCAGGACTTCAAGGACTCGCCCTTTCTGCCCGCCACCGTGCTGGTGCTGATCCTCGCCGCGGCCGCCGGTCTCTTCGCCGGGTCGTACACGTACGCCATGGCCAACCCCACCCCGCACCACGTACCCGTCGCGGTCGTGGGCGAGCCGGAGGGCCACCGGGACCGCGCCGCGTTCGTCCAGGGCATGGAGAAGGCGCTGGGTTCCTCGCTGGAGCTGCGCCACTACGACACACAGGCCGCGGCGGAGCACGCCGTCGAGGCCCAGCAGGTCTTCGCGATCATGCGGGTGGAGCGGCCGGAGGGCGTCGAGCTGGACGTGTCGAGCGCGTCCGGCGCCTCAGTGGCCGAGCTGCTGGGCACGGCGGGACCGAAGGTCGGCAGAGCGCTCGGCGTCACCGTGAAGGTGCGCGACCTCAAGCCGCTGAACGCGGGCGACCCGCGCGGCCTGGCGATCTTCTACATCTCGCTCGCCGCCGTCATCATCGGCTTCGTCGGCGCCATCCAGCTCAGCGTCCACGCCCGCGCCCTCAACCCGCCCGAGCGCATCGCCTTCACCGCCGCCTACGCACTCCTGGGCGGATTCGTCATCGCCGCCGTGGTCGACTGGGGACTCGGCGCGCTGAAGCTTCCATTCGTCCACTCCTGGCTGATCCTCGCGCTGACGATGTTCACCAGCGGGATGGTCTTCACCATGTTCAACACGTTGATCGGCCGCTGGGCGATGCTGCCGACCTGGGGTGTGATGGTGCTCCTGGGCAACCCCTCGTCCGGCGGCGCGGTCTCCTGGCCGCTGCTGCCCTCGGCACTCGGCGAGATCGGTCGCTGGCTGCCGCCCGGCGCCTCGGTGAACGCCCAGCACACCGCCGTCTACTTCGCCGACCACCAACTCGTGCAGCCCTACCTGGTCCTCGCCGCCTGGGCGCTGGTCTCCTGCACCGTCTTCTGGCTGTGGCGCCACCGCCACCCGGGCGGCCGGGACCGCGCCCCGGCCCACGCCGCGGCCCCGTCCTGACCCCCGTCCTGCCCCCGTTGCTCCCCCCGCTGCTCCCCCTCGCCGCGCGTCCGACGGGATGCGGCGCCGTACGCCGGATACGCCCGGCCTGTTGTGCGAAGCGGTATTTCGTGCCCTCTCCCGCGGGCCCATACGGTCCGAGGCATGGAGTGGAATTTTCCGACGGCCGGACAACTCGCGGTCGCCTTGCGTGCCGGTGAAGTGACCTCGGTGGAGTTGACCGACGAGGCGATCGCCCGTATCGAACGGGACGACGATGCGCTCAACGCGATCTGTGTGCGGGACTTCGACCGGGCACGGGACGCCGCACGCGGTGCCGACCAGGCCCGTGTCCGCGGTGCGGACCGGCCGCTGCTGGGCATCCCGGTGACGGTCAAAGAGTCCTACGACATCGCCGGGTTGCCCACGACCTGGGGGATGCCGCACCACCGGAACCATGTGCCGGCCGAGGACGCGGTGCAGGTGTCGCGGCTCAAGGCCGCGGGTGCGGTGGTGCTCGGCAAGACCAACGTGCCCTTGGGGTTGCAGGACATACAGAGTTTCAACGAGATCTACGGCACCACCAACAACCCGTGGGATCACCGTCGTACGTCGGGCGGATCCTCGGGCGGCTCGGCGGCCGCTCTGGCGTCCGGATTCGGCGCGCTGTCCATCGGTTCCGACCTCGCCGGTTCGCTGCGCACTCCCGCGCACTTCTGCGGCATCTACGCGCACAAGCCGACACTCGGGCTGGCGCCGATCCGCGGGATGGTCCCGCCGCCCGGGCCGGCCCTGCCGGTCGAGCACGACCTGGCCGTCGTCGGTCCGATGGCGCGCACCGCTCGCGACCTCACGCTCCTGCTCGACGTCATGGCCGGGCCGGACCCGCTGACGTCCGGTGCGGCGTACCACCTGACGCTGCCGCCCGCGCGCCACGAACGACTCCGCGACTTCCGGGTCCTGGTCCTCGACGACCATCCGCTCATTCCGACCGGGTCCGCTGTGCGGGAGGGCGTGCACCGGGTGGCCGACGCCCTTGCCGACGGCGGCGCCCGCGTCGAACGGCACAGTCCGCTGCTGCCCGATCTGGCCGAAGCCGCGATGCTCTACCGGCAGTTTCTCTTCTCGGGCTCCGCTGCGCACTTCCCCGTCGAAGAACACGAGCAGTTGCGGGCCCGCGCCGCCCAGCTGAGCCCGGACGACCAGAGTCTGGACGCGGCAGTGCTGCGGGGCATGGTCGTCAGCCACCGCGACTGGCTCCGGGCGAACGACCGCCGCGAGCTGCACCGCCACGGCTGGCGCCGGTTCTTCGCCGAGTTCGACGCCGTGGTGTGCCCCATCACTCCCACGCCCGCGTTCCCGCACGACCACAACCCCGACCCGAGGCGACGCCGGATCGACATCGACGGCGCCGAGTATCCGTACTTCGACCAGTTGGTCTGGGCGGGTCTTCCGACCATGCCCGGTCTGCCCGCCACCGCCATACCCGCGGGCCGGTCCCCCGAGGGCCTGCCGGTGGGTGTGCAACTCGTCGGTCCGATGTTCGAGGACCGCACCCCGCTGCACCTGGCGGAACTGCTCGAGCAGAAGATCGGCGGGTTCCGGGCACCGCACTAGGAATCGGCCGGGTGCCGAATTCTACGGTGGCATTGTGGATGCATGGATGCCGGGAGAGGGTGAAACACCCGTCATCCAGAAGCGAGAAAGGGCAGATGCCGTCGGCCACCTGGCCATAAGCGTGTCGGTGCGCGGGTGGAACAACCCGGGCGACACAATCGCGCCATGAAGGACTGGTTGAGTTGCCGCAGGGGCGAAGCGGGTTCATGGGAACTTCGGGAGGGCATTCGGGCGCGCGTCAGCGAGTTGCGTGCGATTCTGGACGACAGAGAGGCAGCTGCTGCGCAGGCGGCGGGCCCGGAAAGCAAGAAGGGGAAACTCCTCGCAGATGCCCGGGATGAACTGCGCTTGGCCGAGGAGAAGATTTCAGAGCGCCATTCGGGCAGGTACAAGAACGCCTCCCATGTCATCGTGGGGCAGATTCACCTCGACGCCGCACACAATATTCTGCTGCGGCTGTCGGAACTGAATGATGTCGTCCCGATGCTTCCAGGGGTACTCGCCTTCGTGCGCGAGAATCTCCGCCCCGACGATCCGCGGCGCACCAGAGTGGAAAAGATCAATCAAAGGGTCTCGGAGGGGAGCAGTCTGGACGAGGAGGCGCGTGAAGCACTTCTCGATGCCATGGGCGCGGCCCGACAGGTCGACATCCGCGAGAAGATGCGGGTTCGCAGCTTCGTCTACATCGTCTGGTGGGTCATGCTCGGGTTGACCGCCATCGCGATCGCCGTGGCCGTCCTGGGGGGAATCAGCCGTGGCGCGCTGCCGCTGTGCTTCACGCCGGAACAATCCGGCGTGGGCCGCCTGGCAGTGTGCCCCCTGGACATGGCACGCCTCCCGAAGGATCCCGCCCGTGTCGGGGAGACCAGGAAGATCGTGACGGAAACGAGCCGCCCGGCGGACTATCTCGCCGTCGAGCTGGTGGGCCTCGTAGCCGCCTGCATCGCTGCAACCGTGACTCTGCGACGCATGAGAGGTACCACTACGCCGTTCGGAGTCCCGCTCACCCTCGCACTTCTCAAACTGCCCACCGGAGCGCTGACGGCGGTTCTGGGTATTCTTCTGATGCGAGGTGGATTCATTCCCGGGCTGACCGATCTGGACTCGCCGGGCCAGATCATCGCCTGGGCCATCGTGTTCGGATACGCGCAGCAGTTGTTCACGCACCTCGTCGACAACCAGGCGCAGTCGGTCCTCAGTACGGGCGGCAACTCCAAGCCCCGCCGCGCACCTGAGGAGGAGGAAAAGCTCGATGCCTGACCCCATCTCGTGGGCCTGTTCCCGCATGGAGTCGGCAGCCTCAGTGAATTGACGCTCGGCTGTCCGCACAGGGTGACAGGGCTCCTGGGGCGGTGCAATATGCCATGGAATCAGCCTTGCTGGACGTCCGATCCTTCCCGGGATTTCAGGTGCCGCCGGGACTTGCTTTTCCGGATTTCTCTGCCAAGGCATTCTCACCTGCGACGGCGAGGTTTCTCCGCTTGCAGGTCGGACAGCTCCTGGGTGGCGGCCCCGGTGTTCTCACCGCATGACCCGCGGCGGCTGGCCGCACCGAGGTCAGCCGGTGATGTCACCGCATGAGAAAGCCCCCTGCCGGATGGGTCCGACAGGGGGTCTCCTACTTCGCGGTGGTGGCTGGGGCCGGGGTCGAACCGGCGACCTTCCGCTTTTCAGGCCGTAGCTGGGCCTGACCTGGGCGGATGGCTGCGGCCAGGTGTGTCGGCTGCTGGCTGTCGTTGTGCGCTGCTGTTGGCGTACGGATTGGCGTACGCCGGCCGCTCTATTCCGGCACCGGGGCGGGCGCGTCACTCCCGCTCCACCTGTGTCACTGTGGAGGAGTGCCACCCTAGGGAAGTGAGGAGGTTCGATGGCAGAGACGGCTAGGCAGATCGCTGATGATCTGCGGGCGCGCATCAGCTCGGGCGAGCTGACGCCGGGCGACCGAGTCCCCGGTGAGCCTGCGCTTGTCAGGGACTACGGCGTCGCCAAGGAGACCGCGCGCCGTGCCTTGACGCTGCTCGTAGACGAGGGGCTGGCCGTCCGTCGACGGGGCAGCGGCACCTATGTTCGCGAGTTCCGTCCCATCCCGCGCGTGGCGAACAAGAGGCTGGCTAAGGACGGCTGGGGCTCCGGAAAATCCATCTGGGATGCCGACCTCGGCGACCGCGAGTACACGGTGACCGACCTCCAGGTCTATGAGTCGGAGCCTCCGCGACAGGTGGCAAAGCTACTGGAACTGGACGAGGGCGAGCCAGTCATCGTCCGCAGTCGGCGCTACGTGGTGGAGGGGGAGCCAGTCCAACAAGCCACCTCCTACCTGCCTGCCAAGGAGGTACGGGACTCGCCCATCGCGCAGGAGAATCCAGGCGAGGGTGGCATCTATGGCCGCCTTGCTGACCTGGACCTGAAGCCGGTCCGCTTCACGGAGGAACTGCGGGCACGCATGCCGAGCCAGGAAGAGTCGAGCTTGCTCGACGTGTCCGCCGGCACGCCCGTGGTCGAGATCTGCCGCATCGCGTTCACGGCCAACGGCCGACCGATCGAGATCAATCAGATGTTGCTGGATGCCGGGGTCTACGTGATGAGGTATCACCTCGAAAGCTAGCCCCACCACTTCGCGAAACCAGGGAGCCCGCCAGTCGGCGGGCTCCCTTTTTGCTGCTCAGGGGCGTCTTCTCAGCTCCTCATTGACATCCCTAGGGAACTCTGTCTCAATATCCCTAGGGAACTTCGCAGAGGTTCCCAAGGGCCCCTTCGGGGGTCATGAGGCCCTGTGCGCTCGCACGGGGGCGAGGGACCCGGACCCCTTGGCAGTTCGGAGGGCTTAGGCCGAAAGGCCACGTCTCCATACGCCTGAAACGGGAGCCCGTGTTCCCGAAGGAGACATCCGCACAATTCGACCTCTCCGCGGCGCTGCGTGCGCTGCGGCCGGTTGCCTCCTCTGCCCGTCCGGGTCCGCGTACTGCGCGGGGTCGTACGGGCGGGGCTGAGGGGAGCCGGAGATTCCTGCTTCTCAACGGCGCACGGCCCCGGGGGTGCATCCCCGGGGCCGCTGAGTTGGGCCGTCCCGATTCGAGAGGACACGACCCATGGATCACATCGTGACTGTTCAGGGGGCTGTTACGGCCTTCGCCCCGTGGCGCGAGCCGACCGAGGCCGAGCTGGACGCCATCGAGCTGGAGATGCCGGCCATCAGGACGGATGTCGACTGGTTGGAGGCGGTCATCATCACGTTGGACCGCACCCCGACCGAGCTGGACACTCGCCGCGTCCGCCGCGCCCGGCGCCGGGCGCTGGAGGCGCGCCGGGAGCTGGCCAACCGGACCGCGGAGAGCTTCGCGGGAGGTGCGGCATGAGCGCCGTGGCGGACGCGAAGAGCGAGGTGAAGGCGGAGATCGCCCGCACCGACAGCAAGGCGAGTCTGCTGCTGGCCTTCAACGGCGTGGCGCTGGCCGGCGTGTGGTCGGTGGGTGCGCAGGCGTGGGTGCCGGTGGCGGCCCGGATCGTCGGTGCCGGTGCGCTGGGCCTGCTGCTCGCTTCGGTGACCCTGCTGCTGCTCGTGGTCCGTCCCCGTATCAGCCCGACCGCGGCGAAGGTCGGGTTCCCGCACTGGGCCAAGCTCACGGCCGGCGAGCTGACCGCTGAGCTGGCTGCGGACCGCACCGCCGACCATGTGGTGGCGCTGTCGCGGATCGTGGTGGTCAAGATGCGCGCTTTGCAGCGCGCGGTGAACCTCACGCTGGCGACCGGCGCCCCGCTGGCCGTGGCCGCTGTCATCACGGCAGGGGGTGCGGCATGAAGGGCAAGGGCCGCACGCTGCTGGTGGCCGCGCTGGTCGCGGTCGTGGGCATGGCTTTTCGGGTGTCGTGGAACGCGCTGCGCGACATCGCCGGCGCGATCGGCGCCGACCAGGCCGCCGCCACGCTCTACCCGTTCGTGGTCGACGGCCTGATGGCCCTCGCACTGGTCGCCACCCTCGTCCTGGACGGTGACGACCGCAGGTTCGCGCTACGGGTGCTGGGCGCCTACACCGCCGCTTCACTGGTCCTGAACTACGTGCACGGGCTGGTGCCCGACCTGCACGGCGGGTCGGTCGACTGGGGTCGACTGGCCGACTGGGATCCCGCGAACTGGGCGCTGGTCCTGCTGGCAACGAGTCTGCCGGTCGGCTCGATCTACTTCGGGTCCGACCTGGTGGCCAAGGTCCTCCACCACCGACCCCACACCACACCCGATGCGGAGAAAACCACTCAGAGTGGGGTGGAACGGTCGACATCTGACCTGCGGGAGCCCGCCCCGGCGCCCGTCGCACCGGACCCCGCCCCGCTGCCGATTCCCGGAACCCCGGTCGAGGTGGACGAGCCGACCGAGACGGCACCGCCCGCACCGACTGCGTCCGTGCCGCCGGTGCGGGCGGTGGCGGCGGAGTCGACTCCGGGCCCGCGCCGGGCGACCGGCCGGGTGCCGGAGTCGGCCCGGCCCAAGCGCCCGACCCGCACCCCCGACCAACTGCTGAGTGAGGCGCGGTCGGCCACCCGGACGTGGTCCGACTCCGACCTGACCGCCGAGGCAGTCCGCAAGGCCGTCCACACCTCGGCAAGCAAGGCGCGGGAGCTGCGCGACACGCTCAAGACCGAGCGGACCGAGGGGCGCGCGGCCGAGCAGCGCCACCAAATGGAGGCCCCGGAGGTCGAGGCCGCGTTCGCCCGACTGGCCACCGCCACCCCGGCCGACAGGGCCGCGCTGGAGGTGGCGGCATGAAGAATCGGGCGGCGCTCTGATGGCCGCGCTTCCCGCCTACCGCTGGCGGCTGGCACCCGACGGCTACGCCACGCGCCGACAGCTCCGAGCCCGGGGCCTGCGCCCCGGTGGTCAGGAGGTGGCGGCGGTCATCGAGCGGCCCCGCCGCCGGCGCGGCCCGCTGGTGGCCCACCTCTACCGCCTCGACCTCGCGGTGCCCGTCCGGCCGATGACTCCGGCCCGGTGGGCGGCGCTGGCCAAGGCGAACACCGCCCGCCGCACCTGCCCCGCCTGCGGGCGGGACGCGGGCTACGTCATCCCCACCGCGCTCGGGACCTGCGTCCCGTGCGCCTACCCCGAGGACGTGCAGGCCGCCGCCTGACCGCCCCGGAGAGGACATCCGGATGAGCGACATCGAGAAAGCGTCCGCCGAGGCGGTCGAGGCGGCCCGGCAGAGTGACCAGCTCGCCCTGATGCTGGCCGCCGTCCAGGCCGCGAAGGAGTCCCAGCCGTCGCCGTGCCGGCACCACCAGGCACCCGCCGGGCAGGGGGCGGCCGGCAAGTGGGTGGCCATCGGCATCGGCGGCAGCTTCCTGGCCGTCTCGCTGGCCGTCTCCATGGTCGCCTTCGCCATCGGCGCCGTCGCCCTGACCGTCTGCCTGGTGGTCCTGCGCTCCGTCTGGACCGACTTCACCCACCGCAAGGGCTGACTGGTCCTTCCGCGCCAACCAGCCCTCCCCGGGCTGGCGGGCGTGGTGGGGCCGGACCGTCCGGCACCGGAGAGGAACCGCCGTGAACCGCTACCTGATCGAACAGTCCGCCGCCCTGCTGCTCGCCCTGGCGGTCGGCGGCTGGTACGCCGCCACCCTCCACGACCACCACGTCCCCACCGGAACCCTGGTGGCCGTCGGCCTCGTCATCGCCTGGCTGGTGCGCCACACCCTGCTGACCCTCGCTGCCCGCCTGGTGCCCGTCAGCCCCCGCGAGCAGCAGGCCATCGCCGAGCTGCGGGCCGCGGACGCGGCACTGCACGCCAACCAGGCCGCCGAGATGGCGGCCGGCATCGACTGGGAGACCGCCGAGTTCCACCGCCTCAACGACGCCGCGAACGCGGCTGCCGACCGGGTGTCGGTCCGCCACGGCGGCACCCGCCGCCGGTGACCCACCGCACCAATGGCTGATCGAAGGAGAGGAACCCGCTTCATGAGCGCAGGACGTACCTACACCACCAGCGAGAAGGCCCGGCGCACCCGGCTGCTGGCCAAGGGCGCGAAGGGCGCCTACGGCGACATCAGCCGTATCGAGCGCGAGCTGGACCGCCTCGACCGCGTCGCCGCCGACCGGTACGAGCGCGAACAGCGGGCCCTGGCCCGGCAGGTCGACCAGGCCAAGGACGAGCTGGCCGCCGCCAAAGCCGCCGAGCGGGCCGCCGACCGCGGCGAGCGGCAGCGGGCCAAGCAGGCCCGCAAGGACGCCGAGGACCGGCTGCGCCGCGCCGAGCGCGCCTGCCGGTAGCCCCGACTGCTGAGAGAGGAAACCCGATGACCGAGAGCATCCCCGAGACGATCCGCTACACCGCCGACGTGGTGGTCACCACGACCGACGGCCGCGTTCTGCTCATCGAGCGGGACTGGCCCCCCTACGAGGGCGCGTGGGCGCTGCCCGGCGGGCACGTCGACCCGGGCGAGACCAGCCGTGAGGCTGCCGCCCGGGAACTGGCCGAGGAGACCGGTGTGCACGCGGCGCCGGACGAGCTGGAGCACATCGGCGTGTTCGACGCTCTGGGCCGTGACCCGCGCGGGCGGTACGTCACCGTGGCCTACCACCTCACCGTCGTCTCCGGCATGCCTGCCCAGGCAGGCGACGACGCCCGCGACGCCCGCTGGTGGCCGCTGAACGCGCTGCCCCCGCTGGCCTTCGACCACGCCGACATCATCACCGCCACACGCGGCTAGCTACGCCCCGCGACGGCCGTCCAAGCCTGCCAGCGTCGCCGGCCGTCGCGGGCCCCCGGTCCGCCACATGACGAGACAGGAGAAGATCCATCATGACCGAGCTGATGCCGGCGGCGCCCGAGGTGGGCACCGTCCACAGCCTCGATGAACACCGCGCCGCGAAAGAAGCCACCCCACCGAAGGTGAGCCTCGTCAAATCCACCCCGGCCACGGTGCCGGACACAGGGACGGCCGGTGCGGTCGAGGCGGTGGACCGTGCGGACAATCCGTTGGCCGACTGGCTGACCGTTCCTGATGCGCCGGTGCTTCCGGTGTGGGCGCGTTCGTGGCGTTCCATTCAGGCGAACGTGGCCGCGTTCGGCCGACTGTCGTGGTGGCACACCCGCTACCACGGCATCCGCGTCCCCAAGTACCTGATGAAGGCCGTTCTGTTGGCCGCTCGCGGGTTCTTCCGGGCGTGCAAGGGCATCTGGCCGACACTGTCGGCTCAGGACCACACGGCGACCGTGAAGGCGCTGCGGGCGCAGACCCGGGCACGTCCGGAGGATGTGGAGCTGGCCGCCCGGCACCAGGCCGCGCACGCCGCACGCACTGAAACGCGGCGCTGGCGCTTCGGTATCGCCGCTGTGGGGGTGGCCGCCGCCGCTATGGGTGTCTATCTGGCCGATCCGCTGTTGCAGACCGGTATCACCACGGCCGTCACCGTCCCGCTGGTCTACCTCGGGCGCGGGGAGGAGACGCGGCTGCTCGATCAGGGTGCCCCGCCGCTGAAGGTGGACATGTCCGCCCAGCAGCTCAATGACGCCCTGCGCGCCGCCGGTCTCCTCAAGAGCGGCAAGGGCGACGAAGAGGGGCCCAAGGTCACCTGTGTCATGGGCCCGGTGCGTGACGGTCGTGGCTGGGCGGTGGTCTTCGACCTCCCGCGCGGCGGGGGCAAGACCGCCTCCGATGTGCTGGCCAAGCGGGAAGTCCTCGCCCAGGAACTCGGGGTGGACGAGATCCAGGTCATCATGTCCCGCGTGCGCGCCGCCAAGGGCGGCAACGCCGGCCGCGTCTCGATGTGGGTTGCGGACGACGACCCCTACCTGGCCGACCCCGTTCCCTCCCCGCTCGCGAACAAGGAGCGCTTCTCGATCTGGGACGCGGTGCCCTTCGGGCAGGACGCCCGCGGTAACCGCATCGACGTCCCCGTCATCTGGCAGTCGATGTTCTTCGGCGGACTCCCCCGCCGGGGCAAGACGTTCACGCA
Organism: Streptomyces sp. WMMB303; assembly: GCF_029351045.1. Taxonomy (NCBI): domain Bacteria; kingdom Bacillati; phylum Actinomycetota; class Actinomycetes; order Kitasatosporales; family Streptomycetaceae; genus Streptomyces; species Streptomyces sp. WMMB303. The sequence goes on along the minus strand of NZ_JARKIN010000001.1, from coordinate 6,790,593 downwards.
GCGTCTGATGACGGCGGCCGGGCTGCTCGATCCGTGGGTGCGGCACTACGTCGCCGACTTCAAGGGCGGGCAGGACTGGATGGGCATGCGGCACGTCGCCCACCGGCTCGTGCTCGGTGCCGAGGAAGACGCCATCGAGGCGTTCAAGGCGGTGCTCAAAGAGCTGCTGGTGGAGATGGAACGCCGCTTCGCGCTCTTCCGTGGCCTGCCCACCTCCATCTGTCCCGAGGGCAAGCTCACTCCGCAGATCATCGAGAAGTACCGGATGCCGTTCATCTTCCTGACCGTCGATGAGCTGCAAGAAGCCTTCCTTGCCATGGACGACCGGGAACGGGAAGAGGTCGTTGACGACCTCGGGCGTATCGCGCGGCGCGGCCCGGCCGCCGGGTTCATCTCCAACTACGCCTCCCAGCGGCCGGACGCGAAGTCCGTGCCGACGAAGCTGCGGGAGATCATCACCATCCGGTGCTGCACCCAGGTCACCGACAAGACCAGCTCGGACATGGTTCTCGGCTCAGGCAAGGCCGCCATGGGCGCTGATGCCTCGCTGCTGTCGGAGGAGCACAAGGGCGTGACGGTGCTGGTCACCGGGCCTGCCTCGTACGCCACGGTCAAGAACGACATGCTGACCACGGCCGAGTTCAACGCGCTGTGCCTCAAGGGCCGGGCGCTGCGCGAACCGCTCGGGCAGATCAGCGGTGACGCGGCCGGAGACGTGACGGCCGCCGCCGACCAGGCCGGGGTCGTCATCGCTCCGGTGCTCTCGGACTGCCTGGACGTGATGCGGCACTCCGACCGCATGCACACTGCCGACCTGCTCAACCGGCTCGTGAACACAGATGAGGACCGGTACGGCGACTGGGACGCGGACAAGCTCGCCGCCGAACTCGAAGCGGCCGGCGTGGAACGCACCAGCAAGCAGGTCAAGATCTCCGGCGTCAACCGCGCCGGATACCGCCGCTCCGACCTCGAAGCCGCCGTACCCGAGGAACTGCTTCTCGCCGCCCGCGAGACCCCGCCGGCGACCCCGGTAGAGGCCACCCCCGCTACCTGACCCCCTACCCGAACCCCTTCGACGGGGGTCTACCCGCACCCCTCGCGTAGCGGGGGAGCACTACCCCGGTAGAACCCCCGGTAGAGGGGCCCTGACCTGCGAAGTAGTGCCACGTAGAGGGGGTACGGCGGCCCCAGCCTGCACCCCTCTCCAACCCTCTTTCCACACACGACAGGGGCGGCCCCACTCACGCCAATGACCGAGGCCGTCCCTGCTCTCCAGTCCTCAACAGACCAATGGAGGTCCCCAGCATGACCCAACCCACCGACATCCGGCGAGCGCGCATCAGGCCGCACCTGCTGGATCTGTTCTGCTGCGCCGGCGGCGCCGCCACCGGCTACGACCGCGCCGGGTTCGAGGTCCACGGCATCGACATCGCCCCACGCCCGAACTACCCGTTCGCTTTCCGCCGTGCCGAGGCCCTCGAACACCTCGCCGCGCTGATCGCCTCGGGCGAGATTCGCCGCTACGCCATCGTGCACGCCTCCCCGCCGTGCCAGCACGGGTGCGCGCTCACGGTCGGCACCAACGCCTCTCGCGGCTGGGGACGCACCCACACCCAGCTCATCCCCGCCCTCCGCGAGCTGCTGGACGCCTCCGGAGTGCCGTACGTGATCGAGCAGCCGGGCGGCCGCGCCCCCGTGCGGCGGGATCTGTCACTGTGCGGGGAGATGTTCGGGCTGGGGGTGCTGCGGCACCGCAACTTCGAACTGGGCGGCTGGACCGCTGTGCAGCCGGCGCACCGGCCGCACCGGGGCAGGGTGCGCGGCTGGCGCCACGGCGAGTTCCACGACGGGCCGTATGTGGCCGCCTACGGCTCCGGCGGCGGGAAAGCCACCGTTGCCGAGATGCAGGCCGCGATGGGCATCGACTGGACGGAGGTGCGCGAGGAGCTGACCGAGGCCATCCCGCCCGCCTACACACAGTGGCTCGGGTCCGCCTTCCTCAGCTCCTCCTGGGAGCTCCCGGCAAGCGTGGGGGCGGCGGCGTGAGGTTCTATCTGACCACGCACAAGAAGCACTGGCTGCGCGAGACCACAGTGCCGTTGTTCTTGAAGTCGGAGCACCTGCGCAACTGCATCAAGCCTTTGCGTGCCAGCGGCCCCTATGCCGTGGATTCCGGGGGGTTCAGTGAGCTTCAGCGCTACGGGCGCTGGACACGCACTCCCCACCAGTACGTGGAGGATCTGCGTCGTATCTGGGAGCACGTGGGCCCTTATGAGTGGGCCGCTGGTCAGGATTGGATGTGTGAAGACCTCATCATCCACGGCGGACAGGTCGGACCGCTCACCTTTGTCGGCACGCACCTGAGCGTCGCGGAGCACCAGGCCCGCACAGTGCGCAACTTCCTGGATCTGCGGTCCCTGGCTCCCGAACTGCGGATCATCCCCACCCTTCAGGGGGGAAGCGTTGCGGAGTACCACGCGTGCGCGGACCTGTATGAGAGCTCTGGCGTGAACCTGCGTCGTGAACCGGTCGTGGGCCTGGGGTCGGTGTGCCGCTTGCAGTCCACTCGGCAGGGCGCGGAGATCGTGACCGCGATGGCCGCACGTGGCTACCGACTGCACGGCTTCGGCTTCAAGACCCTCGGTCTGGAACGCGTCGGCGACCTGCTGGCTTCCGCTGACTCGATGGCCTGGAGCTCCCACGCACGCCGCCGCGAGCCCATCCCCGGCCACACGCACAAGAACTGCGCCAACTGCCTGCCCTACGCGCTGGCCTGGCGCACACGGATGCTCGCCAAGCTCCCCACCTGGCACCAGACCACCCTCGAAGGGAGGACCGCCGCGTGAACCCGGAACTTCTGAGCGCTGCTCTGGAGACGGCGGAACGAGGCTGGCCCGTCATCCCCCTCCGGCCCGGAGGCAAGCGCCCGGCCGGACACCGGGAGGACCGCTGCCCCGGCACCGGCCGCTGCACCGACGGGCACGTGACGCCCGAGCAGCGCGCCACCACCGACCCCGAGCTCATCCGCACCGCGTGGGGACAGCGGTCGTACAACGTCGGGATCGCGACCGGTCCCGCCGGGCTGCTGGTGGTCGACCTTGACACGCTCAAGCCGAAGGACGAGAAAGGAGCGCCTGACGGCGCAACCGCCTTTGAGGCGCTCTGCGAGCGCGCCGGGCAGCCGGTGCCCCACACCCGCCGCGTGCGGACACCCAGCGGCGGGGAGCATCTGTACTTCACCGCCCCGCCCGGCGAGCGGCTGAAGTCCAGCGCCGGCCGTCTGGCCAAGCGCATCGACACCCGCGCATGGGGTGGCTACGTCGTTGCCCCCGGCAGCACCACCCCGGGCGGCACCTACCAACTCACCGACCCCGCGCCCGTCGCACCACTGCCCCTCTGGCTCGCGGAGATGCTGCGTGAGCAGCGCCCGCCGGCCCCGGTGGTGCTCGCGCCGCCGCGGGATGCCACGCGGGTGGCGCGGGTGGCGCTGGAGAGGGAGACGGCCCGCATCACAGCCGCGTGCGAGGGCGTCCGGGAACACACGCTGTTCACCGCCGCGCGCGCCATGGGGCGCTTCGTGGCGTGGGGCGACATCCCCCGACATGAGGTCGAGACGGCTTTTCAGGCGGGGGGAGAGTCGGCCGGACTCACCGCCGCCGAGTGCCGCTCCACCCTGCGCAGCGCCCTGAACTGGTCCATCCGCAACGCCCGGCCCCGGGAGAGCGCATGAGTACCCCCGACTCCCCCCGCCTGAAAAGCATCCCCACCACCGACCAGCCCAGCACCGCCGAACCGACCCCGACTCGGGACGGCCGTGGGGCGCCGAAGAACGTCGCCCGTCAGGGCGCCCTTTCAGCACTTCGCCCTGACCCGCACCCGAGCAGCATGCGGCACCCGGTGGCCTGGCTGACCATCACCGCGCCCGGCCGCGGAGCCATCCCCACCGGCACGTCGTGGTGTGCGTGCGGAAGGAACCGCAGCGCCGTCGGCCACCGGAAAGTCGCGGCGCTGGCCGAGGCGCACGCCGCACACCGCACCACCTGCCCGCTCCGTGCTCCCCAGGAAGGGAGGGCCGCCGCATGACCGAGGACACCGACGGCGCCACGCTGCTCGAAGAGGTCGAGCGCTTCCACCGGCGCTTCAACGTCTTCCCCCACGAGTCGGCCTACGTCGCCGTGGCGCTGTGGGACGCGCACGCGCACCTGCTGGAGTGCTTCGACTCCACACCCCGCCTCGCGTTCCTCTCCCCGGAACCCGGGAGCGGCAAGAGCAGGGCGTTGGAGATCGTGGAAACGCTGGTGCCGCACCCCATGGTCGCGGTCAACGCCAGCGCCGCCGCACTCTTCCGCGCCGTCTCCGGCCTGGAGGGGCGGCCCACGATCCTCTTCGACGAGATCGATACCGTCTTCGGCCCCAAAGCCGGAGACAACGAGGAGTTGCGCGGCTTCCTGAACGCCGGACACCGCCGTACCGGGGTCACCTACCGCTGCGTTGCAGAGGGGGACACACAGAAGGTCGTGGCCTTCCCCTCGTACTGCGCCGTGGCCGTGGCCGGTCTCGGCTCGCTGCCGGACACGATCCTGACCCGCAGCGTCATCATCCGCATGCGCCGGCGAGCCAGGAACGAGAAGGCCGAACCCTTCCGCGCCCGCATCCACGAGACAGAAGGCCACCAGTTGCGGGACCGGCTCGCGCAGTGGGCCGACACCGTACGCGAGCAGGTGGCGCAGACCTGGCCCACGATGCCCGAAGAGGTCACCGACCGGCCCGCGGACGTGTGGGAACCGCTCATCGCGGTGGCCGACGCGGCAGGGGGCGACTGGCCCAAGCGCGCCCGGGAGGCGTGCGTGGAACTGGTCAACGCGGCCAAGGCCAACGACAAGGGCAGCACCGGCATCCGGCTCCTGTGCGACCTGCGCGACCACGTGTTCAACGGCATCGACCGCCTGCCCACCGTCGCCATCCTCGACCGGCTGCTGGCCCTGGACGACGCGCCATGGGCCGACATGGGCGGCAAGCCGCTCAACGCCCGCGGGCTCTCGAAGATGCTGCGGGAGTACATGACGGCGGACAACACCCCCATCGTCGCCCGCAACATCAAGACCGGCGGCGGGGTCCTCAAGGGCTTCTACGCGTGCGATCTGCACGACGCCTGGGAGCGGTACTGCCCCCCACCCCCTGAGAATCCGCTACTTCCGCTACCGCCGCTACCGCCCAGCTCAGAGAGCTGAAAAAGGTAGCGGCAAGCCCCGATTCATCCGCTACCGCACACCACATTGCCGCTACCTGCCCACCACTGCGCGGTGGGCTGGCGGCGGCCCCAATCCGCTACCGCTACCCCAATCCGCTACCTGATCAAGGCTCTGACTTGCGAGGTAGCGGAGGTAGCGGAAGTAGCGGACCTGAGAGGGAGGCCCGACTGGGGCCACGGCTGCCCAGGAGGCACCACCTGATGAACAGCACACCGGTCACCACCCCCGAAGCACTCAAGGTCCCCGAGGTCATGCGTGCCCTGCGGCTCAGCCGTAGCAAGGTCTACGACCTCATCCGCTCCGGCGCCCTGCCCAGCTACACCGAGGGCCGCGCCCGACGCATCCCCGCCGAATCGCTCCGCACCTACATGTCCAACAAGCTCAAGGAGGCCGCCTGATGGCCAAGCGTGCCAACGGCGACGGCAGCATCAGCCAGCGCAAGAACGGCTCATACGAGGGCCGCGTTTACGTGACGACGACATCCGGCATTCGCAAGCGCGTCTCGGTTTACGGAAAGACTCGGGACGAAGTGCGAGAGAAGATCACTCGACTCCAGGATCAGGAGAACCAGGGCATCCCAATGCCGGACACCAACATGAGGCTGGATGAGTACCTGACGTACTGGCTCGCCCGCGTCGTCAAGGTCAACCGGCGCCCGAAGACGTACCAGGGGTACGAGAGCGTGGTCCGGGTGCACCTCGTGCCCGGCCTCGGGCGGAAGAAGATCCGTACGCTCCGCGCCGCCGAGGTCCGCACCTGGCTCGCCCGCGTCACGTCCGAGTGCCAGTGCTGTAAGCACGGGTGGGATGAGGAGCGTCCCGAGCCGGAGTGCTGCGCCGCGGCGGGGGAGTGCTGCCAGTCGCTTCTGTCCCGCCGCATGGTGCAGTCCATCCACGCTGTACTGCGGAACGCCCTTCAGAACGCCGTTCGGGAGGAGCTGATCGTGCGGAACGTCGCCCAGCTGGTACAGGTCACCACACCCTCGTACGACACGGGGAAGGGCCTCAGCGTCGCCGAGGCACGGCTTTTGCTCCGAGAGTCCGCCGACGACCGCTTGCACGCGCTGTACGTGCTCGCCCTGGTCTTGGGGATGCGCAGGGGTGAGCTGCTGGGGCTCCGCTGGGATGCCGTCGACCTCGACCGCGAGACGCTGATCGTGGAGCGGGCACTCCAGCGCGTCAACGGTGAGCTGACGTTGGTGGCGCCGAAGACGAAGACCTCTTTCCGCACGATTCCGCTCCCGCCGGTCGTGGTGAAGGCGCTCGCCGAGCACCGCGAGCGGCAGGCGCAGGAGCGGGCCACCGCCGGGATGGAGTGGAAGGAGCGTGGTCTCGTCTTCACGTCCCGCATCGGCACTCCGCTGGAGCCGGACAATCTCAGGAGGAGCTGGCACCCGCTCCGCAAGCGGCTCGGGCTGGAGATCCGGTTTCACGATCTCCGGCACTCGGCCGTCTCGCTCCTGCTGGACCTCGGGGTGCCGCCGCACATCGTCCGGCAGATCGTCGGTCACAGCGACATCGGGGTGACCATGAAGGTCTACGCCCATGCGTCGCTGGACGAGCAGCGAAAGGCGCTCCGGAAGCTGGGGGACACCCTCTCCTGAGAGCCGTTGGCGTACGGGTGGGCGTATCCGGCACGAAAACGGCCCCGCCGAAGATCTTCGGTGGGGCCGTATGCCCTGTTCAGGGCGGTGGTGGCTGGGGCCGGGGTCGAACCGGCGACCTTCCGCTTTTCAGGCGGACGCTCGTACCAACTGAGCTACCCAGCCGCAGCGGTCCTGACGGGATTTGAACCCGCGGCCTCCACCTTGACAGGGTGGCGAGCACTCCAAACTGCTCCACAGGACCAAGCGTTTGTGCGAGCTACAGTCTCGCACAGTGCGACGTGTGGTCCCAACCGTGTTTCCGGGGCTTGGAACGCTCCCCAGCTGGGGTGACGTCGCCGGAAAAGAGTAACAGACCCCGGGGGCTGCCCCGAACCGTCAGCGGTGGGCCGTGCTCCGTCCGGGGGTGCCCGCCCGCCATTCGCGGCCGATGGCCAGCAGCAACTGCTGGTACACGCCCAGATACCGGAACGGCTTGATCGCCGCCATGTACAGCGAGCCGGCGAACCCGTTCGGTTTCACGAGGACCGCCATCTGGCCGCGGTAGCCGCCGGGGGCCTTCGCGTCCTCGACCCAGCCGATGTGCATCACGGCGTGCACGGTGCGGTTGGCCATCTCGGCGGCCCACTCGTCGCGGGTGTGGTAGACGGACGTGAACGGCACGGGTACGCCCTTGAGGTCGGGGCCAGGAGGCTCCTGCCGCAGGTCGGCGGGGAGCCGGTCCCGCAGGGTCGGCACCCGGGTGCCCAGGCCGGCGTCGGGCCTGTCCCAGCCGAACAGCTTGCCGAGTCGCCAGCGGATGGCGAAGAGCAGGCGCGAGGGTGCGCTGGAGCGGTGCGCATCGGTGCCGTTCGCCATCTGGTCGACGAGGTGGGCGAGGTCGTCGGGGCCGCCCGGGGTCGGCATCCGCCATACGTCCTCGACGCGGAAGTCGGGTGCGAACTGGTGGATCCGCCAGGGGCGGGAGGTGTGCGCGGTGCGGGGAAGTCTCATGGTCGGCCCCTCTCCGTACGGGCCCGTCCTGTACGGCCCCGTATAAAGCCCAGGTTAGACCACGTTGTACGACACCGTATAGGGAATCGGCTGACCCATTCCGAGCGTCCGGCCAGGTGCGGACCGCCGGGAGCGCCTGGCGCGCGAGAAACCCCTGTTACCTGCGTTCGCGCAGGCGGCAGGGTTGATTGGGAAGGGCCGGCTGGAACCTGGGCCGCGCATGCCCCGTATCGGCCCGTCGGCACGAGAAGAAGCCCCTCCGGCCGCGTTTCCGCAGGTCAGAGGGGCGGGGAGAGGTGCCCCCAACGGGATTCGAACCCGAAATCGTCACCTCGCTGACCTGCGGGAATGCGGCGAAGCCGGATGAGTGGGGCCGTTTCGCTCCGCCCCGATCCGGCTGTGTCTCGCTCGATCCGGTACCCGTGCTGACGTGTCAGCACGACCCCGCGATCGTTGCTCGTGTAACTCCAGTCACGTCAAGCACATGGGGTGCGGGGAACCCCGGCAGGCCGCCCGAGCTGCACGGAGTAGCTTTCCGGCGCGTACCGGGTCCGCTACGTTGACTTCGGGGCAGCAGCGCGAACAGTGGAGGCGGCATGTCAGCGGGCGCAGCCGAGGGGCCTGAATTCCACCCCCCCGAGATGCTGAGCTGGGAAGAACTTCAGCAGCTTCCGGACGACGTCGCCGAGGGGATCGAGCTCTGGCAGGGCAGGGTCGCCTGGAACAGGCGCGGCCCGCTGGAGCATCAGCGTTTCGCCGTGCGCATGCGTAACGCGCTCGAGGACGCGGCCCGCCGCGCCATGAGGGGAGAGAGCAGCGGCAGGGACGAGCGCTGCTGGCAGGTCGAGGTGGAGACCAATGTCTTCTTCACGCCCGACAAGTCCAGCTTCCTCACCCCTGACTTCATGGTCCGCCGCTGTCTGCCCCGTGGAGCCGACACCTTCGCCACGGACACCGTCCTTGTGGGCGAGGTGCTCTCCGGCTCGGACACCCCCCGGCGCCGGCAGTGGAAGATGGACCGCTACGCGGAGGCGGCCATCCCCTGGTACTGGGAGATCGAGCTCGACTCGAGCGCGACCTGGGAGGTCACCTCCGTTCGGGCGTACGAGCTGGTCGCCATCGACCGGTCCGGGCTCGCCGTCAAGCCGCTGCGCCCCTCGGTGTACGTAGCCGTCGGCGAGTGGGAGCCGGACGGCCTCGGCATCGAGTTCCCCGAGCCCTTCGCCCTGAGTGTCCCCTGGGAAGACCTGGCGTTCTAGTAGTGCCGAGCCAGGTGGTGTCGTGGGGCTGCCCTGGAACCGTTCGCCGGGGGGCGACTACTTCAAGGGTGCAGAGGCTTGAGCGACCCCGGACGCACGCCAGCTTGCCCTGAAGGGCGCTCCGCAAGGCGTGCTTCAAGGTGCTGTCCGTTGCTGTTCGCTGGGCAACGGGCGATCATCGGCCTGTGGACTGGTCGGAGCGAGCTCGAGCTGCGGAGCGACTTCAGGATTGGGACGCAGCGATCGCGCTGGTGAGCACCCATGCCGAGTGCTTCTCCCACGATCCGGACAGGCACGACAATCATCTGTGGCACATGGATCTGCTGGTCCGAGCGGAACGGATTCCAGAACTTACGGAGCTCGCCCTCAGGGATCGCCACGCACTTCGGAGACTCAACAGGTCGCTTCGGGAGCGAGGTATGGAGTCCGCGCTGCGCGAGCGCGCCGAAGACGGTGACCGTGACGCCCTGTACGTCCTTGTCCGGCTGATGTGCGAGACGGAGCGGCGGCATGAAGCCCTGAAGGTGATCCAAGACATCGACCCGGAGAACAAGTACGCACACCAGATTGTGGCCAGTGATTGCTGGCCCTAGGTGTCCGGCTATGGCCTTCGCGCGAAGATGCCGGTGTCGACCTCGGTGAGGATGTCGAGCTTGACCAGGCGTTTCAGCTTTGCGCGGGTGCCTTCGACGTTCTTCGGCACCATCTCGGGGCCCGAGGCTTGGCAGACGGCCACATGGGCACTCTGCGTGTCCAGAACCACCAGGGCCGGGTCCTCTGATCGCCGGGCGCGTTCGCGGACCTGGCACCGCAGGAGTTCGTGGATGACATGGTCGGTCCCGTCGTCCCGCCATGCGGCGAAGTAGTAGGAGGTCGCGCTCTTCTGCGGCAGGTCATGCGGTAGGTAGGCCCACTGGCAGCCGGTTCGTCCCTGATACACGATCGCGTGTTCGTGTCAGCACCCTGGCGCTGACACGTCAGCACATGAGAAGCGAAAAAACCCTCCTGGCCGCGTTTCCGCAGTTCAGGAGGGTCTTCATGGGTGCCCCCAACGGGATTCGAACCCGTGCTACCGCCTTGAAAGGGCGGCGTCCTGGGCCACTAGACGATGAGGGCGAAACCGCCGACTGTGCGCCTGAACAGCGCTCCAGCAAGCTCGGGCAGCATATGGGATGCACGGACCGTTCGCCAAAACATATGCCGGGCCCGGACGGCGCTGTGCCGGGCGGTTCGCCGTGCCGCACCGCACGGTCGGCGAGCCGGCCGCCCGCCCCGCCCTGCCCGTCCCGCTCGCCCAGCGGCCGGTCAGCGGCCGGTTGCCGGGCTGGTGCCGGTGGGGCTCGGCGCGGAGGGCGACGGGGACGGCGAGGAGCCTGGTTCGATCTCCTCCGGCAGGTGGCGGGACACCTCCGCCTTGGACAGTCCCAGGCCGCCCAGGTCGATCTCGTCCCACGCCTGGAGCCGCTTGCTGTCCCGGTCCAGGTAGAGCACCGACGCCTGCACCTTGTCCGGCGTCTCGCCCTCGACAGCGCGCAGTCCGCTGCCTCCCGTGGAGCCCTCGATCATCAGCCGGGTGTCGCGCGGCAGTACCCGCGTGCTGCGGTTGTGGGTGTGCCCGGCGAGGGCGAGCGGGACGAGGCCGTCGGTCTGCTCGGCCAGCACCGGGTTGTGGCCCACGGCTATGTCCACGGGGGAGCCGGCGGCCCGCTGGGAGCGCAGCGCGGCGGCGAGCCTGCGGCCCTCCGCCCGCTCCGCCGGGTCGCCCTCGGCGGCGACCGAGCGGTCCGGGGTGAACTGCGGGTCACCCCAGCCGGCTATTCGCAGCCCGGCGACGTCGACCGGTTCGCCCCCGTCCAGTACGTGCACCTTCGACGGGGACGTGCCCGCCAGTTCTTCCATGGCCTGCTGGGTGGTCTTCGAGTCGTGGTTGCCGCGGACCCACATGTACGGGGCGCCGAGGTCCGGTATGGGCTCCAGAAAGCCGTTCTCGGGGGCCGTGCCGTGGTCCATGGTGTCGCCGGTGTCGATGATCACGTCGATCTTGTACTGCTCGACCAGCGAGCGGACGATGTGCCAGGCGGCGGGGTTGAGGTGGATGTCCGAGACGTGCAGAACCCGGGTGGTCGACGGGTCCGGCTGGTAGGCGGGGAGGGTGGAGGCCGCGTCGTAGAGCTTGGTGACGTTGGTGACCAGACGTGCCAGCTCCTGCTGGTAGACGTCGAACTCGGTGGCGATGCTGCGGGCGTTGCCCACCACCGACGGTGCGCTCGCCAGCAGCCCGGAGAACTTCGGCTCGAGCACCGATTTCGGGTTCCAGGTGAGCGCCGCGGTCGCGCCGCAGGCCACCAGCAGCGCGAGGGAGAGTCCGCCTGCCGCGAGGGCCCGGCGGGGCCTGCGGTAGACGGCGAGGGCCAGTGCGCAGGAGCCGGTCAGCACCGCGACAGCCGAGCGTACGCCGAGGTCGAGTGCGCCCGAGCGGACGTCGTCCGAGATCTCGTCCCGCAGGCCCTCGATCCGCTCGGGGTGGTCCACCAGGGCGGAGGCGCGCTCCTGGTCGAGCTCGTCGACATCGACGTCCAGCCGCAGCGGTGCCGTGTGGCTGTCCAGCGTCAGCGCTCCCAGCGGCGCGACGTTGATCTTGGTGCCGCCGCTGACGGAGGGGCGCAGCGTCATCGTCGTGTCGACGGGGCCCACCGGTTCCCGCACGCTGCCCACGGCGAGCAGCCCCAGCCAGGCCCCCAGCAGCGTCACGAGTACCAGTCCCGCGGCACGCCGGTAGGGGCGCCGGGTGGTGGTGGCGAACCGGTGGGCGAGCCGGTCGGCGACCTGTCTGAACCGGTCCCTCGCGATCCGCGACGGTCTGTCGGCAACGCTGGCCATGTGGGCGCGTATGCCCCTTGTGCGGCGCCCTATGCCGGGAGGCGCCGGTCGTTCCACGGCTCGGGGCGCGCCGGTCGTTCCCCGTCCTGGCACGCGTGCGGCGGCGCCCTGGGACGCGTGCGGCGGCCGGCGGCCGGTGCCGCCCTTGACCGTCGGCCGCTCCGCAGACCGGCCGACTGCGGGACCGGGTTCCGCGAGAATCCGGTACGTGTGCTGCTGCCCGGGCGGGGTCGCGGGTCGACAATGGTCACGTGCTGGAGATGACGCGTGAGGAGTTCGAGGAGCTGGTGGCAGAAGCCCTCGACCGGATACCGCCTGAACTGACCAGGCTCATGGACAACGTCGCGGTGTTCGTGGAGGACGAGCCTCCGGCGGACGAGCCCGAGCTGCTCGGGCTCTACGAGGGGACGCCGCTGACCGAACGCGGCGAGTGGTACGCGGGGGTCCTGCCCGACCGCATCACGGTCTACCGGGGGCCGACCCTGCGCATGGTCGAACGGGAATCCGCCACCGACGGCGGCCGGGACACCGAGGGCACCGGAGGCACCGGAGGAGGCGGCCACGAAGCCGGGAACGGCCCGAAGGACCGGGAGAACCGGGAGAGCCGGGACGGCCGGGAGGGGGTCGTGGAGGAGGTCGAGATCACCGTCGTCCATGAGATCGCGCACCACTTCGGCATCGACGACGACCGCCTGCACGCCCTCGGCTACGGCTGAGATCACATGGGGCGGGGGCGAGGGGGCGCGGCCCGGTGCGCGGCGCCCGGTGCGGCGCTCGGCGGTCATGCGTGCGCCGTGCGGAGCGCCGTGCGCGTCGCGCGGCGTGACCTGTTGGGGTGATGGGGAGTTGGGCACGGCACTCGCCTGTAGTCCCGCGCAGGAGGTCCCGCCGTGCGCCGAGCCCGTTCCGCCGTGCCCAGTCCCACCGTCGTCGCACGGACGACCGCGGGTGCCCTGATACTCGCGGCGGTTTCCACCCTCACCGGCTGTATGACGGTGCAGGGCGCCGACGACGCGGGCGAGGGCACCGTACCGGTGGGCAGCAGGGCCGACGACGACAGCGGGGCGACCGAGCCGGAGGGCGGGCTGGACGGTACCGCCTACCGGAGGGGCCACACCCGCGGCGGGGCGCACGGCGGCGCCGACGGGCGCAAGGACCGGAAGCACGAGCGGGACAAGAAGGGCAAGGACGCGAAGCGCGGCGAGCAGGACGACGAAGAGCGCTCCGAGGGCCGGGACGGCTCGGACGGGGACGGTTCGGGCGAGGACACCGGGTCCTCCAGGGGCTCGGGTGCGTCGGGCTCGTCGTCGGGCAGCGGCGGGACCCGTCCCGGGCCCGGTCCGACCGGGGGCCACGACGGTTCGGGCGGGGCCGGAGGCGGCCACGACGGCGGTTCCGGCACGCCGACCGATTCGCCCACCCCGACGCCGACCGAGCCGGATCCGGAGCCCTCGCCGACCCGGACCACTGCCTCGCCCAGCGGAGGCTCCGACACCTTCGCCCGCCGGGTCCAGCCCAGTCCGGCCTGAGCCGGGTGGGGCGTGCGTGCCGTGGTGCGCCCGGTCGGGCGGAGGCCCGCGGGTGTGGACGCCTGTCGCCGGCAGCGGTCCGCGCGCGGCCGGCAGCGGTCCGCGGCGCCCGGAGGGAGGATGGTGGCCAGGGGCTCGTTTGCGTGTTGCTCCCAGGGCCGCGTATGCTGGTAGATCGTTTGATCCCATTTGCCCGGCGCCGTCAGCACAGCGCGCCGTGTGGCGCGTTCTCTCCGGCCGTGGCTGACCGCATCGAGGCGGTTCTTTGCGAATTTCACGGAGTTATGGGCGCGTGCCGAATGACTCCGGAAGGTTGTCGCAACTCGCATGTCTGTCACCACCCCTGCCGCCGTACGGCCCGAGGACTTCCCCGAGCCGACCGAGCCGACCGCTGAGGCGGTCGCCGCAGCGGCCCCCGAGACCACTGAGGTCCCCGAATCGGCCGACGAGGCCACCACGGAGCCGGCTGCCGAAGCCGACCAGGCCGCCGAGCCGCAGATCACGTTCGGCGACCTGGGCCTCCCCGAGTCCGTCGTCCGCAAGCTCGCCCAGAACGGTGTGACCGCGCCGTTCCCCATCCAGGCCGCCACCATCCCGGACGCGCTGGCCGGCAAGGACGTGCTCGGCCGCGGCCGCACCGGCTCCGGCAAGACGCTCTCCTTCGGCCTGCCGCTGCTCGCCCGGCTGCACGGGGGACGCACCCAGCGCAAGCGCCCGCGCGGCGTCATCCTCACGCCCACCCGCGAGTTGGCGATGCAGGTCTCGGACGCGCTGCAGCCGTACGGGGACACGCTCGGCCTCAAGCTGAAGGTCGTCTGCGGCGGTACCTCGATGGCCAATCAGATCTCCGCGCTCGAACGCGGTGTCGACATCCTCGTCGCCACCCCGGGTCGGCTGCGCGACCTGATCAACCGCGGCTCCTGCTCGCTGGACGACGTCGAGACGGCCATCCTCGACGAGGCCGACCAGATGTCCGACCTGGGCTTCCTGCCCGAGGTCACCGAGATCCTGGACCTGGTCCCCGAGGGCGGCCAGCGGATGCTCTTCTCCGCCACCATGGAGAAGGAGATCGACTCCCTGGTCCGCCGCTACCTCGTCGACCCCGTCTCGCACGAGGTGGACGCGGCGCAGGGCGCGGTGACGACCATGACCCACCACGTGATGGTCGTGAAGCCGCGCGACAAGGCGCCGGTCACCACCGCCATCGCCGCCCGCAAGGGCCGCACCATCATCTTCGTCCGCACCCAGCTCGGTGCGGACCGCGTCGCCGAACAGCTCCGCGAGGCCGGGGTGCCCGCCGATGCGCTGCACGGCGGCATGACGCAGGGCGCGCGCACCCGCACGCTGGCGGACTTCAAGGACGGCAGGGTCAACGTCCTGGTCGCCACGGACGTCGCGGCCCGCGGTATCCACGTCGACGGCATCGACCTGGTGCTGAACGTCGACCCGGCCGGCGACCACAAGGACTACCTGCACCGCTCGGGCCGTACGGCACGCGCGGGCGAGTCCGGGACGGTCGTCTCCCTTGCCCTGCCGCACCAGCGGCGGCAGATCTTCCGGCTGATGGAGGACGCGGGCGTGGACGCCTCGCGGCACATCATCGGCCGCGGCGACGTCTTCGACGACGACGTGGCCCGCATCACCGGCGCCCGGTCGCTGACCGAGGTGCAGGCCGAGTCCGCCGCCAACTCGGCCCGCCAGGCCGAGCGCGAGGCCAAGAAGCTCAACCGCCAGCTCGAGAAGCTCCAGCAGCGCGCCGCGGAACTCCGCGAGGAGGCCACCCTGCTGACCGCCCGCGCGGCGCGGGAGCGCGGCGACGACCCGGAGGCCGCCGTGGCGGCCGCCGCCGAGGCGGAGGCGGAGCAGGCCGCCGAGGAGGCCCGCGCGGAGGCACGCCGCGAGGCGAAGGCGGAGGCCGAGCGCCGTGAGCGGGCCGACCGCGAGCGCCAGGACCGCGACCGCGGCGGACGCTCCTCGTACGACCGGCGGGACCGGGACCGCGGCGACCGCCGTGCGAACGACCGCGGCGGTGACCGGGGCGGCTTCCGCCGGGACCGCGACCGGGACGAGCGCCCCTACGGCCGCGACCGCGACCGGGACCGCCGCGACGGCGGCCGCGGTGACGGTGGCCGCGGTGGCTCCGGTGGTGGCGGCTTCCGCCGCGACGACGTCCGCCGTGACGACCGCCGCGACGGCGGGGACCGCGGTTTCCGCCGGGAGGGCTTCCGCGGCGGCGACCGCCCGCACCACCGCGACGACCGTCGTCCGCACGGCCGCTCCGGTGGCTCCCACGCCCCCGGCCGCAACGGCGCCCGCACCCCGGACCGCCGCGCGGACAAGCCCCGCTGGAAGCGCAACGGCTGACACTCGGTGAGGGCCCCGGCCCTCCCGAACGCGTGCCCGAGCACGGCTTCGAAGGCGTTCAACCCGGAATGCCTTCGAAGCCCGCCGGGCCTCCGGGCTATGCTGCTCGGTGCGGGCCGTTAGCTCAATTGGCAGAGCAGTGGACTTTTAATCCATTGGTTGTGGGTTCGAGTCCCACACGGCCTACCGATGAGCCCCAGGTCAGAGAATCTCTGGCCTGGGGCTTGAGTCGTTTTCGGGGCTGGAGATCATCAGCTCAACCATTGCTCAACCGAGGCGCCAGCGTGCGCATGGGTGAGCGTGCGCGAAAAGCGCCGCCGGATCCCTGGCTGGAGGTTTCGACGGCGCCGGGTCCCCATCCGCTCGTGGTGGGTAGACGCGCAGATGGCGGCGCGATCAGCGTGCGGTGACGAGCAGGGTCCCGATGTGTCCCGCTTCGCGCGGCTCCAGCACGGTGGCTTCGGCGGTGGCGAAGCCTGCGCGGGTCAGCAGGCGCTCCCACACTGGGGGCCGGAAGCTGTAGCGGTACGTGAACATGGCCGGTCCCGCGAAGCCGCCCTTGTACATGCCCTGGGGTCCGTAGGCGCCGGGGATGGCCGGCGGCTGGGAGAAGGCGAACACGCCGCCCGGGTTGAGCCTGGCCCGGACGAGGGGAAAGAGGCGGCCCGGGTCGGCGAACCAGGCGCAGCCGAAGATGGAGTAGATCGCGTCGTAGGTGTCCTCGGTGGCGGCGAGGTGTTCCAGGACTTCGCCCTGCACGAAGGTTGCTCCGGTGCTGCTCCATCGTTCGGCGAGCTTCTTGACCATGACCGGCGAGAGATCCAGGCCGGTCGTCTGCACCCCGTGCAGGGCGAGGTAGGCCGCTGCGCGGCCGGTGCCGCATCCGATCTCCAGTGCGGTCGAGGGGGTGCCGAGGAGTTCGGGGCCGGGGCCGTGGTCCTTGTACTGGGTCCAGCGGAAGGCGGGCTCGGCCTCCGGGTCGAAGGCGGACTCGGCGTAGCTGTTCCACAGTTCGGTCTCGGCGGCGATGTCGTGCGGTACCGGCACGTGAGTGTCCTTTCGGCGGCATGCCCGCCCCGGTGGGTGCCACCGGGGCGGGCACTGTATCGGGCGTCAGTGGCTGTCGGGCGCCTTGTCGTCGCAGGGCGAGCAGTTCGCCCCGTCGACGGCCCACAGCTCTTCGTCCGGAGTGAAGCCGTTCGCGCGGATGGCGTCGGCGGTGCGCAGCACGGTGCCGTCGCCGCGGCGCTGGATCAGCGGGGCATGGTGCTTGTAGCGGCCCTCGTTGTACAGCCGGCACAGGGCGAAGTGCGCGCTCGGCTGCCCGGCGCTCCGCCCGGTTGCCGGCCTGGTCTGGCAGGGCGACTCCGGTGCGGCGGATCACACTGCGCCGTAACGCTCGCCGTTTGCTGGTCATCGTGTCCTCCCGTATGGGCGGCGTGTTCGTCGCGCTGCGTCCTCGCGGGCGATCTCGTCGGCGTGCGGCTCGCAGGCATAGAGGCGGCCCGTCAGTGGCCCGGAGCCGGGGGCCCCTTCGAGGCTGCCGCCGCTGCCGCCGGAGGTCTCGAACACGACCACCGTTCCGGAGCGGTGACACCGCACGCAGCGGCTCACGACCTGGCGTCCGAGCCGGCGCAGGGACTGGACGGGACTGTCGGGGTTGTCAGGCACGGGGCTTGTCCTTCGGGGAGTCGCACTCGCGGCAGCGGATGCTGACGACGCGGCCCTGGTCGTCGGTGCCGGACGTGGGGCTGAGCGGCTTCTGGCACCGCGGGCAGGCGCCGTACCAGGTGCCGCGCCGAGCGATGGGTGCCGCGGGTTCAGTCGGCATCGCGGGCGCCCCTGGCCGGCAGCGCGGGCACGCGCAGGGCGGCCACGCCGAGGTGACCGGGCAGCGCCTGCCGCCGCGGAGTGTGCGTTGCCTGCTCCCGGTGCGGCCGCCGTCGCGGGAGACACGCAGGCGCAGCCGGTTCACCGACGGGTTCCCACGCGGTGGGGACACCGTCGATGAGTCCGTGCGCCTGTCGGCCTCGGCGGACGGCCGCCTGGAGATGCTGCGCACCCAAGAGTTGCTGCGTCGTCACCTGCCGCCTGCGCCAGCCGCCGTCCTCGACGTGGGTGGAGGGCCTGGTGTCCATGCCCGGTGGTTGGTCAAGGACGGCTACATGGTGAACGTCGTCGATCCCGTGCCGCGCCACGTCGATGCCGCGCGGCAGGTGGCCACGAACGCGGAGCTGGGTGACGCTCGTGACCTGCGCGAGCCGGACGCGAAGTACGACGCTGTCCTGGTCCTGGGTCCGCTCTACCATCTGCTTGAGCGCAGCGATCGGGACACAGCACTCGCCGAGGCATACAGGGTGGTGCGACGGGGCGGCCTGATCGCCGCCGCCGGGATCAACCGTTACGCCTCCTTGTTCGAGCACACGGCATTCGCACATCTCTACAAGGACGGCGTCCGCCGCAGTATCGAGAGCATCCTTGCCAGCCGCATTCATGACGGGAAGAAGTCGTTCACTGCGGCCTACTTCCACAGCGGTGCCGAGCTGCGCGACGAAGTAGCCGAGGCCGGGTTCGAGGACGCTGAAGTGTTCGGGATCGAGGGCCCGACCTGGGCCATGCTCAAGGCCACTGAGCAGTACACCGGAGAGTCGGTGATCGGGTCGGAGCTGTTCGAGTCAACGTTGACGGCGGCCCGGATGGCCGAGCCCTACCCGGATCTGTTGGCCGCCAGTTCGCATCTGCTCGCTGTCGGGCGACGTCCTGAGTAGTCATGCCGAAGAACTCCACCGTCCGAAGGCAGCGGGGCTCGGCTCACCATCGCTTGCGGTCGAGGAGCACGGCGGTCTGGGGTTCCACAATGGCGCTCGCGTCGGTTGACCCGTCGCGGCGGCCCACCCGCTTCCGGGTCCCCGCTCGGAGCCCGCAGGCTGTTGCCGTCCGGGCCGGCAGGCCCGGCTGGGTCCCGCTCGCTCTCGGCGCCGTCCGTCCGACGGCCGGGAGTTTCGGCGGACGGGGCCGGACGGGGCCCGGAGGAGCAGTGGTCTCCAGGTCGCGGCCATCGTCCGGGAGAGTCAGCCGGGCGGCGGCAGAGGTGCGGTGGCACCCGCGAGGGGTCAGCGGCCGCGGGGGGCGTACATGATGACGGCCATGCCGGCGAGGCAGATCAGGGCGCCGATGATGTCGTAGCGGTCGGGGCGGTAGCCGTCGGCGGCCATGCCCCAGGCGAGGGATCCGGCGACGAAGATGCCGCCGTATGCGGCGAGGATGCGGCCGAAGTGGTCGTCGTTCTGGAAGGTGGCGACGACGCCGTACAGGCCGAGGGCGACGACGCCCGCGCCGATCCAGAGCCAGCCCTTGTGCTCCCGCAGGCCCTGCCAGACCAGCCAGGCCCCTCCGATCTCGAACAGGGCGGCGACGGCGAACAGGGCGATGGAGCGGGCGGCGAGCACGGCAGGCACCTTACTGGTCGGGAGGGGACGTTTCCGGACCGGATGCCGGACGGGAGCCGGTTGGGCAGGTCCGGGTCCGCGTTCATGGCCGTACGGGCGTCGGGAAGGCCGGGCGTGGCTCAGCAGCAGGCGCACCCCGGCCCGCAGCCGCAGGTGTCGGGTGCCGGGTGCCGTCCGGCGGCGTCGGGTGCCGCGGCCGGGGCGGCGGGTGCCGCGGCCGGGGCGGCGGGTGCGCAGCAGCCTTTGCCCTGCCAGGCGTCGCGGCCCTCTTTGACGGCGAGGGCGGCGACGGTGAGGGCTGCGACCGGGTCGGCCCAGGACCAGCCGAGCAGCCAGTTGGCGAGCAGGCCCAGCAGGACGACGGCGGAGAGGTAGGTGCACAGCAGGGTCTGTTTGGAGTCGGCGACCGCGGTGGCGGAGCCGAGTTCGCGCCCGGTTCTGCGTTGTGCTGCGGACAGGAACGGCATGACGGCCAGGGACAGGGCGGCGAGGACGATGCCCGGGATCGAGTGGCCGGCTTCGCCGCTGCCGGTCAGGGCGCGGAGCGAGTCGACGCTGACGTAGAGCGCCAGGGCGAAGAAGGAGAGGGCGATGACGCGCAGGGCGCGCCGTTCGCGGGCCTCCCGGGCCGCGTGGTCGCGGGCGGAGAACTGCCAGGCGACGGCCGCCGCGGAGGAGACCTCGATGACGGAGTCGAGCCCGAAGCCGATCAGCGCCGTGGAGGAGGCCATGCTCCCGGCGGTGAGCGCCACGGCGGCCTCGACGGTGTTGTAGGCGAGGGTCGCGGCGACCAGGAGGCGTATGCGGCGGGTGAGGACTTCGCGGCGGGCCGGGCCGGGGTCGAGGGACGTCGCGGCCATTCAGCAGCAGCCCTTCTCGGCGGCGTCCGGGCAGGTGCGGTCCGTGTGGACGGCGACCACGGCGGTGTGCAGGTCGTCCAGGGCGTGTCCGAGCCGTGCGTCGGCGAGTTCGTAGCGGGTACGGCGGCCGTCCGCGACGGTGGTGACCAGTCCGCAGTCGCGCAGGCAGGCCAGGTGGTTCGACAGCCGGGTACGGGAGATCCCGAGGGCGTCGGCGAGCTCGGACGGATAGGCCGGAGCCTCGCGCAGGGCGAGCAGGATGCGGCAGCGGATGGGGTCGGCCAGGGCGCGGCCGAACCGCGCCAGTACGTCGATGTCGGCAGCGAGTGTCAGCACCTTCCCGATAGTACACATGATCCTGAATTCACGGAATGTTGGATCGAAGCGGGGCTGTCGCTGTGGAAGTCTCGTGCTCCGGTGCGGGGCCGGGTTATGACGAACTCGCCGGGGGCGGCATGTCGTTCACGGACCGCCGAGTCGTCTCACACCCCTTCACGGCGTGATGTCCATCACAGCACCGCGCGGATCAAAAGGTATGTGCGGGGCGATACCTCCCGGCCGACATAGGAGGGTTTTCGGCGCTCTGCTGGACATGTGCGATGCAGTCCGGATGGTTCCCCGGGCCGGGGTGTCCCGGCGCCCGTATCCAGGTGTTCTGACGGCGTGACAGCCCTGTCGAGGACGTGTGAAGGGGCACCAGCACGCATTGCCGCGCACCGCAAGCCGGGGGCCGCCGCCACACACCTCGCCGGGGCCGAACGCGTGTTGCTCCCCTACTTCGGCGGGTCTAAGAATGTCGCCCTGCAAGACGCCCCCGGTGGCTCGTGCACGCCATGCCGTGTGCCTCGCCGGACCAAGGGGGAGAGGGCGTGCCGCACGATCACGAATGAGGTCAGGCATGAGCAAGCACCGCAACAGCAAACGGATACACCATCGGAAGCTGGTCATCGGAGCCGTGGCCGTCGCCGCCCTGGGCGTGCCCTCGGTCGCCATGGCCTGCCTGGACGGGCAGGAGGACAAGGGTTCCCAGGCCGGCGCCGAGCCGACCGCGCAGCACCGCGGTCACGCCGCCGCAGACCGGGACGGCGACGACGCGAAGCACCGCGGCGGCACCTTCACACACCGCGGCGACCGTTCCGAGCACCGCGGCGACCGCTCCGAGCCGTCCCACCACGCCACGGCCGCCCCCACCCGCAGCGCCTCGGCCAAGCCCACGAAGAAGGCCCCCACCAAGCCCACGGCGCCCTCCTCCACCGCCCCCGAGTCGACCACGACGCCCGCGGACTCCGGTTCCTCCGGTCTGCAGGACCAGATCGTCGCGCTGGTGAACAAGGAGCGCGCAAAGGCCGGCTGCAAGCGGGTGACGGTCGACGACAAGCTGACCAAGGCCGCCCAGGCCCACAGCGAGGACATGGCGGCGCACAAGAACATGTCCCACACCGGGTCCGACGGTTCGTCCCCCGATGAGCGCATCGAGCGCGCCGGATACTCCTGGAGCACCTACGGGGAGAACGTGGCCTACGGCTACTCCTCGCCCGAGAGTGTCATGGAGGGCTGGATGAACAGCTCCGGCCACCGGGCCAACATCCTGAACTGTGACTTCGAGGAGATCGGCGTCGGTCACGCCCAGCCCGGTCACTACTGGACCCAGGACTTCGGCACCGCCCGCTGACCCTCGCGCGGGAGCCGCGGGAGCCGCGGGAGCCGCGGGAGCCGCAGGAGCCCCGGGGGCCGACGTCGGCCGGCAGCGCCGGATCCGCGCTCGTGCCTCGCCGGACGGCCGAGCCGATGCCGGTCCGATACCGGTACGGCCCGGCCCTCCGGGGGACGTCGGCCTCCGAACAGCGCACCATGCGTGTTCCGGGGCAGCGCTGTCAGCCGTCCGGCAGGGACGAGCCGCTCAGCCACGCCGGGAGGGGGCGGTAGACGGTCAGCGACGTGGCGGGCTTGTCGATGAGCAGGCTCGGGGCCGCGGGCGCCGTCTCGCCGTCGTACGAGCACAGCGTGCCGTCCGGTATCCCGGCCAGGTGCAGTCGGCGTCCGCGCGCGGCGGCGTGGACCGGCGAGCGGTGCAGGACCCCGGCGAGCGAAGAGGCCACCAGCCGGGTGCGGGCCCAGCGTCCGGCCCGGACGAGGTGGATGTCCAGCATCCCGTCGGCGAGGTTGAAGCGCCGCGCTCCGCCGGGGCCGCCGCCGACGGTGTGGTACGAGCAGTTGCCGACGAACAGCAGCCACAGCGACTGCGGGCGCCCGTTCACCCGCACCTCGAACGGGCGCGAGTGGCGCAGCACATGCACTGCCGCGGCCAGTCCGGCCGCCCATGGTCCGACGCGGTGCCGCCAGCGGTCCCGTACCTCGACCAGGTCGCCGTACGCGCCCAGGCTGAAGGTGTTCACGAAGTAGCCGGGCTCGCGCGGACCGGGGCTCTCCGCGTCCCGCGCCTCGGCGTGCGCCACGGTCTGCGCGAACCGGTGCGGCGGGGCGAACCGGGCCAGGTCGACGGCGATGGCGTGGCCGGAGCCGACCGCGTCGGCCAGGTCGGCGCAGGTGCCGATACCCAGGTCGAGGGCGAGGTGGTTGAGGGTGCCGCCGGGCAGTACCGCGAGCGGCACCTGATGTGCCAGCGCGGCGCGGGCCGCGGCGCTGACCGTGCCGTCGCCGCCGAACACGCCCAGCGCGCCGCCCTCCTCGGCCGCGCGCCGCGCCTCCGCGGCGAGCAGGTCCGGCAGTTCCTCGGCGTCCGGATCCCAGCGCACCACCCGGGCCTCCGGCAGGGCCTCACCGATCTCGCGTGCGGACGCCGCCGACCCCGAACCCGGGTTGACCACGACCGACAGACCCCGCCCCGCGGGCAGTGCCGGAGCCTCCACCAGAGGCTGCGCGGGCGGTACCTGACGCCGCGCGTCCAGTACGGCGCGTACCCCGAAGGCGGCCGCGGTACCGATCGCCGCGCCGGCCAGCACGTCACTGGGGTAGTGGACGCCGGTGTAGACGCGGGAGAACGCGACCGACGCGGCGACCGGCAGCACCGCCGCGCCCCAGCCCCGCGACTCCAGCGTCACCGCGGTGGCGAACGCGGCCGCCGAGGCAGCGTGGCCGGAGGGGAAGGAGGTGCTGGTCGGCAGCCGCTTGAGCCGCCGTATCACCGGTACCTCGTCCAGCAGGGGGCGGGAGCGGCCGAAGGCGCCCTTGCCGACGGTGTTGACCACCGCGGAGGTCACCGCGACCGACGCCAGGCCGCGCAGCGCACCCCGCCGGGCACCGGGCCCGCCCACTCCGGAGAGCGCGATGGCCGCCGCGGTGCCCAGCCACAGCTTGCTGTGGTCGGCGGTGCGGCTCAGCCGCGGCAGTACCCGTTCGCCGCGCGGCCAGTGGCGCTGCGCGACGCTGCGGAAGAGAGCGCGGTCCCAGGCGCTGAAGGTCCTGCCGAGGGCGGCACGTACCCCTTCGGTGCTCCCGCCGGCCCCCGCCGCACCCGCGCCTGCGCCCACGCCTGCGCCGACTGCCCAGCCATGGCCCCGGCCCGGGCCGCCGAGCAGGCTCCGGCTCAGGCCCGCACGCGGGCCCCGGTGGCGGTGCGTCTCCATCTGCGCCCCTCGCTTCCGTCATGTCCGTCATACGTCACGGGCGGAACTTCTTCTGCCCAGTGCCGCACGGGACACACCGGCTATCAGCGTGAGGGGGGAGGGAAGCGGCGCGTCTCACACAGCGCGTACGCCCCGACGACCAGCAGCGGGACCGCCGCACCCAGGGCCAGTCCGGCCAGTACGTCGGTGGGCCAGTGCACCCCGAGACCGACCCGGCAGATCCCGGCCAGCAGACTCAGCACGGCAGCGCCGGTCCACAGGGCGACCCGGGCCGCGCGGCCGGTGAGCCGTTCGGCGAGCACCCAGGCCAGGGTGAGCAGCACGGCGGTGGCGATCACCGTGTGCCGGGAGGGGAAGCCGAAGCCGCTCTCCTGGATCTCCCACAGCTCCGCGGGCGGCCTGGCGCGGTACGCGGCCTGTTTGGCGGCGGTCGCCACCGCGACGGCCAGCGCGCCGGCTCCACCGGTCAGGACCAGCGGCCGCCAGGACGCGTCCCGCCACGACAGCCACAGCGCCAGCAGCACCGCGGCGATGACCAGCGGTCCCTCGGAGGCGTGGGTCAGATAGGTCATCGGCCCGTGCAGGGTCGCGGCGTACGGGTGCTGCACCAGCGCGTTCAGCACCGGCCGGTCGAGGAAGCCCGCGTCGGCGCGGAGCACCAGGAACGAGGTGGCGGCGAACAGCAGCAGGCAGGTCAGCAGCGCCGTGCTCCACGGCAGGAAGCGCACCGCCTGCCGCCGGGAACGCTCGCGGCTCCCGCCGCGCCGCGTCGCGCTTCCCGCGGGGACCGGAGCCTGGACGGGTGCCAGCCGTTTGAGGATGCGTCCGGGGGCGAGGGGCTCGTGCGCTCGCGGGCTCTCGGAGGAGCCGGCGTCGGGCGGGTCCAGGTCGTCGGGCGGTTCCGGGGTTCCGGTCGGGCCCAGGACTTCGGGCGAGTCCAGTACTACGGCCGGTTCCGGTGCTCGGGCCGGGTCCACGTGCCGGGACGGCTCCGGGGCTCCCGTCGACTCCAGGGAAAACTGCCCGCTCATCGGTGGGCTCCTCCTGCGGGTGGCGCGTGATCTCGTCACCCTCAGTAGAGCCGTCGCCGCTCGCGGGTGCGAGCGGGGAGCCGCTGGCCGGGTGGCGGTACCGGCCGGGACCGGCCTCTGGCGGGGCGCGGGTGCGGGCGGCGGGGTGCGGGGCGGCGGGAGTCCCCCGCTCCCGCCTCGCGGTGTCGGAGGACTCAGCCGGCTCGGACGTCGAGGGCGAACGCCGCCGTCAACAGGAAGCCGCCGTCCGCGGTGGGCCCCGCGTGGCAGGCACCGCCGAGCAGCAGAGCGCGTTCGCGCAGCCCCAGCAGCCCGTGACCGCCCTCCGGGTACGTCTGGGGGCGGGGCAGGGCGGTCGGCGGACTGTTGCGCACCGCCACGGTCAGTCGTGCGTCCGCCGTCCCGGAGTCGCGCACCCCCACCGTGACCCGTACGTGGGCGCCGGGCGCGTGCTTGCGGACGTTGGTCAGCGCCTCCTGCACCGTGCGGTAGGCGGCGCGTTCCACCGCCTCCGGGAAGACCGCTCGGGGCGCGGAGCCGCCCACCGGGCCGCTGTCCTGGTCCTCGTCCGGGCCGCCGTCGTCGTCCTGGCTGCCGGGCAGTTCCAGCGTCACCGTCAGGCCGCTCTCCTCGGTCAGTGCGGGCAGGTCGGTCAACCGCGGCGGCGTGCCGGACCCGCTTGCGGCGCCGCGGCCCGCACGCAGGGCGCCGACCATGTGCCGCAACTCCGTCAACGTCCGGACGGCGAGTTCGCGTACGGTCCGCGCCAGGTCCCGGGAACTGTCCTGACAGCACGTCATCTGGAGTGCCCCGGCCTGCACACTGATCAGGCTCACCTGGTGGGCGACCACGTCGTGCATCTCCCGCGCCAGTCGCTCCCGTTCGGTGGCCACCACCCGTTCGGCCAGCAGCTCCGCCTCCCGGTGCCGGCTCGCCATGAGCTCCTGGACGCGCTCGTCCAACTGCCGCCGCGTACGCGCCCAGCGCCCGAACACGGCCGGTGCCGCGCCCTGGACGCACGAGTCCAGCACGTCGAGCAGGCCCTGGCGGTCCGCGGCCGGGACGAAGCCGCCGAGCGGGTAGGGGATGTAGTGCGCCAGCGCCAGCGCCACGGCTCCCGCCACCGCGAGTACGTTGCCGGAGCGCCGGGAGGTGACCGTGTAGAGGGCGATCAGCGGGGCGAACCAGATGTAGCCGAGGTACATCCCCAGCAGCGTCACCGCCAGGACGGCAACCGGCAGTCGGCGCCGCAGGAGCAGCGCGAGCGCGGCCGCCACCGACACGCCCAGCTCCGAGCCGGGGCGTGCGCCGTTGACCAGGAACGCGTCGAGCAGGCCGAGCGCCACCGGAAGGACGAGCCCCGGAGCGTGGCGGTGCGCGGCGGCAGCCCCGGCCACCTGCCGGTGGGCGGCGGTGAGCCCGGGGGCGAGCCTGGTGGCGGGACTCACGGCACGGTGCCGGCGGTGCCGGGAGGGGGGCCGGGGGCGGGGTGCGCCGCCCGATCCCGCCGTTCGTGCTCCGCGGACCGGCCGTGTTCTCCATGCCGGCCGTGCTCCTCGGCCCGGTCCGCTGCTTCCGGCTGCCCCGGCCGCTCCGGCTGCCCCGGTCGCTCGGCTGACAGGCATCCCACGAGTCCCGCCCGGTCGGCCAGTACGGCGGCCTGGACGCGGTTGAGTCCGCCCAGCTTCGCCAGCAGCGCGCTGACATGGTCCTTGACCGTGCCGTGTGCCAGGTTCAGCCGCTGTGCGATGCCGCTGTTGGACAGCCCCTCGCCGACCAGCGCCAGTACCTGCCGCTCGCGGCAGGTGAGGCGGGCCGCACGGCGCTCGGCGTCCGTGCAGTGCCTGCCGCCCAGGAAGCCGCCGATCAGGGTCGACGTCACGCCCGGCGCGAGCACCCGGCCGCCGTCCGCCAGCACCCGTACGGCGTGCACCAACTGCTCGGGTGCGGTGTCCTTGAGGAGGAAGCCCGCGGCGCCCGCGTGCAGCGCGGCGCCCAGATACTCCTCCGCGTCGAACGTGGTCAGCATCGCGGTCCGCGGTGCCTCCGTGTCCGGGCCGGCGTGGAGCCGACGCAGCACGGTCAGTCCGTCCACGTCCGGCATCCGGATGTCCAGCAGCAGGACGTCCGGACGGTGGGCCAGCACCGTGGCGACCGCTGCGCCCCCGCCGCAGACGGCGACCACCTCGATGTCCGGTGCCGTTCCCAGGACCAGCCGCAGCCCGGAACGCACCAGCTCCTCGTCGTCCACGACCACGACCCGGATCACCGTCGCGCTCCTTGCGTCCTGTGCCTGCTCCCTCCCGGTCCGCTCCTCCCCGCCCTCCGGAGAGGCTACGGCAGGGGCACGGTCAGCCGGTGCGACCTGGAGAGGAGATCGTGCGTCGGGCACCCCGCCGACCGGCGGGGTGCCCGCACCGTGCCGGTGCTCATGGCGCGGTCGCGGTACCGACGACGTGGGGGAGGGGCGGGGTGCCGGGGGTGGGGGAGAAGCCGAACCGGTCGAGCCGCTGCACGGTGAACCCGGCGGACCGCACGAGTGCCTCGGTGTCCCGGTCGGGACGGCAGCCGCCTCCGACCCGGCGCCACAGCGGCGCCACCGTGCTCTGGAGCAGCGCGCCGAGTCGGTTCCGCGACCGGACGTGCTCGTAGAAACGCACCTGCCCGCCGGGGCGCAGCACGCGGGCGGCTTCCGCCAGCGCGGCACCCGGATCGGCGATGCTGCACAGCACGAGGGAGAAGACGACGGCGTCGACCGTCCGGGTGCCGACCGGCAGCCCGCAGGCCTGCCCCGCGACGACCGTCACGGGCACGGGCGCCGCGGGCGCCGACCGCTCGGCCGCAGCCCGCAGGGAGTCCTCGGGTTCGAGGGCGACGAGTTCGGTGACGGCTTCCGGATAGTGCGGGAAGTTGCGCCCTTGACCCGCACCGACCTCCAGCACCCGGCCGCTGAGCCCTTCCAGCAGGAGCCGCCGGTGTGCGGAGCCGCCCCGGCGGTCCGCCGCGACGGCGATCTTGAGGTACTGGCGCGCGAAGCGCGGATGCTGGAGGTCCTGCCTGCTGGACGGTGTGGTGTCCGGATGCACGGGGGCTCCTGTGTGGCTCGGGTGCGCTGCCGCCGCCGCGCCGCCGCGCTGCCGACTGGCCGCGGAGTACCGGCCTCTCGCGGCGAGTCGCCCGCCCGCGGTGGGCCGACACCCCGCGGTGGGCCCGGACGGGGGCCGACTCCCGGCTGGAGGCCGGGCCCCGGCCGGGTGGTGGGGCTCCGTCCCGGGGGACGGACACGGCGGAGGACGGTACTCCGGGGTGGCGACAGCCTTCGGCTGCATGGGCACGTGGCTACGTAGTGGAGCACCGCCGCGGCACACCGGGCAAGGGCCCGCGGCGGAGCCGGGCACCGAAAGAGTGACGCCGGGTCTCGTCGGCACTGTCCGTCCGCCCCCGTCGGCGCTCTTCGGCGCGCCAGGACCGCCGGCGCGCCGGATCCCCTCGGCGCCCCGCCGCGGGTGGCACTCCCGGACCCGTGCCGCCGTCAGTCGTGCTGGGAGCCGGACGGCAGCTCGCGGATCCTCAGATCCTTCGCGCTGTCGGACCCGAACCCGTGGTCCAGCAGTTTCGCCGCGTCGGTGTAGCGGTCGTCGCTGTCCAGCACCGTGCCCACCAGGGTCTTGCCGTCCCGGGTGGCCGCGAAGACCAGGCACTCGCCGGCCCGCTCGGTCGTGCCGGTCTTGATGCCGACGGCACCGTCGTACGCGCCGAGGAGCTGGTTGGTGTTGGTCCAGGTGTAGGTGCGGGTGCGGCCGTTGGCGGCGGGTGCGTCGCCCCTGTACCGCTTGGTCCCCACCACCTTGCGGAACGTGCTGTGCCGCATGGCGTGCCGGGTCAGTTTCGCCAGTTCGGTGGGCGTGCTGGTGTCGCCGCGCGTGCCGTCGAAGGTGTCGAACGCCGTTTTGCGGAGGTGGAGTTCCCGGGCCTTGGCGTTCATCTTCCGCAGGAACGAGCGGACCCGTTCCGCGTGGGTCTCGCCGGTCCCGTAGGTGTCGGCGAGGGCGTAGGCGGCGTCGGCCCCGGAGGGCAGCAGGGAGGCGTAGAGGAGCTGGCGGACGGTGACCTTGTCGCCGGTCTGGAGATCCGCCGTGCTGGCGTGGTGTTTCGCCACGTAGTCGCGGTACTGCTTGCGCACGGTCACCCTGCGGTCGAGGTCGACGCCGTCGGTGTCGAGGACCACGGAGGCGACCATGATCTTCGCGGTGCTGGCCATCGGACGTGCGGTGTCCGCGGCCTTGTCGAAGAGCGCGGCACCGCTCCTGCCGTCCACCAGCGCGGCGCCCTTCGCGGTGACGGTCGGGGCCGGATCGTCGGCCGTGACGGCCCGGGCGACCAGCGGGGAGAGGGCGAGCAGCGAACCGCCCACGGCGACGGCGGTTACGGTCTTGCGTGCGTTCGTGATTCTGGCGGTCATGGAAGCGCTCCGGCATCTGCGGGTCGGTGGGGAGCCGCGGTGCTGCCGCGTGCCGCGCGCCGCGTGCCGCGTGCCGCGCGCTGCTGGCGTTGCTGCTGCGGTGTTGTGCTGCGCCCCCCGGTGATCGAGTCGGACACCGGTGTTCGATGGCGGGACCGGCGCGAAAGTTCACGGCCGGTCGTCAGGAGCCGTTGAGCGCCGCCCCGCCCGAGGTACGGATCGGTCACATCCGGCAGGGGGTGGTCCGTACCGCGCTCGCCGGCCCGGTCCGGAGGCGCCGCGCCTTCTTGAGCATCTGTCGTACCGGGAGCGTCGGGGGTGTGACATCTGTCCATGGTGCGGTGGCGGGGCCCGCCCTACCGTCGGAACGCGAGCGCCCCGTCGCCGACCCCGGCGTCGTGCGCTCCTCGTCGTCCGACGCGCCCCTTCCGCGCTTTCTCCCGCGTACCGGAAGGGACCGGCCCACCCGGCCGGCCCGGTCCCCGGCCGCCCTCGATCGAGGCGCGGTGGCAGCCCGACGCCGCCCCGACGCCGAGGGCGCCGCCGTGCACCCCGCGACCGGATGCCCGGACCATCCGTCTGAAGCGCTGAGCCGCCGTGCGGCCGCGCCCCCGATCCCCCTGGAGCAGAGCCATGTGTGTGGCAAGCGGACACCCACGGCCGGGCGCCGTCCCGGCCCGCCGCCGACCGGACTCCGAACCCGGAGCCGGTGGTGTTCCCCTCGAGTCCCGATGCCACTGCGGCGGCCTGTTCACCCCGTGCGCCGGCTGCCGGTCCCCGCGTTGCCTCGACTGCGACCCCTCCCGTTCCGATGACTGCGCCTTCCCCCTCTGAACAGCCCCGCGACACCGCCACCCCGGCAGGGCCGGAGACAGCGCCGGAGAGAACGGGGGACGGCGTACCGCGGGCGTACTACGTCGTGATCGGCAGCGATGCCGCACGCAGAGTCTGCGGTTCCCTGCGGTCCGCCGGGCACCTCGTACGCCACCTGCGGCAGCCCTCGGACGAAGAGCTGCGCCCGGCGCTGGACGGCGAGGTGGCGGGCGTCGCGGTGCTGTTCGACGACGACGTCGAGTCCCTGCGCTACGCGCTCGCGGTGGAGCACGTCCGCCCCCGCGTCCCGCTCGTGGTGACGGTCTTCGACCGGACCGTCGCCGAGCAACTGGCGCGCATGGTCCCCAACTGCCGGGTCACCTCGTCCGCCGACGTCGCCGCGCCGGTCCTGCTCGCCGCCTGCGTCCAGCCCGACCTGCTGGCCCTCCGGCAGACCCCGGACGGGCCCGTCGGTGCGCGCTGGGAGCAGGGCGCGGTCCGGCTGGAGGCGTACCGGCCGCCGCGCTCCCTGCGGTACCGGGCCCGACTGGGCAAGATCCGCGGCCAGTTGCGCCCGCACGACGGCAGTTCGCGGATCATGCTCGCCGGACTGGCCGGGCTCTTCGGTGTGCTGCTGGCGGACTGGATCTGGGCCGTGACCCTCCACCACCGGCCGCCCGTGGAAGCCCTCGTCGAAGCCGCGCGCACACTGGCGACGGTCGGCCCCGCGACCGCCCACGGTTCGACCGCCTATCTGGTGTTCACCAGCGTCGCCATGCTGGTCACCATCGTCCTCACCGCCGTCTTCACCGCCGGGATGGTCGACCGGCTGCTGGCTCCGCGTGCGATCGGCATGGTCGGCTCCCGGGCGCTGCCGCGAGCCGGGCACGTCGTGGTCGTCGGGCTGGGGCAGGTCGGTCTCCGGCTGTGCACCCGGGTGCAGGCACTCGGCTTCGGTGTGATCGCGGTGGAGCGTGACCCGGCCGCCCCGAACCTCCGGCTGGCGAAGGCGCTCGGGATCCCCGTCGTCGTCGCCGACGCGCGGGACCGGTTCGTGCTGCGCAAGCTGCGCCTCCACACGGCCCAGGCGATGGCGGCCGTCGCCTCCGACGACCTGGACAACATCGCCGTCGCCGTGGCCGCGCGGGCGGTCGACCCCGATCTGCGGGTCGTCGTCCGGGCGGGTGACCACGAGGCCATCGCGGAGACCCGGTCCCTGTTCAGTATCGGTATCGTCCGCGACCTCGCCAGCCTGAGCGCCGCCTGGACCACTGCCAGTCTGACCGGACTGCGGCCGTACGGAGTGCTCGCACAGGACTCCCGGCTGCTCGTGGAGGGACCGAGTGGATCGTTCAGCCCGTGGCCGTACACGGGCCGGTGCGCGCACCACCAGGACGGCGGCCGGAGCGGGGCGGAGAGCCCTGACCGGGGCGGGCCGCCGGCAGCGGACACGGGTGGGTGAGGCGGTCGCAGTCTGCCACCCGCGGACTCCGCAGGTCGCAGACCCCGCGCCGCACCAGGTGGTCACACCCCGGACTCCGCCGGAGCGCCCGGCCGGCGGCGCAGCTCCGCGACGATGCGGGCCAGGTCGGCGGGGGCGGCCGCGAGGCGCACCGGCGTGCCCGCGTCGTCGAGGTCGGCGATGTGCCACTTTCTGGGGACGGATTCGCCGTCGCCGCCCCGCGGACGCCGCACGGCCCGCACGGTCAGCCGCTCCACCGGCAGCGGCTTCGCCGCGAACCGGCCCGGGCCCCCGTGGGGAGCCACCGCGGGCGGGCCGTCGCCGAGAACGACGTGGCTGCCGAAGCCGTTCGGGTTGTAGTCGGTGTGTTCCAGGAAGCGTGCGGCCAGGAAGACGTCACCGCGCGCCGTGGTCCCACGTGCGCGGGTCGTCCCGGAGGTTCCGGTCACGGCCGCCGTCCCGGGCGCCGTGCCCGTCCCGGTGCCCGCACCCGTTCCCGTGTCGGGCCTGCGGATGCGGCTGGCGTACCAGGCCCAGGCGAACAGGCCCGCGCTGGCCACCGAGCCGCCCGCCGTCCAGGCCGTCACCGCGGGCGAGGCCAGGAAGTCCAGCGGGTGAAGGTAGCAGAGCGGCAGCAGCCACCCGGCGGTGCCGGCCAGCGCGCCCGCGAACGGCAGCGCCGAGGGGATGACCTCGTCCTCCGGCAGCCGCCGCCCGCGCAGCCGCATCAGGATCCGCGCCCCGGGCAGCCCCGCCGCCAGCAGGCATGCGGCCGCCACCATCACCACGTCCCCCGCGCCGGGGAAGTGCTCGCGCCACAGCCGGCCCGCCCCCGAGACCTCCCGCACCTCGTGCCGCCAGACGGTCAGTTCGACCCGGTCACCGGCCTCGAAGTCGAGCGCGGCCTCACGTGAGACGCCGAGCCGCTCCAGCGGGCGGCCCTCGGTGAAGTACAGCCAGCTGCGCTGCTTGGGGCGGTTGGCGTCGGTCCGCTCGATCTCGGCCCGCAGCGTGGTCAGGCACTCGCCGCGCTCCGCTGTCGGCGTTGCCGCGGTGCAGGGGACGGCCGCCTCCCATGCGCGCTTGTTCGTCTCGGCCGCCGGTACGAAGGCGAGCGCGGTGCCCGCACCCGCCAGCAGCAGTACGCACAGGGCCAGTGACCCGGCCCAGTTGCGTCCGGCGGTCCGGGCCGAGATGACGGGGACGCGGTCGGTGCGCGGGGCCGAGGCGGGCGCGTGGCGACGGTGCAGTGCGCGCAGCGCCGCCAGCTTGGTCTCGAAGTCGGGCAGCTCGGCCGCCGAGCGGCATATCGGCAGCGGCAGGAGGCACTTGCGCCGACCGTGCAGCACCACCAGGATGCGGTGGGTCTCCGGGACGCGCCAATTGTCCGTGTGCATCCGCCGGACTCGAAGGTCGGAGATGTCGCTCCACGGTATGTGCCGACGGCGCAGCAGCGAGCGGAGGTGCACACCGTCCGCGTCCGCGGTCACCCGGTGGCTGACCGCGTGGAGCATCGCGAAGCTGATCAGCGCGACCAGCAGACCGATCCCCGGCCAGGGGTTCGGGAGCGTTCCCAGGTGGATCGCGCGGGCCGCCTCCAGAACGGTCACGGCGGTGCCGAGCCCGGCGGAGAGCCACAGGGCGCGCCGCCACGGCGCGGAGCACGGCACTTCCCACGTTTCGGTCATAGCTGCGATTCTTCCCCGGCCCCGGCCGGGCGCGCTGCTGCCCCCTGCGGCAGCCTCCCGCCGGGCCACGCTGCCGGTTCCTGGAAGAGAGCGCGAGCCGGCGGGGCGGGGCGTCGGCGAGTGGCAGGAAGCCAGGGGACTGCGTGCCTCCCCCTGCCGCCCGTCGGCTCACCGAGGGTCGGCTCGCCGACGCATCGGGGGCGGCTCGTCGGAAAACTTCCGGGAGGCGCGAACTTTCCCCGCGGAGGCGGCATCCCACTCTGCGTATCCGCCAACGTGATCAGCAGCAGAGGGAGTTTCCGATGGGTTCGCGCTTTTCCTTCCATACTTCCCGTCTTGTCCTGGCTGCCGCCGGTGCGGCAGTCCTCGCAGCCACCGGCGCGGCGACGGCTTCCGCTGCCGCCGCCCCGGACGGCGGTGCGCGCGCCGAGGCCGGTCAGCAGGCCGGGTGGGGGCAGGCGTGCGGTACCGACGACCTGAACTTCACGGTCAGCACGGAGACCCAGGCCGGGGGCTACTACCTCGTCACCGCCAAGGCCAAGCCCGGCATCACGTGCTACCTGGAGGGCACCATCCCCTCCGCCTCCTTCGGCTCGGCCGCCGACACCCACGCGTCGCCCGCCGAGCAGGCGGTCACGGACACCGTCGAGCTCTCCGGCTCCACGGCCGCCTACGCCGGTATCAGCCCCAAGTCGACCAACAGCAACGGCGGCAGGGAGTTCGGTCAACTCATCCTCGCTGTCGCCGGTGACGAGGCCCACCCCGTCGGCTTCCAGCTCCCCGAGACCGTCGAGGTCGACCGGCCCGTCACCACCAACTGGCACGCCGACCCCGCCGACGCCGTCCCCTTCGCCGCCTGACCGCGCTCCGGACACCGACCGACAGCCGACAGCCGACAGCCGACAGCGACTCCGACTCCGGCTCCGGGGCACGGGGGGTTCCGGAGCGGGGCGCGGGTCAGGCGCGGACCCCAGGAGGGGAGGGGTCCGCGCCCGGCCCCGGGGGCCGGCCCGGAGAGGGGGCGGGGGCCGGGACGCCGCCCCGGAGCTCGGCCGTGAACTGGGCTCCGGCCAGCAGCGCGAGGTTGGACAGCCACAGCCAGATCAGGAAGACCACGATCCCGGCGAGCGAGCCGTAGAGCCTGCTGTAGGCGCCCAGCAGCGAGGTGTAGAAGGCGAAGCCCGCCGAGACCGTCAGCCACAGCCCGGCGGCGAGCACACCGCCGGGCAGGCTGTCGCGGCGTCGGCGTGCGGGCGGGGGGCCGGTACGGAAGACGACCAGCACGGTGAGGGCCACCAGGCACAGCAGCAGCGGCCAGCGCACCAGGCCCCAGACCAGCGGCGCGGTGCCCCCCAGGTGAAGCAGCCTGCCGAGGAGTCGCGCGACCGGCCCGCTCAGCAGTAGTACGAGAGCGCTGACGAGGAGCAGCATGAGCAGGCTCAGCGCGGTCGCCACGATCCGGGGGAGCTTGCGCAGCGGGGAGCGGCTGTCCGGGATGCGATGCATGCGGTGCAGCGCACGGCGGAAGACGGCGAGGTAGCTGCATGCCGACCACAGTGCGCTGCCCCCGCCCGCCGCCAGCAGCGTCCACGTTCCGGAGCGCGGGCTGAGGATGTGGGCGAGCAGGTTGTGCAGCTCGCTGCCGGACTGGCCGGGCGCGTACCGGGTGACGTGGGTGACGAACAGCGCGGCGGCGTCCGGGCTGATGAGGGTGAAGGACAGCACGGTGACGAGCAGCGCCGGCAGCACGGTGAGTATGGCGTAGTACGTCAGGGCCGCCGCGTAGTCGTTGAGGTCGTCGTTCCACATCCGCACCGGGATCCGGCGCAGGGCGGGCCACCACGCGCGTGCGGGGCGCCCGCCGGCGGGCGGGGGGCCGATGGTGTCGGTGGGTCCTGCGGCGGTGTCTGCGGTGCTTGCGGAGGTGAAGGCGCTTGCGGGGGTGACGGTGCTTGTGGGGCCTGCGGTTTCAGTGGGGCCTGCCGGAGCGAACGGGCTTGCGGGGTCGGCGGGCTCCGCGGAGTCCGCAGGGTCCGCGGGATCGCTGACCGAATGCGCTGCCCCGCCCGTCGGCGCCGCCGCCCGGGCAGGGGCCGGTGCCGGCGGGGGAACCGGCACCGGCCCCGGGGCCGCGGCGATCCAGGAGGCGGCCGCGGAGTCAGCGGACATGCGGCATCCGGTGCGTGCGGTGGCTGAGGCGCACACGGGTGGTGACGGTGTGGGGGGCGACCGCGGCCCCGGCCTCCGTGCCGACCGCGGCCAGCGCGTCGAGGACGGCCAGCGGCGTGGTGTCCGGCTCCAGCCATACGTGCACATACGCACGCAGCCGCCGACGGCGGGCGTGGACGCGCACCCGGGCGCGGGCGACTCCGCCGACGGATGCCGCGCGCCGGGTCAGCGCCTCCTCCAGCGCCCGTGTGCGCAGCACCCCGCCCGGCGTGGCCAGCGGCAGCCGGGAGCGGGCACGCAGCCGGAGCTGTCCGAGGAACCACCAGGTCAGCAGCGCCGTGAGCAGGGCACCGACCGCGATGACGGCGGGCGTCCACCAGTCGTGCGCGCGCAACTCGGCCAGGCCCGGGCGATCCAGCAGCACGCTGCCGTCGGCGGGTGGACGCACCCAGCCCGTCTCGGGCACGGACGACAGCCGGGCGGTCAGCCGCTCCACGGGCTCGCTGCGCATGCCGGCCGACCACCCGCCGCCGAGCAGCAGCAGTCCGCCGGTCACCGCCAACACCGTCCGGTTGACGGCGGTACGGGGTTCGGCCATCAGCGCTCACCTCCCGGGGACGCGGTGCTGTTGTCGGTGTCGGATTCGGCGCCGGTGCTGCTGCCGGTGGCATCCATGATGCCGGTGCCGTCGGCCGGTTCGGACGAGGGCGCCGGAGCGGCAGGCGCTGTCGGGTCGGAGGGTGTCGCGGGGCCGGAGTCGGCGCCGGGGCCGGGAGGTGCTGCTGCGGGCCCGTACGACGAGGGCGGTGGCGCGGAGTCCGGGGGCTGCCAGGTGGGTTCGGGGGTGAGCCGCACCCGCAGGCGCGGGGTGCGGCGCAGCAGGCAGTCCGCCAGCACCGCGTGGGCGGCGGAAGCGGCCTGCTCGTGGGCCTGTCCGCGGTCGCCGAAGGCCAGCGCGGCTCGGACGGTGGCGCGGTGGCGCCCGACCCGCACCCGTACCGCCGCGACACCCTCGACGTCCCCGACGGTGTCCCGGAGCAGCGCCGCGACGGTCGACCGGTCGACCGCCACGTTCCGCACGGGTGTGGCCGCGGCCAGCGTGAACCGGTGGCGACGGCCGGGGGTGAGCGCGAGCACCAGCATCCAGAGGCCCAGCACCGCCACGACCGCACTCCCGACGACGACCGGCACCTCACCCGGACCGTGTACGGACAGCCACTCGACCGTCCGTGTCCGCCAGGCGGCGGCCGGACGGTGGGCGACGTGGACACGCACGACATCGGCGGTCACCGCCGCACATCCGGCGGCGGCCGACAGGGTCAGGACCGCGGCGGGGGCACGCCTTGCCGACCACCAGCGGCGCGGCGCCCGCCGCGCTGCGGCCGACGGCCCGCTCGCCGGCACCTCGCACGTCGGCATCTCGTCCGCCGGCACCTCGCCCGCCGGGGGACCGGGCGTCGTGCCCGAACCTGCCGTCGCAGCCGAGCCGATCGCCGTGCCCGAGCCGGACGTCGGGGCCGGGCCCGACACTCCGGGGGCCGCCGGTTGCGACGGCACCGTCAGGCGGGTCACGGTCAGCCGTGCGGGGGCGACGCCCAGTCCGGTCAACTCGCCGGTCCGGTCGGTCACATGACGCTGCACCCGCCTTGCGGTGTCCGACAGCGGTGCCGGATAGGGCAGCGGCAGGCGCAGCGCCACGGAGGCCCGCCGCCCGTGGACGGACGCCGAGCCGCTGGCGCGGCCCGCAGCCGGACCGGGCAGCGCCTCCCCGGCGGCCTGCTCGGCGATCTTGCGTACGACCTTGTCCGCGACGGTGGTGGTGCCCCGCCGGGCGGCAGCGGTCATCGGCGGTTCCGCTCGAACAGCGCCCGCAGCTCCTGCGCCCGGCCGCCGCCGTCGAGCCAGGCCCCCGCGCCGTAGCCGAGCGCGCCCAGCGCCGCGACCAGTAGGAAGGCACCGAAGCCGCCGAAGTAGGCGGCGAACGCCAGCGCCATCCCCGCGATCATGCCGATGAGCCCTCTGTCCATCTTCCTTCCCCGCCTTCCCCACGAGCCCCCGACAGAGCCCGACCTGTCCCGTCCCCTGGTGGTGCCCGGCGCCCTCCGCGGCGCCGGCCGCGTGCCGCCCTGCCGTCCACAGCGGTCCACGGCCGTCCGGGGCGTGGACGTGCGGACGGGGACGGCATCGGATCACTCGACGCGGGAGTCGGCCGATCCGTCCTCGGTGTCGTCCTCGGGCAGGTGAACGTCTATGACGGCGATATTGACCTCGACGACCTCCAGGCCGGTGATCCGCTCGACGGCGCCGATGACGTTCTCGCGCACGTCTGCGGCCACGTCCGTGATGGACACGCCGTAGTCGACGACCAGTTCCAGGTCGATGGCGGTCTGCCGCTCGCCGACCTCGACCTTCACGCCGCGGCCCACGTTCGGCCGCCCGCCGGGCACCCGGTCCCGGACGGCGCCGAGGGTGCGGGACAGCCCGCCGCCCATGTCGAACACGCCGGGGATCTCCCGCGCCGCGATCCCGGCGATCTTGACCACCACGACGTCGGCGATGGAGGTCTTGCCGCGTGTCGGC
The DNA here is from genome assembly GCF_029351045.1 of Streptomyces sp. WMMB303. NCBI lineage: Bacteria > Bacillati > Actinomycetota > Actinomycetes > Kitasatosporales > Streptomycetaceae > Streptomyces > Streptomyces sp. WMMB303. The sequence continues at coordinate 6,752,612 of NZ_JARKIN010000001.1, read as the reverse complement.
GCCGGCTGGTCCACGCCGGATACGCCCTGGGCGACCTCGGTCGTCCCCGTCGCGGGCTTCTCCGGCTGCTGTGCCCGGGACGCCTTCTGGGACACCGGCGCGTTCCGCCGCTGGGTCTGCTGCTCGGTCTGTTCGGTCTGCTCGGTCTGCTGCGTGGTCATCGCTGCTCCCTCTCCTTCTGGTGGTCTCTCTGCGGACCCGGACCGGACTGCGGGCCGGTCCGGTCATCCGGCCGGGTGCGGCCGGCGGACCCGGGTTCGGCACCTGCGCCCTGGCCGGGCGCGGTTCCGCGGTCCCGTTCCGATGGACGGTCCCACTGCGTTGGACACCGGCGGGCGGCAGTTGTGACGCACCGTTCCGAAAAATCTTCGGACGGTGTCCCGCGGGCAGGTGAGGGTCAGGTCACAGGCACCGGTGCGTCACACGGGTCCGGTGATGTTGTCCAACGATCAGACCGAACGAGAGGAGCGCCCTGTGACGGGGGACCGCACATCCGCCGGACCACCGGGCGGCGGGGACGGGCCCGACGACGCCCTGCTGACCGTCCGCGCGGTCGAGGGCGACGAGGAGGCGTTCGCCGTCCTCGTACGTCGGCACGCTCCGGCGCTGGTCCGGCTGGCCACCCGGCTGCTCGGCGGCCGGGCCGAGGCGGAGGACGCGGTGCAGGACGCGTTCATCAGCGCCTGGCGCAAGCTGCCCGAGTTCCGCGGGGACTCCGTCTTCGGCACGTGGCTCTACCGCATCGTCACCAACCGGTGCCTGAACACCCTGCGCGCCCGCAGGCCGCAGGATCCGCTGGACGCGGCGCAGGAGCCGGCCGCACCCGCGCACACCGTCGCGCCCGACCGGATCGCCGAAGGACGTGCGGCCGTGGGCGACCTGCACCGCGCGCTCGCGGAGCTCTCGGCCGAGCAGCGGACCTGCTGGATCCTGCGAGAATGGGACGGCCAGTCCTACGCCTTCATCGCGGACACCGTCGGCATCACCCAACAGGCCGTCCGCGCCCGTGTCTTCCGCGCCCGACGCCATCTCACCAACGCTCTGGGGGCCTGGCGATGACCAGTCGTATCCACCCGCCCGCTTCCCCGCCCCCGCCCGAGCCGCCCGGCGCGTCCGACCCGGACGACGAACTGCTGCCCTGCGGGCGGCTGCTGTCGCAGGTGTGGGCCGACTGGGAGGAGGGCACCTCCGACGGCCACGAGCGCACCTGCCCGCACTGCCGCCGCGCGGTCGAGGAGTTGGACCACCTGGAGACGGCCGTGCGGGGGCTGCACGACGAGGCGGACGACCCGGTGGCCTACGACGCGGCGCCGCTGACGCAGCGCGTCATGGACATCGTCCGCGTGGAACTGCGCCCCGGGCGCCCGCTGCCCCTGGCCCCGCCCCCCGAAGACCTGTGGATCATGGAGACGGCGGCGGCCCGTACGCTGCGCGCCGCCGCCGAACAGGTGCCGGGCGTCCGGGCAGGCTCCTGCCGCATCGCCCCGGAATCGGACTCCGCGGGCCGGGTGTCCGTGCGTCTCGGCATCCAGGTGCTGCTGTCCGTGTCCGACTCGCCCGAATTGTCCGACCTGCCGGGTCTCGCCGACGCGGTGCGCCTGCGGGTGGAGCGGGCCGCGGACCGGTACCTGGGGTTGCGGACCGTCGCGGTCGACGTCCGCGTCACGGACCTGGTGGACGCCGACGCCGAGGTGCCGGGTTCGGACCCGGCGAACGCGAACGCGCCGGACGGAACCGCGGGGAACGCGCCGGACGGAGCCGAATCCGGGAACAGCACCGAGAAGGGTACGGGCCGATGAGTCAGCACGCCGTCCTCAGCGAGGACCTCGCCGCGGCCGTCCGGGACGTGCCCGGCGTCGCCTTCCTCACGCCCGGCATCACCCGGCGGCTGCGGTCCGCGCTCACCGGCTCCGAGAGCGCGTCCCCCGCGGGCCTGCGCGTCAGCCGCCCCGCGGAACCGGGTGCCCGGTGGCGGATCGACGTACGGATCGTCACCTCCGCCGAGGCGCGCGCGGTGGATGTCGCCCGCGCGGCGAGAGCCGCCGTCACGGCCCGCCTGACCCGGACCCACCCGGCCGACACCGCCCGGGTGACCGTCACCGTCACCGGTGTCGTCTGACGCCCCCGGGCCCCGGAACACCGCTTCGGCCCGGGGCCCTGGTGGGCGCGTCCTTGTTACGGCCTCACTTCGCAGGTCGACAGCAGGCACAGGTTTCCGCCCTGCACCAGTCCGATGCCACTGCCCACTCCGTCGTCCGACCCGACCGAGCAGCGGGAGAGCAGGCAGAGGTTGAATCCCTGGGTTCCGCGGTAGCCGGCTTCGCGGTCCGGGAGGGAGCGCGTGCCGAGGGGCGAACGCGCGTGGGATTCGGTGCCGGCGGGCCGCGCGGTGGTGGTCGAGGCGGCTGCGGCCGTGCTGCCGGCCAGGCTCATGACGGCCACGCTGCCGACCACGGCTATGCCCCCGAGGGCCTTCCTGAACGCCGAGCGGTACATGTGTGGGCTCCTTCGGCTGGGGTCGCTATCGGTATTCCGCACGCGCTGGGCATTCGGCACGCGCGCCGGGGCGGATTGGTGTGCAGAGGGGCGGTCGGCGGGCCGTCCACCGCCGAGTGGTGACGGGGCCGAACGAGGGGCAGGGGACAGTGAATGTGTATTACATGTGATTAGGGATGTATGTCATGCATCCCATAGCAAGCCGCAGTCCCTCCGGCCCCGAAGCAACAGTGACGGAATGGCGTGCGCGGTGTGATCACCCCGCGCACCCATGGGACGCAGGAACTGAAGGAGTCGGGCTTGCTGGCAGTCCTGGCCTTCTCGCGAGGGTGGATACGTGACTGAGACGGACGCGGTCCGCATGCCGTTGACGGCGGCACAAGAGGCCCTGTGGTTCGCGCACCAGCGCGACCCGGACAGCACCGCCCACACCATCGCCGAGTACGTCGACGTGCAGGGCGACTTCGACCCCGCGCTCCTGCGGAGAGCGGTGGCCCACGTGACGGACGACGCGGAGGCCGTGCGGGCCACCGTCGTCGACGACGGAGCGGCGGGGCGGAGCCAGTCGGTCCACGTCGGGCTCCGCATCGACGTGGACCTGACCGACCTGTCGGGGCGGCGGGACGCCCACGAGAGGGCCCTGCACCTCATGCGCGCGGAGGTGGCCTCGCCGGTGGACCCCTCTTCCGGACCGGTCACCGGGATGGCGCTCTTCCGGCTCGCGCCGAACCGCCACCTCCTCTTCCTGAAGACCCACCACCTGGTCCTCGACGGATACAGTGCGGCTCTTCTCCTCAGCCGGATCGCGGAGACCTACAGCCTGCTCTCTGCGGGTTCCTCCGTTCCGTCGGACCCTCTCCCGCTCGCTCCTCTCGTCGAGGACGAACTGCGCTATGCGGGGTCGTCCGAGCGTGTCGCGGACCAGGAGTACTGGCGCGAACAGCTCGCTGACGCGCCGTCCGCGGTGCGGCTCACCGACCGTGCTCTCGCGCCCGGCCGTGAGGTACTGCGCTCCGGCACCGAACTGCCGCCGGAGCGTTGGCGCCGGATGCGTGAGCAGGCACGAGCGGCCCGCGTCGCCTGGCCCGCGCTCTTCGTGGCCGGTACGGCGCTCTACTCGCACCGGGTGTGCGCCGCCGACGACCTGCTGCTGGGGATGCCGGTGACAGGACGGCGCGGACCGACGGCCCGCGCGACACCCGGCATGATGTCGCAGGTCCTGCCGCTGCGCCTGCGCCTGTCCCCGAACGACTCCGGGGATGACCTGCTGCGCCGGGTGACCCGTGCGATGCGCGGAGCGCTGCGGCACCAGCGGTTCCCGGCCGAGGAACTGCGGCGCGACCACGGACTGCTGCCCGGGCAGCCGCTGACCGGCCCGTCGGTCAACGTGCTGGCCTTCGACGGGAATCTGCGGTTCGGTCCGGCCACCGGGGCACTGCACAACCTGTCCGTCGGACCGGTGGACGACCTCACCCTGGCTGTCCACCCCCGCACCGGGGATGCCGGGGCGAGGGTGGACGTGCTGGCCAACGCGGCGCTTTACGACCCCGGGGCCGCGGAGAGCCATCTGGAGCGGATCCTGCGGCTGACCGAGACGCTCGGTGCGGACCCGGCACGGCCCGTCGGCGGTCTGCGGCTCACCGACGCGGGAGAACGCCGTGGTGTGCTGGCCCTGGGGACGGGCCCGCACCATGCCGACGGCCCTCCCGATTCCTCCCCGGGGACGCTCCCCACCCTGCCGGAAGAACTGGCACGGCTGGCACGGGAAATACCCGAGGAGACCGCGGTCGACGACGGCACCCGGCGTCTGACGTTCGCCGAGCTGGACCGCGCGGTCGACAGCGGCGCGTCCGCTCTGCAGGCCGACGGCGCGGGGCCCGGTACGACGGTCGCCGTGGCACTGCCCCGGTCCGTGGACACCGTCGTCGCGCTGATGTCCGTGCTGCGGTCCGGTGCGGTCTACCTGCCGGTGGACGTGGCGTACCCCGCCGAGCGGATCGGATACCTGCTCGCGGACGCCGAGCCCGTGATCCTGCTCTGCGACCCCGACGGGCCGACGGCCGACATGGCGCCGGCGGGGACAGTGGTACGCGGCGTTCCGCGCGACGGGGAACCGCACGGGTACGGCCCCGTCCGGGGTCCGAACCCCGAAGATGCCGCCTACCTCATCTACACCTCGGGCTCGACCGGCCGCCCCAAGGGCGTTCTCGTCGAGCACCGTTCGATCAGCAACCTGCTGGCTCATCACCGGAAGGAGTCGCACGAAAGTGCCATGCTGGCCGAGCGGCGCCGGATGCGCGTCGCGCTCACCGCGGCCATCTCGTTCGACGCCTCGTGGGATCCGCTGCTGTGGATGCTGGGCGGGCACGAACTGCACATCGTCGACGACGGGACGCGGCGTGACCCGGAGGCGCTGGTCGCGTTCCTGCACGCTCGGCGGATCGACGTCATCGAGATCACCCCCAGCTTCCTGCGGGAGCTCCTGGCGGCCGGGCTGACGGCAGAACCGGAGGCGGGCGGGGGAGCCCCGGCCCACCGGCCGACCGTGATCGCGCTGGGCGGGGAGGCCCTCAACGACGACCTGTGGCAGCGGCTCTCGGGCGAGCGGGGCGTTCTGGTCTACAACTACTACGGCCCGACCGAGACCGCTGTGGACGCCGTCACCGCCAGGGTCGCCGGCGAGGCGCCGGTCATCGGCCGACCGGTGCACGGCACCCGCGCCTACGTTCTGGACGCCGCGCTGCACCTGTTGCCCTCCGGGGTGGTGGGCGAACTGTATCTGGCCGGAGAGGGCGTGGCGCGCGGATACACCGGCCAGTCGGGACTGACCGCCGACCGGTTCCTCGCGGACCCCTTCGGAGGGCCCGGCGAGCGCATGTATCGGACCGGGGATCTGGTGCGCTGGCGGCAGAGCGGTTCGCTGGAATTCGTGGGGCGCAGCGACGACCAGATCAAGGTCCGAGGGCACCGGGTGGAGACCGGGGAGGTCGAGTCGGTACTCATGGCGCTCCCGGGCATCGCCCGGGCGGCGGTCCTCGTGCAGAGCGGCGAGCGGCTCGCCGCCTACCTCGTCCCGGCTTCCGACGAGGACGGTGCCGCCGTGCGGCGGGACCAGCGGCCGGTCCTGGACGCCCTGGCCGGCACCCTGCCCGCGCACATGGTGCCGACGGCCTACGCCGTGGTCGACCGGCTGCCCCTGACGCCCAACGGGAAGCTCGACACCACCGCGTTGCCCGAGGCCGGGATTCCGGCGGCGGGACCCCGGTCGAGGCCCCGGACAGCCGCCGAGGAGGCGGTGTGCGCGGCGATGGCGGCGGTTCTGGGAACCGAAGAGGTCGGACGGGACGACGACTTCTTCGCCCTCGGGGGCCACTCACTCCTGGCGACCGCCCTGCTGGGGCGGTTGGCCGAGGAGACCGGAGTGCGGCTTCCGGTGCGCTCGCTCTTCCGCGCGCCCACGGTCTCCGGCCTGGCCGCCCTCGTGGAGGAACACGGAGTCGACCTCGGCACCCGGGTCGGCGCGGTGCCGGTGCGCCGTCCCCGGCGGTTGCCGCTGTCGGCGCCGCAGCAGCGGCTGTGGCTGCTGGAGCGCATGGGCGAGGGCGGCGAGCGGTACCACCTGCCCCTTGCCGTCCGGCTAGACGGAGAACTGGACGTCCCCGCGCTGCGGGCGGCCTTCACGGATCTGCTCGGTCGCCACGAGAGTCTGCGCACGGTGTACCGGGAGGACGCCGAGGGCGCCTACCAGGTGGTGCTGCCGGTGGACGAGTGCGGTATCGCCCTGGAGACCGCCCCGGCCGTGCGTGAGGCCGCACCGGACCGGTTCCCCACCCCCGCCTTCGACCTGACCCGGCGTCCGCCGGTGCACGCGCTCCTCGTGCCGGAGGACCAGGTGTCCGGCGGAACCTCGCACCTGCTGATGATCACCTTGCACCACATCGTCGCCGACGGCTGGTCCATGGCTCCGCTCGTGCGGGACCTGTCCGAGGCGTACGCGGCACGTATCTCGGGGCGCGCACCCGCATGGCGGCCCCTGCCCGTCCAGTACGCCGACCATGCGCTGCGCCGGCGGGCCTGGCTCGGGGCGCAGGAGGACCCCGCCTCACCTGCCGCACAGCAACTCGCCGAGTGGCGCGAGGCGCTGGCCGGCCTGCCGCCGGAGATGCCGCTTCCGCTCGACCGCCCCCGTCCGGCCCGTGCCGGCTCCCGGGGGAACCGGGTGCCGCTGCGGCTCGACGCGGCGACGCACCATTCCCTCGCCGCGCTCGCGCGGGAGGCGGGCACCAGCCCGTTCATGGTGCTGCACGCCGCGCTCGCCGCGCTGCTGCACCGGCTCGGCGCCGGGGACGACATCGTTCTGGGCACGCCCGTGGCCGGCCGGGACGAGGAGGAGTTCCATGCGGTGGTCGGCTTCTTCGTCAACACCCTGGTGCTGCGCGTCGACGCCGGTGGGGACCCGGATTTCCGCGAACTGCTGCGCCGGGTGAAGGAGGCGGACCTGGCGGCCTACGCCCGGCAGGACCTGCCCTTCGAACAGCTCGTGGAGACCATGGCGCCGCCCCGGTCCCTCGCGCGGCACCCGCTCTTCCAGGTCATGCTCGCCTTGAACAACACCACCGCGCCGTCGCTGGAACTGCCCGGTCTGCGGGCCACCGTGGTGGAGGCGGAGCGGCCGACGGCCAAGTTCGACCTCACCTGGGACCTGACCGAGGAACACGACGAGGCGGGTCGACCGGCCGGGCTGACGGGCGCGGTCGAGTACAGCAGCGACCTGTTCGAGGCTGCGACCGTGCGACGTTTCTGCGGACACTTCGGCCGCCTGGTGCGGGCCGCCCTCGCCGGCCCCGACCGGCCGATCGGCGCCCTGGAGATCCTCACCGAGGACGAACACCGGGCAGCGGTGGACACCCACGCGCGCACCGAAGCCCCGGACCTGCCCGGGCAGGTTCCGCTGCAGAGCGTCTGCGACGTCCTGGCCACCCAGGCTGCGGTCACTCCGGCGCGCACCGCGCTGGTGGGTGCGGACGAGGACGTGACCTTCGGGGATCTCGTGGCGCGGGTCGACTCCGTGGCCCTGCGGCTCGCCGCTGCCGGGGTGCGGCCCGGGGACCGGGTGGCCGTGGCGCTACCCCGGTCCGCGGGGCAGATCAGCGCCGTCTTCGGGGTGCTGCGCGCGGGCGGCGTCTATGTTCCGCTCGACCCGTCCCATCCGACGGAGCGCAACGGGCGCATACTCGAGTCCGCGCGCCCCGCCGCGCTGCTGACCGAACACACATGCGCATCGGCCCTGCCCGCCTCCCGCACGCCGACGCTGTTCCTCGACGAGGCCCCCGGCGCGCCGGACAGCTCTGCCCCGCGGTTGCCCGGTGACGGACCGCGCGGGACGGACCCCGCCTACGTGCTGTACACCTCGGGCTCGACCGGCCGCCCCAAGGGCGTCGTCGTCGAGCACCGGGCCCTGGCCAACCTGCTCCGGCACCACGGTGGCCAGATGATCGAATCGGCGGAACGCGCCGCCGACGGCCGTCCGCTCCGGGTGGCCCTGACCGCGGCGGCGACGTTCGACGCCTCCTGGGACCCGCTGTTGTGGATGGTCGCCGGACACGAGCTGCATCTGGTGGACGACGCGACCCGGCGGGATCCCGAGGCACTGGTGGCCTTCCTGCACGAGCGCCGGGTCGACGTGATCGAGACCACCCCGTCCTTCCTCGAACAGCTCTGGACCTGCGGCCTCTTCGCCCCCGGCCGCCCCTGGCCGCGGGTGGTGGCGCTGGGCGGCGAACCGGTGAACGAGGCGCTGTGGCGGAAGTCGTCCGCGCTGCCCGGGGTGGACGTATGGAACCTCTACGGCCCGACCGAGGCCACGGTCGACAGCGTCGTGGCACCGGTGACCCCGAGCGAGAAGCCCAACATCGGTCGCGCGGTCGGCGGCATGCGGGCCAGGGTGCTGGACCCGCGGCTGGGGCCCACGCCGCCGGGCGTCACCGGCGAGCTGTACCTGGCCGGTGACGGGCTGGCCCGCGGCTATGACGGGGCGACCGGAATGACCTCCGAACGCTTCCTGGCCGACCCGTACGGCGCCCCCGGGAGCCGGATGTACCGCACGGGAGACCTGGTGCGCCGACTGCCGGACGGGGCGCTGGCCTTCGTCGGACGCACCGACAGCCAGGTCAAGGTCCGCGGCTTCCGCGTCGAGACCGGCGAGGTGGAGGCGGCCCTGACCGCCCATCCCGCCGTCCGGCGGGCGGTGGTTGCCGTCCAGGAAGGGCCCGACGGAGCCCGGCTGGCGGCCTGGGCCGTCCCGGGCAACGACGCCGGCCTGTCCGCCGCTGGACTGCGCGAGTTCGTCGCCACCCGGCTGCCCGGCTACATGGTCCCCGGTCGGATGAGCCTCGTGCCGGAGATTCCGTTGACAGCCCACGGCAAGACGGACTTCGCGCGCCTTCCGGAGCCCGAGTCGGCCGCGGCGGCGGCCGACGAACCGCCGCGTACACCGCGGGAGGAGATCCTGTGCGAGCTGTTCGCCGACTGCCTCGGAATCGAATCGGTCGGCCGGTACGGGGACTTCTTCGCGCTGGGCGGCCACTCGCTGCTGGCCACCCGGATCGTCAACAGCGTCCGAACGGCCTTCGGCGTGGAGCTTCCCGTCCGCGCACTGTTCGAGAACCCCACACCGGCCGGGCTTGCGGGGCTCCTCGACAGCGCAGGGGCGGCCCGTCCCGCACTGCGAGCCCGCACGGACCGGCCTGTGGAGACACCCTTGTCCTTCGCGCAGCGCCGACTGTGGTTCCTCAACCGGATGCGGCCGTACGACGCCTCCTACAACCTGCCCATGGCCGTGCGACTGCGCGGACGCCTGGACGTCCCGGCGCTCCGTGCGGCGCTGTGCGATGTCGTGGAACGGCACGAGAGCCTGCGTACCGTCTTCCGCGATTCGTCCACGGAACCGGGCAGCCCGGTGCAGTTGGTGCTCGCGCCGGGTGACGCGCAACCGTCCCTGACGGTGACGACCTGCGCGTCCGACGAAGCCGAAACCCTCCTGCAGGCCGCGGCCCGCCGTGGCTTCGACCTGGAGCACGAACTCCCGGTGCGGGCCGAGTTGTTGGTGGCAAGCGCGGAGGAGCATCTCCTGCTGCTGACCGTGCACCACATCGCCGCCGACGGCTGGTCGATGGGACCGCTGGCGCAGGATCTCGCGGCCGCCTATGCGGCGCGCGGCGCCGGCCGGGCACCCGACTGGGAGCCGTTGCCCGTGCAGTACGCCGACTACACACTCTGGCAGCGGGAACTGCTCGGTGCCCCTGAGGATCCGGACGGAATCCAGGCACGCCAACTCGCCTACTGGAAGGACGCGCTCTCCGGCGCACCGACAGAGCTCGCGCTCCCGGCCGACCGACCGCGACCCGAGGACGGATCGCAGAGCGGCGGCAGCGTTCCGGTGCCGCTGCTTGCCGAGGACGGCTGGCGGCTGGCCGCGCTCGCCAAGGAGGAGGGCGCCAGCACGTTCATGGCGCTCCACGCGTTGCTGGCCGCGCTCCTCGACCGGTTCGGCGCCGGGGAGGACCTCGTGGTCGGCAGCCCGGTCGCGGGCCGTACCGACGAGGCGCTGGGCGGCCTGGTCGGGTTCTTCGTCAACACGCTCGTCCTTCGGGTGAGCACCGGCGGCGACCCGGACTTCCGGGAACTGCTGGATCGGGCACGGCAGACCGACCTGACGGCCTACGCGCACCAGGACCTGCCCTTCGAATCGCTCGTCGAGCATGTGGCGCCGCCGAGGTCGCTCTCCCGGCATCCGCTCTTCCAGGTGATGCTCTCCCTCAACAACGCCGGACGCCCGGAGCTGGAGCTTCCGGGGCTGCGCGCGGAGGTGGAAGCGGTGGACATCGGAGAGGCGAAGTTCGATCTGTCGTTCAGCTTCTCCGAGCAGTCCGCCGACGGCGCACTCAGCGGTGTGCTGGACTTCAGCCGCGACCTCTTCGATCAGGGGACGGCGGAGCGGCTGGCGGACGCCTTCGCCGCGCTGCTGCGGCTCGTGGTGGCCGAACCCGACACACCCCTGTCCGCGCACGACCCGCTCGACCAGGAGGAGCGGGCCGGGCTGCTGGCCCAGGGGCGGGGTGCGCCCGCCGTTCCCACCCACTCGACGGCGGTGGCGGGATTCCACGCCAGCGTGCTGGCGGCCCGCGGCGGCGACGTCGCGGTCCGGAGCGGTGAAGAGACCCTGTCCTTCACGGAACTCGCGCAGGAGAGCGCCCGGCTGGCCCGGCTCCTGACGGCGCGGGGCGTGCGTTCCGGAGACACCGTCGCCGTGCTGCTCCCCCGCTCCACCACCACACTCACCGCGCTGCTGGGCGTGCTGGCGGCCGGCGCAGTCTACGCACCGGTCGATGACGCGCTGCCCGCGGCGCGGGTCGCGGCCGTCCTCGACGACGCGCGTCCGGCGGTGGTGCTGGCGACGGAGACGACAGCGGGCCGGGTGACCGACGGTCCCTGGGAGGTGCTCCGGCTCGATGACGCGCAGACGGCCGCCGACCTCGCCGCCGTGTCGGCGGAGCCGCTGGCCGACGGCGGCCCTCGGCCCGGCGATGCGGCCTATGTCCTCCACACCTCCGGGACCTCCGGCCGCCCCAAGGGCGTGGTGGTGGAGCACGGTTCGCTCATGCGCCTGTGGGAGCACCACCGGCGGGAGCTGTTCGTTCCCGTCCGGACGGGTGCCGGGGGCCGGCGGCTGCGGGTGGCGCTGACCGCTTCCGTCTCCTTCGACGCCTCCTGGGATCCGGTCCTGTGGATGCTCGAGGGGAACGAACTCCTGGTCGTCGACTCCGACACGCGGCGCGATCCCGCAGCGCTGGTGGCGCTGGTGCGGGAAGAGCGCGTCGACGTCCTGGAGACGACTCCCACGCACGTGGCGGCGCTGCTGGACGCCGGGCTGTGCGATCCGGGCGGGTCGGGACACCGGCCGCTGGTACTGGCTCTCGGCGGCGAAGCCGTCCCGCCGGGGCTGTGGCGGCGGCTCCGCGACATACCGGGGCTGACCGTCTACAACCTGTACGGGCCGACCGAGGCCACCGTCGACACCCTGTACGCGCCACTCGACTGCAGTCCGGAGCCGGTCCTGGGCCGTCCGGTGGCGGGGACCCGCGCCTATGTGCTCGACCGCTTCCTGCGTCTCGCGCCCGCGGGCACGACCGGGGAGCTGTATCTCGCAGGCGCGAGCGTGGCGCGCGGCTATCCGGGACGGTCCGCGGAGACCGCCGCCCGTTTCGTGGCCGATCCGTTCGGCCCCGCCGGTGAGCGCATGTACCGGACCGGGGACCTCGCCCGCTGGTCGACGGACGGCCACCTGGAGTTCCGGGGACGGGGCGACGGACAGCTCAAGGTGCGCGGCTTCCGGGTGGAACCCGGCGAGATCACCTCCGTGCTGGAACAGCGGACGGAGATATCGCGGGCTGCGGTCGCACTCCGCACCGTGGGTGCCGAAGGGACCCGGGGCAGCGAGCAACTCGTCGCCTACGTGGTTCCCGCGGACCCGGAAGCGGGACGGCAGCCCGGGGTGCCGTCCCGCGACCTGCTCCGCGGGGCGCTGGCCGACGCGCTGCCGTCCTACATGGTCCCCGCGGCCTTCGTCGTGCTGGATGCGCTGCCGCTCACCTCCAGCGGCAAGCTCGACACCGCCGCGCTCCCGGACCCGAGCACCGAGCAACTCACCCGACAGACCGGGCAGCCGCCCGCGAGCCCGCGCGAGGATCTGCTGTGCGCGCTGTTCGCCGAGGTGCTCGGCATCGAACGCCCCTGGGCCGACGACGACTTCTTCGCGCTGGGCGGCCATTCCCTCCTCGCCGCCCGACTGCTGTCCCGTGTCCGGGACGCGACCGGCATCGACCTCGGCATCCGCGTCCTGTTCGAGGCTCCGACCCCCGCGGCTCTCGCCGCCGGCCTCGACAGCCGGGAAGCCGCGGAGGGCAGCAGCGGACCGGGCTCCGACCTCGCGACCCTGCTGCCGCTGCGGACCCGCGGCAGCCGGGCGCCGCTCTTCTGCGTGCACCCGGCCGGCGGCCTGGCCTGGACGTACGCCGGACTGCTGCAGCACCTGGCGGATCACCCGGTCTACGGCCTCCAGACCCCCAACCTCGACGGCAGCAGCCCCTTCCCCGACAGCATCGAGGCCATGGCCGCCGCATACGTCGAACGGATCCGAGCCGTGCGGCCCCACGGGCCCTACCACCTGCTGGGCTGGTCCTTCGGCGGCAACGTCGTCCAGGAAGTGGCCGTTCAGCTCCAGGAAGCGGGAGAGGAGGTGGCCCTGCTCGCCATCCTGGACGCGTTCCCGGTGCCGCCCACCGACGGCTTGGAGGATGCCCACCACGACACCGTCTTCCGTGCGCTGCTGACCAACCTGGGCCTCGACCTGTCGGCCTGGGATGCCGACGCCCCTCTCGACGCGGCCGACGTCCGGGACGCGCTCCGCGACGCAGGCAGCCCTCTGGGAGGCCTGAAGCCGGAGACGATCGAGACGATGGTCGGCAACTTCGCCGCCCAGGCCAGGCTCATGCGTCACTACACCCCGCGTACCTTCCACGGCGATGTCCTCTTCTTCCGTGCGACGGAGGAGGATCCCGCCGCCGGGCTCGTCCCCGCCATGTGGACGCCGTACCTCGCCGGCGACGTGCGCGTGCACGACGTGCCCTGTGCCCACGCCCAGATGATGCGCCCCGAGTCCCGGGCCCTGATCGGCCCCCTCCTCGCCGAGGAACTTCGGCGCACCTGACCCGTTCCGGCGGTTCGTCGCCCACGGCACGCCGAACGGTCGCCCGTCCGCCACCACACCGAGAGATGAGTGAACAAGAGAGATGACCAACCCCTTCGACAATCCCGCCGTTCAGCATCGCGTCCTCGTCAACGACGAGGGCCAGCACTCCCTGTGGCCCGAGTTCGCGGACATACCCGCGGGGTGGCGCGCCGTGCACGGCCCGGTCTCGCGTGAGGAGTGCCTCGCCTACGTGGACGCGCACTGGACCGATCTGACGCCGTTGAGCGCCCTGGCCTCCCGGTGAGCGAGCCGACCGTGCGCCTCCCGGGGCCGGGGCGGGAGCCGCTGCCCCCGCCCCGGCCCGCGGGCCCCGACGGGGGCCGGGCGACCGTTCGCCCGGTGCCGGCCCCGACTCCCGCTGCCGTACCGGGCGATGCGATCCGTGCCGAGGGACTCACCCGCACTTTTGGCGACCATCAGGCGCTGCGCGGTGTCGACCTTTGCGTCCCCGCCGGCAGCGTGCTGGGCCTTCTCGGTCCCAACGGTGCGGGCAAGACCACCACGGTGCGCATTCTCACCACGTTGCTGCGGCCGGACGGGGGCCGGGCCACGGTCGCCGGGCGGGACGTGCGGGACGAGGCCGAGGCGGTGCGCGCCCGCATCGGCCTGTCCGGTCAGTACGCGGCCGTCGACGAGCGGCTGACCGCCCGCGAGAACCTGTATCTGGTCTGCCGGCTGCATGGACTGAGCCGCGGGCCGGCCCGTCGGCACGCCGCGGAGCTTCTGGAGCGGTTCGCCCTCGGTGAGGCCGCCGACCGCCCCAGCGGAGGCTTCTCCGGCGGAATGCGCCGACGCCTCGACCTCGCCGGCGCCCTGGTCTCGCGGCCGGCCGTCGTCTTCCTCGACGAGCCCACCACCGGGCTCGACCCCCGGGGCAGGGCCGACACCTGGCGTGCCGTGGAAGAACTGGTGGCGGACGGCACCACCGTTCTGCTGACCACGCAATATCTGGAGGAGGCGGATCGCTTGGCCGACTCCATCGCCGTCATCGACCACGGACGGGTGATCGCGCGGGGTACGTCCGGCGAGCTGAAGACCGCCGTCGGCGGCGAACGCATCACCGTCACCCTCACCGACCCCGAGACGCACGGGACCGCGGCCGGTGCCATGGCCGCTGTCGGCCCGCACCGGCCCGACGTCGACGTACGCGCCGGCACGGTGACCGTCGCCACTGACCGAGGGGCGCACGCGCTGCGCGAGGCGCTCGACGCCCTGGACGCCGTCGATGTCGGGGTCCGGGATGCGGCGTTGGCCCCACCCAGTCTGGACGACGTGTTTCTGTCCTTGACGGGCAGCTCCCGGCAGCGGCCGGAGCCGCCCGCCACCGTCGAACCGGCGGCTTCGAGCGCCGCTCCCGCGCGGGGTGGGGACGGCGCTCGGAAGACCGGCACCGACCGCGGGTTCAGGCAGCCGTTCCGGGCACGCAGGAAGGGGGCGCACGCATGGCGACCCTGACCCTCGCGTCGCGCCCGGCCTCGGGCCCGCTGCGCACCCTGCGCGACGGGCTGATCATCGCCTGGCGGAACCTCGTCAACCTCCGCCGCACACCGGGAGCCGTCATCGCGGCCCTGGTCCAGCCGCTGATGTTCGTTCTGCTGCTGGCCTACGTGTTCGGTGGCAGTCTGGGGGGCGCCGAATACCGGACCTTTCTGATGGGCGGCATCTTCGCCCAGGCCGTCACCTTCAACGCCTCGTTCACCGCCATCGGACTCGCGGGTGACATGGACAGGGGTATGGTGGACCGGTTTCGGGCACTCCCCATGCCGCGTGGCTCCGTCATCCTCGGCCGCACCCTCTCCGACCTGGCGATGAGCGCAGTCACCCTCACGGTCACCTCGCTGTGCGGCCTGCTGGTGGGCTGGCGGGTGGAGGGCACCGTCGCCGCTGCCGCGGCCGGCTATGCCCTGGTACTGCTCTTCGCCTTCGCGATGTCCTGGGTGGGCGCGACCATCGGGCTGATGGCCCGGAGTGTGGAGGTCGCGCAGAGCGCCGGACTGATCTGGCTCTTCCCCGTCACGTTCGTCTCGGGTGCCTTCGTCTCCGTCACCTCCATGCCGGGTCCGCTGCGTGTCGTCGCCGAGTGGAACCCTGTTTCGGCCACGGCCACCGCGGCGCGTTCGCTCTTCGGCAACGAGGCTCCCACCGCGGTCGCGCCTCCCGGATCGTGGCCGGTCGAGCACGCCGTGCTGTATGCCCCTCTGTGCGCACTCGCGGTCATCGCCGTGTTCATGCCTCTCGCGGTGAGCCGGTATCGGCGGATCGCCCGCGGTTGACGGAGGCGGCTCCTCGGGCCTTGTCGCGGGACGGGGGATCGGGGACTGCAGGGGCGTACGTGATCCGCAGGGTGCGTCCGCGGCGGAAGGCCCCGCCAGGACGGCGCGACGGTCTTCGCGTTCCCTCGCCGCCGATGCCGGACAGTGTCTGCGGCTGCTGTGCCCGGTGCGGGGGCTGCTGGCTGCCCGGCTCAGCCCTCGGCCGGCGGGGGGCCCGCCGCGTCGATCTCGGCGACGAGCGCCTCGATGCGGGTCCTGATCTCGTCGCGGATGGGGCGCACGGACTCCACGCCCTTTCCCGCCGGGTCCGCCAGTGCCCAGTCGAGATAGGTCCGGCCGGGGAAGACCGGGCAGGCGTCGCCGCAGCCCATGGTGATGACGTAGTCGGACGCCTGGACGGCCGCGGGGGTGAGCGCCTTCGGCCGCTGGCCGGAGATGTCGATGCCCACCTCCCTCATGGCCTCGACCGCTGCCGGGTTGACCTGGTCGCCGGGGAGCGAGCCCGCGGAGCGGACCTCGACGCGGTCACCCGCGAGGTGGCTGAGGAAGCCGGCGGCCATCTGCGAGCGCCCGGCGTTGTGGACGCAGACGAACAGCACGGACGCGGTGGGAGTGGCGGGCATCGGTTCATCCTTCGCGGGTCCCGGGCGAGGGCCGAATCTCCGGACGGCGGCTGCGGGCCGGCCTGGTATCAGCTTCGAGTGATGTGACAGTATCAGCACATGCTGACGTCAGTCGAGACTGATCTGATCCGGGTGCTGGCCGACCCGCTCCGGATGTCGATCGTGAACCTGCTCGCCCGGGAGACCCTGTGCACCACGCACCTGGTCGAGGAGACCGGCGCGCGCCAGACGAATCTCTCCAACCATCTGCGGGTGCTGCGTGATGCCGGAGTGGTGGACACCGAGCCGTGCGGCCGGTTCACCTACTACCGGCTGCGGCCCGATGTCCTCGCCGCCCTCGCCGGACAGTTCGCCGAGCTGGCCGAGACCGCCCGCGCCACCGCCGCGGCCGACACCAAGCGGGCCTGCCCGTGAGTGCCACCGAAGAGACCACCGAACCGCCCGCGCACGACGCCCGCGCCGCGGACGGAGGCGTCGTCCGCGGGCTCTCCACCCTCGACCGCTTCCTGGCCGTGTGGATCCTGGCCGCCATGGCCGCCGGCCTGGGCCTGGGCCGGGCGGTCCCCGGTCTCGGCGACGCGCTGTCCGAGGTCGAGATCGGCGGCATCTCGCTGCCGATCGCCGTCGGTCTGCTGATCATGATGTACCCGGTGCTGGCCAAGGTCCGCTACGACCGGCTGGAGGCGGTCACCGGCGACCGGAAACTGATGGTCTCGTCGCTGGTGGTCAACTGGATCCTCGGTCCGGCCGTGATGTTCGCGCTCGCGTGGCTCTTCCTCCCCGATCTGCCCGAGTACCGCACCGGGCTGATCATCGTCGGCCTGGCCCGCTGCATCGCCATGGTCATCATCTGGAACGACCTGGCATGCGGCGACCGCGAGGCCGCCGCCGTGCTCGTCGCCCTCAACTCCGTCTTCCAGGTCCTCGCGTTCGGCCTGCTCGGCTGGTTCTACCTCGACCTGCTGCCCCAGTGGCTGAACCTCGGCGACGGGCAGGGCCTGGACGTCTCCGTCTGGCATATCGCGCTGAACGTCGTCGTCTTCCTCGGCATCCCGCTGCTGGCCGGCTTCCTCACCCGCCGCCTCGGCGAGAAGAAGCTGGGCCGCGAACCGTATGAGCGGAACTTCCTGCCGAAGCTCGGGCCGTGGGCGCTCTACGGTCTGCTCTTCACGATCGTGCTGCTCTTCGCCCTCCAGGGGAAGACGATCACCTCGCAGCCCCTGGACGTGGCCCGCATCGCGCTGCCGCTGCTGGTGTACTTCGCGCTGATGTGGTTCGGCACCTTCGCGCTCGGCAAGGCGATCGGCCTGGCCTACGACCGCACGGCCACTCTGGCCTTCACCGCTGCCGGGAACAACTTCGAGCTGGCCATCGCGGTCGCCATCGCCACCTTCGGCGTCACCTCCGGCCAGGCCCTCTCCGGAGTCGTCGGTCCGCTCATCGAGGTCCCGGTGCTGGTGGCGCTGGTGTATGTCTCCCTGGCCTGGCGCGGGAAGTTCGCCGCGCGGTGACGCGGCGGGCCGCCGACCCGGGGTCGCGGGGTTCCGCGCGCCGGTGGGGGCTCAGGCGGTCGCCGGCCCGGTCGTCAGGATCTGTCCCATCGCGGCGAGCACGGACGGGGTCACCCGGTAGTAGACCCAGGTGCCGCGCCGCTCGGAGAGCAGCAGTCCGGCGTCCTTCAACTTCTTCAGATGGTGGGAGACGGTCGGCTGGGAGACCCCGACGTCGGAGATGTCGCACACGCACGCCTCGCCGCCCGGATGGGAGGCGACCGTCGAGAACAGCCGCAGCCGCACCGGGTCGCCGAGCGCCTTGAACATCCGTGCGGCGGTCTCGGCCTCCTCTGCCGTCATGGGGCGCTCGGTCAGCGGCGGGCAGCACGGCACCACGTCGGCGGGCGGGGTACTGGGCTTCGGCATGGCTCTATTTTGACACGGATCGAAACAGTGTTCCGTGGCGGACGGGCATTGATTCGATGAACGTCTATGTTGACGCTCGTCGAATCAGATGCCACGCTGGCGATAGCAGAACATAGATAGGCATCGAATCAGCAGGTCGGCGCAGCCCCCGCCTCCGCACCGTGGTGACCGGCGACGGGGCCCGCGCCGGCCGGCGCCCGCCCACTCTCCGGAGGAACCCCGCCATGAGTTCTCAGCAGCTTCCCGTCGTGGTGATCGGAGCCGGTCCGGTCGGCCTGGCCGCTGCCGCGCACCTCGTCGAGCGGAAGATCGAGCCCCTCGTCCTGGAGTCCGGTCCGACCGCCGGGACAGCCGTTCGCGAGTGGTCCCACGTGCGGCTGTTCTCCCCCTGGGGCGAGGTGACCGACCCGGCGGCGGAGAAGCTGCTCGCCCCGACCGGCTGGGTCCAGCCCGACGCGGCCGCCTACCCCTCGGGCGGCGACTGGGCGGAGCAGTACCTCCAGCCGCTCGCCGACGCCCTGGGGGAGCGGGTCCGCTTCGGCGCCACCGTCACCGGCGTCGCCCGGGCCGGGCTCGACCGCGTCGTCGACGCCGACCGCGAGGCCCAGCCCTACGCCGTCCACGTCCGGTACGCGGACGGACACGAGGACCGGATCGCCGCCCGCGCGGTCGTCGACGCCTCCGGCACCTGGAACATCCCCGGCCCCGCGGGCGGCAGCGGCCTGCCCGCGCTCGGCGAGCGAGCCGCGGCCGACCGCGTCACCTACCGCGTCCCCGACCTCGCAGATCCGGCGGTACGGGCCCGCTACGCGGGCAAGCGCACCGCCGTCCTCGGCTCGGGCGCCTCCGCCTTCACCGCCCTCGCCCACCTGGCCGACCTCGCCAGGACGGACGACGGAGCCGGCACGAAGGCGGTCTGGCTCCTGCGGCGGGACCTCTCCGACTCCACCTTCGGCGGTGGCGAGGCCGACCAACTCCCCGCCCGCGGCGCCCTCGGCCTCGCGGCCAAGGCCGCCGTCGACGACGGACACGCCGAAGCGGTCACCGGCTTCCGCACCGCCGCCGTCGAGCGGGCGGCCGACGGCCGCCTGTTGCCGGCCTCCGAGGACGGGCGGCGCCTCGAACCGGTGGACGAGATGATCGTCCTCACCGGCCTCCGTCCGGACCTGTCCTTCCTCTCCGAGATCCGCCTCCGGCTGGACGAGCGCCTCCAGGCACCGGCCGAACTCGCCCCGCTGATCGACCCGAACCTCCACTCCTGCGGCACCGTCTACCCGCACGGCCACCGCGAGCTGTCCCACCCGGACCGGGGCATCTACCTCGTCGGCATGAAGTCCTACGGCCGCGCGCCCACGTTCCTCGCGCTGACCGGCTACGAGCAGGTCCGCTCCGTGGCCGCAGCCCTCGCCGGAGACCTCGAATCCGCGGACCGTGTCGAACTCACCCTGCCCGAGACCGGCGTGTGCAGCGGCACCGGACTCCCCGTCGCCCCCGAAGCCGAACAGCTCGCCGAGGGCGGCTGCTGCGGTTCGTGACCGGAGGGTCCGTCGGGTACCGAGGACGTGCCGCCCGCCCGTCCCCCGCCACCGCAGGAGGCGGGCGACGGGGAGCCGGGCGACGGGCGGAAGTCGGTTGGCGTGCGGGCGTCAGTCCTGGCGGAAGCTGAGCAGATCGCCGGGCTGGCAGTTCAGTTCGCGGCAGATCGCGGTGAGGGTGGAGAAACGGATCGCCTTCGCCCGGTCGTTCTTGAGGACGGAGAGATTGACCACGGTCACCCCGACCCTGTCCGCCAGTTCGGACAGGGTCATGCCCCGCTCGGCCAGCAGCCTGTCCAGATGGATCCGGACCCGGTGCTCCTCTTCCGGCGGCATCAGATCAGTCCCTCGGTATCGGCGCGCAGCTTCGTCCCGCGCCGGAAGACTTCTCCCAGCGCCAGGATGAGGAAGGCCAGCAGCACATACCCTCCGCCGAAGGTGACCGAGAACGGTATCTGCTCGGCCATGGGGGAGCCACGCACCAGCAGTTGTGTGGTGAGCGCCGGCAACACCGGGGTGAGAACGGCCTGCACCAGCACCGTGAGTCCGATGGCGCTCAGACGCCGCGCGTTCGCCGGTACGAAGATGTCGCCGCCGCGCAGGGTTCGGGCCACCTTGAGGAGGAGGACCAGGACGAGCAGCAGGAGCAGGCTGCCGACGACCTCCGGAAGGGCGAGCAGCAGGCGCTGACTCCGGTCGGGGTCGGCGAAGACGAGCTCCGCCCGCCGGGTGCCGGTGAGAGTCATACCCTGGCCCGTCACTGCTTCGGACACGGCTTCCGGTATGCGGGCCGCCGTCTCGGGCTCGACCTCGAGGGTGTCCCTCGTACCCTCCCTCAGCCCGGCCACCCCGAGCGCCGGAAGCAGCGCCCCGAAGACGCCGACCAGCACAACGGCCAGGCCCAGAGCTGCCTCCAGGAGCCGACTGTCGGTCCGATTCCACCAGGACTTGGTACCCATGATCTCCCCCTGCCCACAGTAGCGTATCGTTTATCGATGTTATCGATAAACGATACGCCGCGGTCAAGTGGAGGCCGTCGCCCGACCGGCCCGCGCTCAGTCCTCTTCGTCCCCCTCGTCCTCGTCGTCGTCGAAGACCTCGTCGATGACCTCGGCGGCCACGAACCCCCCGGCCACGCCGACCGCGACGCCTGCCGCCGCGCCGGCGACGACGGCACCGGTGCTCGGACCGGAGCGGTGGTGACCGTCGTGGGGGGCGTCGTGGTGGTGGAGCCCGTGGCCCTGGTGGGGCGGGTACCCGGTGTGGTCCGCTGCGTGGCCGCCGTGGTGCTGGAGCATCTGCCGGACCCAGGAGTCGACTTCGGTGTTCCAGTCGACGTGCTCGACGCCCTCGTGGCTGACGGCGAAGCGGTTCACGGCGTCGTGCCCCTCGGAGAAGAGCCCGCCGCGCTTGTCGGCCTCCAGGACGACTTCCACACCGCTCGGGGCGGCGAGGAAGGTCACCTCCACCTCGTCGACGGCGTGGGCGTACTGCGGGGCAGGGGAGAGTTCGATCTCCTGGTAGAAGGGCAGCGTCTGTCCCGTGCCGTGGATGCGGCCCAGTTCCAGGTCCGCGGAAGTGAAGCCGAACCCGAGCTGCCCCAGGGCCTCCAGTACGCCTTCCTGCGCGGGAAGCGGCGCCACCCGCAGCGGGTCGAGGTCACCCTTGTCCCTGGCTCCCGCGACGGCGAGCTCCGTTCGGACTCCGAGGACCACGCCGAGGGGCTGGCCGTACAGTTCCGTGACCGGTGTCTCCCACGGAAGGGTGACGGTGAACGGCACGCTGCGCCGCTCACCCTCGGCGAGCCGGAACCCGCCGCCCACCGTGAGGCGGTCGAAGGCAACCACGCCCTCGTGCTCCTCGTCGTCCTCTTCCGCCTCGACGCGGGCGACGAGTTCGAGAGTGATCTGCTCGATCTCGCAGTCGGCGGAGCCACCTTCGAGATGCACGTGGCCGGCGAGCGGACCACCCGGCCGCACCGGTCCGTCGTCCAGGACCGTGTCCACCGAGGGGCCGCCCACCCCGAGGGCCCCGAGAAGCCGTTTGAACACCATCGCGGGCGTTCTCCTTCACTTGTCTTCCAGCGCTTGAGTGCGTGCGGTCCCGCCCCGGCCACGGGGCGTGTCCGCCGCGGGTCCTACGCTACGGCAGGCTTCTACACGACTGTAGTTTTCAAGTCGCCGCCGACATCGGGGTGCTCGCCGCCCGGCACAGTGCTCAGTGGCCGGTGGCCGTGCTCACCGTGGTGATGTCTTCCTTCCGCGCGTCGCGCCGCTCCCTGTCCGCCGGCCGCCCCGGAAGAACCAGAACATGTCCGGTTCCATCAAGGGGCGGAACACTTTGCGCACCGGAGACGTGCACAGCAGCGTCATCATCGCTGCGACGAGCACCGTCAGGGTCACCCGGCCCGCCGGGTGAGCCACCCAGTCCAGGCTGTACCAGTCCAGTTCGCGCAGGAGCTTGATCGGATACACGTGAAGCAGGTACGCGTAGAGCGTGCCCGCGCCGAGCGTGGTGAACCACAGGTGCCGACGGGGAACCCAGGCCAGGAAGCACGCCGTCAGCACCAGGCCGCAGCCGAAGACGGCCAGGACCATGGTCGCGCCGACCCAGGCGGGGACCCCCATCTCCTCGGCCGACTTCTCCCGCAGGAACCAGCCCGGGGACATGCGTGGCACCGCCCAGTAGGCCAGCACCAGCGCACAGGCCACCACCGGCACCGCGAGCCACCGGGCCGCACGCTGCTGCACGAGTGCGAAGTGCTCCGGCCGCAGTTGCAGCCCCAGCACGAAGAAGGGCAGGAACTGGGCGATGCGCATCAGGTCCAGGTCGTCGCCGACGCTCGGCGTGACACTCGCACCGACGGCGATCGCCAGCGCCACCGGCATCGGCCGGTGCAGGTTCTTCCACACCGGCGTGGTCAGCCGCCACACGAACAGGGCGACCAGGAACCAGAGCGCGAACCCCGGCTCCTGGTAGTGGAACTCCCGCTGCGGATTGTCGAGCCACCGCATGAAGAGCGTGTAGACCGTCTGGAACGCCAGATACGGCACCAGGACGCCCGTCACCAGTCGCACGATCTGGCGCGGGGTGCCCTCGTAACTCCGGGAGAGATAGCCGGAGACGACGATGAAGGCCGGCATGTGGAAGGCGTAGACCACGGCGTACAGGGCGGCGGCGGCACGGCTGTCGCCCTGCATGGGCGCCCACAGATGCCCGGCCCCGACCAGCACGATGGTGAGGTACTTCGCGTTGTCCAGAAACGGATCGCGGCGGCCGGACGGGCGGCTGGCTTTCGCGGGTGCAGGTGGCGCTGACGGTCTCTCCACCGGCGAAGCGGGGGACACCGGAAGGGCGGAGGGCAGCGGTGCGCGCGTATAACCAGCCTGCAACATTATGAGCACGATAGCGGGCAAGCCTGTGTGAGCACATGCCCGGGAGGGCACCCGGGTGCCTTCAGCGGATCGGTCGCCCTGTCTCCGACTGCCCGGCCCAGGGGTATCGGGGAGGCCGCCACCTCGGCTCGGCCTCGTCGGCGGCCAGGTCGTGGCTGTCGAAGGCGGAGTTCTCCAGCCAATTGACCGAGCCGAGAAAGGGCAACTGCTCGGCCACCGGCTGTCGGTCGGCGCCCACCAAGTCGAATTCGACGTCGTTGCTGCGGGTCCAGTACCCCCCGATCGCCGGGGCGGCGGGCAGGAGCCCGTCCGGCAGGATACGGGCGAGGGATTCCCGGACGAGGGGTTCGATCGCGCGGCCCCGCCGGCTCGTCCATGTTCCCTGATCCGGCTCAGTGTGAGACCTCCCCGCATTCGTTCGATCTCCGCCATGTGCGGATCCAGAAACGCGAGCCAGAACCGCAGGTAAGGGTCGGCGACTCGGTAGCGGCGTCCCTTCGACGGCCGCAGTGACAGGGGCAGTCCGGCTGCCACCACCCGTTTCCCGGTCACCGTCAGGCCGACCCGCCCGGCATGGGCAACTTCCTCATCAAGGCCGGCAGCAGGCCCGGCAGCCCCGTCCACGCGGAGCCGGCCGCCGACGAGGTGCCCGTCAACAACACCAACAAGCATGCGGACGAGGACCCGACGCCCGCTCCGCCCTACGGATCCGGGTGAGCGGCGCCAGGTGAGATGAACCGCCCCGCGGCCCGCTCCGTAGCAGGGGTGGACCGCTGTACCCCACGTCGGCCCCAGGCCGCCGGACCCATCGCGGGAGGCCCGGCCCGGCCTCTTGTGACCAGTGGAACGTCAGGAAGTGGTGCACATGAGTGAGGTCGGAGCAGCACGGTCGTCAGGTGAATCGCCCGATGGTCCTCGCCCCGACGAGGTGGTCACCACCGGCGCCGGCCGCGCGGAGCAGCCTGCGCCCGCCCCGGCGAACCGGACGGCCGCTCAGGCGCCGGCGGCCACGAAGGGCGACTCCACCTGCGGGACTTCCTTCCTGCGGTGGTTGCCTGGCTTGCATCCGGCGAAGGGCCCCATGGGGTCGCGCAGGGTGGCCATCACGGGGCCCAGGAAGTCGCGGTGCCACGCGGCCGGGCCCGTCATGTCCCGCGCCGGGTCGGAAAGTTCCGCCCAGGCCAGCCACAGGCCGTGGAGCTGTGCGACCGCCTCCGGGTGCTCCCACCAGCGCGAGCACCACAGCGCTGTGGAGGTGGTCTCCCTGCCGTAGACGGGCAGCAGCACGTTGTGCGTCCACTCCACCAGCTGGAAGAGCGCGTCCTCGTAGTCGTGCCCGCCCAGATAGAGGATGAACTCGGGCTGGGGGGCAGGCGGTGCGCCCTCTTCCGTACCGGAGTTCTCTTCGGGCCCGGGCTCGATCACCGTCTGTTCTCCTGCCGCCGTCGTCATGGAAGTATCCACGCCACCACCACGTGCGCGCGGTGGGCTCGGTTCACTACCGGCCCCACCCCGCCCCACCCCGGGCAGGGACACCGGGACACAGGGCCGCCACGCAGCCCTGTTCGGGCCCTCCGCCGGTCACCGCCCAGCCGCCGCGGCTTCCGCCGTCCGCTGTCCACGCCGCACCCGACCGAAGGACGCGACCATGTCCGAACCCACCGGCCAGCTCGACCCCTACGAGCTGGCCCATGAGCTCGCCGTGGCCGACCAGCTCGCGGCCCAGCAGATCAGCGCCGACCGCGACGGGGCGCGTGCTATGGCCGTACGGGACCAGGCGGCGGCCAGACGGCAGGGCCGCCCCGCCCCGCCGCGGGCCAGTACCCAACGCCGGCGCAGCGGCGCCGCGAGCCGGATGGTCCGCGCCGTGCGCGAGCTGCGGGTCATGCTGCGCGGCGCCGACGGCGAGGAGCACCATCCCGGGCCGCCCGAGCAGGGGCGTGAGCAGCAGCCGGGCCGGGACCTCGGGCAGCAGTACGACCCGCGCTACGAACAGCAGGCGGCCCAGCAGCGGTACGTGCAACAGGCTGCGCACCAGCCCGACCAGCGGTCCGCATTCGAGCGGTACCGGCAACTCGGCGCGTTCGAGAAGCAACTGGTCGAGGTGGCCGCGTTTCAGATGATCACCCAGAACCCGCAGTACGCCGCGGCTTACGACCGCGGGGAGCTGCCCGTGATGGGGGCCATCGCGGGCGAGGCTCAAGCCCGGCACCTGAAGGCGGTCGAGGAGGCGGCGCGGCGCGTCGCCCCGGCGCAGGGCGCGCAGTCGGGCCTGGGACGGGAGACCGACCCCACCCTGTTCCGGGATGCCGCACCCGTACAGGCCCGTAACGCCGCTGCTCAGGTCCCTGGCACCGCGCCCCTCCAGGGCCAGGAGGCCCGGAGCGCCCAAGCGTCGTCGGAGCGCTTCCGGCGACCCGCCCTGGCCGTCCGCACCGACGAGGCGACGTTGAAGCACGGCTTGGCGAGCGAGCCGAACGCGCGCCGCACCTCGTTGGCGGGCACGGACGCGCTCGTGGCCGTCCGTTCCGGCACGCCGGGTTTCGGCCAGAACGCCGTCTCGGCCGCCGCACGGAAGTCCCGCGCGGCAGGACCGACGCCCAACGGCAACCCCCCACGCGGCCGGCCCCCGAAGCAGCACCGGGAGGCGCCGGCCTCGCAGAAGCAGACCCGGTCCAGAGGGATGAAGTGACAGCGCGCCGGCTCCGGCACCGGGCAGCACCGTGAACCACCGGGGACCAACCCCCGTAGTAGGGAGGTGAACCTCATACAGAGGACGGAGAGCACACCATGACAACCCCTCCGGACCGACGCGGCCGGCGCCGCCGTGAGCCCGACCCCGAACGTGGTGAATCCCGATCGCCCTCACCCCCACCTGAGGAATACCAGTCGGAACCGTGGTACAACACCGTGTACAACGTGGCGCACCAGATCCGCGGATCCGAGCTTCTGACCTCCGCGATCGACCGTGCGGGACGGACGGGGCAGTGGGTGGTCGACAGGACGCCCGCCGTCGTGGACACGGCCGTCGACTCCCTGGAATCCGCCGGGCTGGCCCTGCAGGCCGTCGGCACCGCCCGAGACGATGCGGACCAGGGTTGGACTTCCACCTATAACTGGGGCGTCGCTTTCACCGGCGCCTCCGGAGCGCGGACGGTCTTCCTGGAGGGCCGCAGGGCGCTGCGGCCTCACCCCAACGATCCGCCGGACGTCTTCGCCGCCGCACTCGGTGCCGCAAGGGCCACCGGTGCTGGAATGTACGCCTTCGGCGAAGACTCCAGGACCAGGGCGGTCGGTGCCGCGGTGCAAGGCGTGGCAATGGCCGGCGAGTACGCCAGGAATCGTTACACCGCCAATCAGGCCCGTGCGGCGGAGGTCGAGCGCGCGCGTCGCGCGGCAGAGCCGGCGCCGCAGATCGAACGCCCGAGCTTCGGTGATCCGTTCAACGCTTCTTACGAGCTGCCTGTGCGGGGACGCGCCAGCGGATCCGAGCGGGGCCGGGGCTCTGAGGACAGCGAGTTGCGCAGGCGGACTTCCAGCCGTGCGCCGGAGGAGGGCGAGCGGCGTTCCCGGCGGGAGTCGAGCCGGGCTCCCGAGGGCGAGCGGCGCAGGCGGGATTCGAGTGCGGCTCCGCAGGAGCGGCCCCGCGCGGTGCGGCCTCCCCGTGCGGAGCGCGACCGCCGTCCGCCGCCGAGTTGGAACGGTACTCTTCCGCAGTCTGCGGCTCCCCGGTCGATGAGTGGTTCCAGCAGTTCGTCCGAGGAACGGCGTTCCCGACGTGAGTCCAGCCGTGCGCCGGAGGGCGAGCGTCGTTCTCGGCGTGAGTCCAGTCGTGCGCCGGAGGGTGAGCGGCGTTCTCGGCGTGAGTCCAGCCGTGCGCCGGAGGGCGAGCGTCGTGAGCGGCGTTCCAGCCGGGCTCCCGAGGCGCGGCTGGCCCGCCCCGAGCCGGTCGCGAACCCGACCGTGAGCATGCCCGTCCGCTCGCGGCAACCCGTCGGCGAGGGGCCGCCGCGGACCAGCGACAACCGCCCGGCCCTGCGCCGCTCCAACACGAGCGGTATGACGCCCATCAACCAGGAAGGCACCACGCGCAGGCGTGGCGGTGGCCAGGGCGGCGGCCCGGGCGGTGGCAGGTAGCGGGCGCTCCGCGGAGGTGACCCGTTGCCTTCGCGCCGCCTGCCGGTACTCGGCGTTCGCCGGATGAGTGCCGCTGAGATCAGCTGACCCGGGCCGTCGGCCGCCTCCTCCGAAGGAGGCGGCCGACGGCCCGGACGGCGTTCTGTGTCCGGACCGTCGGCCCGAGTCGGTCGCGTCACGAGATAGGCGGAGAGGGGGTATCGGCGTGCCCTGATCTCGTGGCGTGCGAGACGGGGTGTAGCGGTGATCCAGGAGCCGATGTCTCGGCCCACCGCGATCGTGGCATCCAGGAGCTCACGCCACGTGGTGCCAACCAGATACGCGCCGTCCGCAGGGATGCCGGTGTCCTGGGGTCAGGGGTGTTGGGCCAAGGCCACCATCACAGGAGTGGGCCGCGGCGCGGGGCAAGCGGTGAGCTACGGCGGAGGAACACGGGGTACGGCGAAGGCGTCGGGCGCGGATAGCGGGGTATCCACGGTCCCCGCCCAGGCAGGCGGCTGCATGCGCTCGCTGTACCACTGGCATCCTCGGCCGAGAGTGGCGTGGCGGGCGCGACCCCATTGGCCTCCGCACGGTGTGAAACACCGACGACGCGCTCATGGACGGGGCATGGGGGCTGACTTGATGGCCTCGCTGTCCGCGAGGTCTGCTGGTGCTTCTGAGTGTGTCTGATTGGTTGGGGAGTACACGGTGCCGCTGGAGTTCGGGTTGTGGCGGGTGGATGAAGAGCCGGTGCGCGTCGTGACGCGGCCGATGCCACTGGAGTCGAGGCTGGAAGAACTGATAGAGGCCGATCCAAAGATTTTGGGGAGTCCGCTCCTGTTGATCGGCCGACAAGTGCAGACGGACCACGGCAAGGTCGTCGACCTGCTCGGCATGGATGCCGAGGGCGGCCTCCATGTGCTGGAGCTCAAACGGGACCGCACGCCCCGGGAGGTCGTGGCGCAGTTGCTCGACTACGGCTCGTGGGTCCAGGAGCTCACCAATGAGCAGGTGCGGGAGATCTACGCGGCGTACGCCCGCGGCCGGGGCCTGGCGGAGGAACTGGACGAGGCGTTCGCGCTGCGGTTCGGCGGCAGCATTCCGGAAGCGCTGAACAGCACCCATGCCCTCACCGTGGTTGCAAGCGAGATGGACGCCGCGACCGAGCGGATCGTCACCTACCTGGCTTCCGGTTACGGGGTTCCCGTCAATGTGCTGTTCTTCCGCTACTTCGAGGACGAGGGACGCTCCTATCTGGCGCGTACCTGGCTGCTGGACGACGCCGAGGACGCGGCACCGGCTCCGGGAAAGAAGGGGCGGGGCAAACAGGAGCCGTGGAACGGCACGGACTGGTTCGTCTCCTTCGGCGACGAGTCCGACCACCGAAGCTGGGAGGACGCGCTGCGCTACGGCTTTGTGTCGGCCGGCGGCGGTGACTGGTTCTCCCGCACGCTCCGTTCCCTGCCCGTGGGGGCGAGGGTCTTCACCCACATTCCCAAAGCCGGATACGTCGGCGTGGGCACGGTGTCCGGCGAGCCGCAGCCCTTCGAGAAGGCCGCCCTCACCGTCGACGGCGAGCGCCGGCGGATGACCGACCTCCCCCTCAAGGGCAGCTACCGAGCCCACGACGGTACGGCAGCCGAGGAAGACGGGGAGGACCGTCGTGAGTGGATCGTGCCGGTCGACTGGGAAAAGGCTGTGCCGCGCGAGAGAGCACTGTGGCGGACCGGATTCTTCGCCAACCAGAACTCCGCCTGCAAGCTCCGCGCCCGCTTCACGATCGACGAGGTATCTCGCCACTTCGGCATCACCTGACGACTGTGGAACACCGCCGCCTACGCGGCCGTCCCCCCCGATCGCGACCATCGGCCTGACATCGCGTACGTGATCCCAATCTTCCTGCGATTGCGGCAGGGGGAGCGGTTCGAGCGCGATCCGGGGATGCTTGCTTGAAGTTTCGTCACGCCGCGATGCGCGGAGACGGCTGAAACCTGACGTGATGTGCCGCCCGAACGCGCAGATCGTCTTCATCTGGTGGATGCGAATCGGTGCGTCTTGCTGGCCGAAATGCTATCGCTCCGCGTGATCGACCTCTTACGCACTGTCAGTGGCGCGTGCTGTCATATGGCCTGTGCAGGGATGCGTCAAGCAACTGCCCAGAGGGGGATGTCGATCATGACGACATGGATAACGAGGGTCACCCGCGGTGGAGCGAGGTCCGGTGGTGACGCCAGTGCCTGGCCGCAGATCGCCGCCGTCGCTCCGGTCCCACCAGGGGCGGCCCGGTGAGCCGCCGTCGGCCGGTGCGGCGCCGTCGACCGGCGAGCCGCCGTCGGCCGGTGCGGCGCCGCTCAGTCCGCCGTTCCAAGAAGCAGGACGAGCAGATCGCTCTGCTGGTCGGTGCCGTGGTAGCGGCCGGCCTGGTGATCGCCGCCGTGCAGTGGCTGCTCGCTCACTGGTGGCTCCTCGTCCTCGCGGCCGTGGTCGCCTCGGTCGCGGGCGGCTTCTGGCTCCAGCAGGCCCGACAGCGAGCCGAGTGGAAACGCGTCCGGACTCGAGCCCTGCGGCTGCGCATCGCAGAAATCGACGCACTGGAACACCGCGCATTCGAGTTCTGCATACGGGACTTGATGCGCCGCGACGGCTGCACGGCAGAGCGGATCGGCGGGGCGGGCGACGACGCCTGCGACGTACGGGCCACCGACCCGGCAGGCCGCGTCTGGGCGATCCAGTGCAAGCACCGTCGCGACGGCGACCGCGGCTCGGCTGTCGGAGTGGGCGTGCTTCAGCAGGTCAACGGCACCGCCCGGCAGGTCCACGGCGCGGACATCGCGGTCGTGCTCACCAACGGCCGTTTCTCCTCGAAGGCGATCCCCTGGGGCAGGGAACACCGAATCCACCTCGTCGACCGCCGCGTCCTGGGCGAATGGGCTGCTGGGGCACGCCCGCTGTGGGACCTGCTCGACCGCATCCCACCGCCACGTCGCCCAACGGCACTGCCTTGATCAGGAGGGGGAGTTGGTCCAGTGATCCTGACGCTCGACATGGCGGTCCTGCTGGCCGCGATCATCTACTTCCGCATAGGCCGCAAAGGCCAGTTCCAGAGCAAGGCCAACCAGTGGCTGACCGTGTCGATTGTGCTGGTCTTCGGCGTACTGATCGCACCGACCGAATTCGGCCAGGGAATCGTCAAGGTGCTGGGCGACATCGTGAAGAACATCTCCGCCTCCGGCAGCCCGTGAGATCACACGCCCACACCCGTCGTGGCTCACCGAGAAATCCGGCGGTCGGGTGGTTTCCGGCCGCGGTCTCTGCCATACAGCGGTCTGTGGAGGGTGCGCCTTTGGTCAGAAGGTGTACGGGGTCAAGGCACGAGTCGGTTCTCTTCTCGCCTCGAGGAGGTGGTCGAGTCCGGCCCGGTCCTCCTTCCCCACGGTCTTGGCTGCGTTGTCGAGGGTCTTTTCGTTGAGCCGTTCCAAGACCGGGTCCAGGAGGAGCACCAAGGCGTCGGCGACCTATTGCTTCGTACGCCGGTACTCGGCGGGCCACCATGCCTGATCCTCAGCGGAGGGTGGTGACCGAAGTCTGTCCGTGGAGGTTCAGAACTGTCCGCTCCGCGTAACTGCAACCACGAACTACGTAGGGCCCCACCGCCGAGGCGGTGGGGCCCTACGTTCAGCCCGGTGAGAGCTGGGCGGAGGATACGAGATTCGAACTCGTGAGGGGTTGCCCCCAACACGCTTTCCAACTGTCCGCGTGGCCGTTCGGAGGCGTCCGGGAGGGTTCGCGCGGCAGGTCAGACGGGGGGTGCGCACGGCAGTGAACGACGACGTCCGTCCGTGCACTGGACAAAGACCAGAACAACGAGAGGGGCAGGCCACGGCCAGGCCGGGGCTCGACCGCCTTCATAGGGAGGGCGCCACCACGTGCACCCGCATGAACCAACAGCACTGACTGTGGGCTCGCGCCGCTCCCTGTCAACCCGCTCTTTCGACAGTTTCTTGTGGAGCATCCGAAGAATCACCGATGATTTTGGCATTAGATGTAGAGCAGCCAAACGACGATTCCCAGGCCAGCAAGGATCAGTGGAAGGTATACCGGTGCGACCGCCCACGAGCGAAAATCAGGTTTGTCGGGCCAATAGTTGACCCTGGCGCCAGAAGACGAGGCAAGGGCGGGGTTCATGGCGAATGCTGGAATGGGACGGCCGGATGCTACCTCGTCGTATAGCTTGCGGAATGCACGTTCCTGCTTGAGGTAGTTGGCATCGAGAACGCCGAAAACGAGTACTGCTAGACAGCCGATCAATCCTACCAAGACCGACTTATTGGTGATCGCATATCCATAGGTGAGACTAACGATCGGGAGCAGCCACGCCTTGGAAGATGACGAGGCTTGTGACATGCGGGTGATCACCGCTTGAATGAATGACAGATGTTGTCGACGATCCTCGGCTGATGCAACATCGTCTTCGCCTGGGAAGACCCTCTGAATAGCGATTAGAGTCTCATCTTGTGCCGAGTCGTTTTCAGCCGGGCCTGTTGGCCAGCTAAGGATCATACGGTCGTTGTGCCAGCGAGGCACCACATGGAAATGCACATGGGGCACGGTCTGGGTGGCGGAAGCTCCAGTCGACTGAATCACGTTCAGTCCGTCAGGTGACAAGGCTGAGCGAATCGCGCGCGCCGTTTGATGGACCGCTTCACCCAAGTCTCGACTTTCGGCCGCTGTCAGATCCGTAAAGTCTGCTACATGACGGTTTGGCACCACCAATGTGTGCCCACGCGTAGCGGGGTCCAAGGGGAAGAACACGGTGACCTTCTCGCTACGGTACACAAGCCTGGCGCTGGCATCGCCCCCCGTGATGATCGTGCAGAAAGGGCAAGGGGCAGCATCTACCATGAGGGCTTGATTACTCCCTGGGTTGACCAGGTTTCCAGATTCTCGCTTAGCCTGCGGTAGGTTGCTTGGCTGTCAATGCGCCCGTACAAGTCCCGTGAGGTTGGGTCGAAGATCGGAATCGAACCTACACCGGCGGCTTTGGCGAAGGGGTCCGCACCTGCAGTGTCGACATCTCCAAAGGAAGAGAGTCCGTGGATGCGTACTCCTAGCAGAGGCTTCTTGTCGGCCCAAGCCTTCTCGATTTCATAGATAACCCACGGGCGGCTCGCCGTATTCTTTCCGATCAACACAATTACGGCCTTTTTGTAGGCCATCTGCTCATGAATCCAATTCTTGATCGCCAATTCGCCACCTCTGCGCACGTCTTCCCATTTCTGGGGATTTAGGACTGGTTGCCCCTCAAGCGCGTTGATGTTGCGAACGAGCTGTACGCGATGGACGTCCTGTCCATAGTGGAAGCTGTAGAAGACTGACTTGGCCATGCCGTCGCCCCCTGCGGTGCCGAGGTAGTTGGCAGAGACTGTAGCCGTCTAGCCATGCATGCTGCAGGGAAACCGGCAGAAACTAGAGCTGTGTGGTTCCGAGCGTCGGGTGGCCCAGGGCGAGGGGAGGTCACAAGCTATGTCCGGCGTGGTGCCGAGCGGGCCGCCGGGCGCGCGCGGGATGGACAGTGGCCGGCCCAGCGGCAACATGACGGACAGCATCGACGAGACTGCTGGTGCCCAGTAACACGACGGATTGCCCTGCCCGTCCGAGGAGCAAGTTCATCCGCCGGGGCGTAAGTGAATTAGTTTTGGCGACTATCGACGAATTAGGCGGCGCTTAGTGCATGGAATATTTATCAACTACCGCAAGGAAGGTGGTGCTTACGCTGCAGCCCTCCTTGATGAATTACTTTCAAGGCGCTTCGGACAGGATCAAGTCTTTCGTGCAGCTAAATCTATACCTCCGGGATCGGAATACTCCGATGCAATTCGCGTCGCCGTAATGAAGTGCGCAGTTATGCTTGTAGTTATTGATGAAGGGTGGGTAGAGTATTTCGAACGCGAAGTCTGCAATCCTTCAGTAGGGAAAGGTTGGGTGGCCGAAGAGATCAAAGTGGCGATCAAAAGTGATCGGATACTGATCCCTGTGCTATTGACAGGGGTCAAATTTCCAACGGTTGGGCGCCTCCCTAAAGAGGTTTCCCGCGTGGCGGGATTGCAGTACCTGAGGTTCGACTATAGGAACACGCGACAGGATGTTGAGTTCATGAGTGAATGGATCGTCTCGCTGTGTCCTAAAATACAACGCATTCGAGATGAGTCGGGCTGATGGATCTGATCTGCTTAGCTTCCGAAGATGGCGCCCAAGGCGCATATGCGAAGAACGGACTGGGCCTGGCGCAGAGCTGGAAAAATCCGCTCGCAAGGTTTCAATTTCTGCCGGTGTCATGATGGTGGCCAAGATTGCCGCAGCTCGTGCGTCGGCAAGTGCCGTCGCGTGCATGTGTATTGCGAGCACCTGCGCGCCTCGGCGGAACCGGCTATCGCCAGTGGAGGAATGGTCCGGCTCGGATGGTTGTCTTCGGTGAGTCTGCGTGGAGACAGGTGTCCGTTCGCCTGGGTGCTTTCCGTTCCTATTCAGAAGAGATCACCGGTTCAGGTGTCGGAGTGGTGTCTACGAATCCATGCTGCTGCGGCCGAGTGGGGCGTTGGGCCAACCAACCTGACACTCGCGGACCCCCATTGACGGCAGCCCCTTCCCGCACGGTCCGTACGTGCTCGAACCCCTGATTCAGGTAGTACAGGTGAAGCGGCTCGTTCGTCGTCCATGCATCCAGCCGGAGCCACTTCGCAGAGGCGCGGTACGCCCGATCTCCTGCCCAATCGAGCAGCCGGCCGCCAACATTCCGCCCCGCGTGCGTGCGGGCAACCGTGAGCTTGTTGACGAACATGGACGGCTCGCTCAGTTCGGCATCGGTCCATAGCCCTTCCTCCGCGTCGGAGGTGAGCGTGATGGTTGCTGCTGTCGCGTCTCCGTCGCGCACCATGAAGACGGTCCCCGCATTGATGGTGGCCAGTAGCCGATCCGCCGGGTATGGGCGGCTCCACTGGTCGATACCGAGAGCGCCCACCCATGCAGCGGCTTCCTTCCGGAAGGCAAGCAGTATGGGCAGGTCGTCAGGCTGAGCGGGAGTGATGATCACAGATCCTCGTTTCGGGCGGACAGGTCGCCGATCTCGTAGTTCATTCGGTTCAGGTCTCCCCGGAACGTCGTGATCGTGCACCGGATGCGCTTGTCTTTGGAGTAGCCGGTACGTGTCCAAAGCAGGACGGGAACACCTGCACCGATCTCCAGCAGGCGCGCTTCGTCCGGGGTGGGCATCCGCGTAGCGATTTCGTCGAAGTAGCCGACCTGCTCGATTCCGTGGTCCGTGAGATAGCGCGTCGTCCCTTCCGCGATGTCTCCGGGTTCCGTGAGGCGTGGCGCCTGCTCGGTGAGCCAACCGGGGTAGTACGTCGCTTGGGTCGACCACGGCACGTCGTCCACGTACCGGTGGCAGAAGCGCAGGACAGTCTTGGATCCTGCCTCGATCTTGAGCCGTTCCGCGACGCCTTCCGGTGCCGGCTTCATCTCGACTCGGAAGCTCTGATGCGGTCGGCGACCGGCGTTCGTCACGTCCGTGGTGTACGAGTCGCCGTTCTGCGGAAAGGTCAGGTTCTCGAAGCGGGAAGCGTTCAGCTCGAAGACCTCATGCGAGCGAACCTCATACCCAAGCCCCTGGCTGGACGTGACGAGACCTTCGCTGACCAGCAGCTTTAGGCCGTTCCTCACGGTGTTCCGTGACGCGTCGAAGCGGGCGGACAGCTCACTCTCGGACGGTAGGCGTGCCCCCGGCGGGTAGGCGCCGTTGTCGATGTCTCTGCGTAGTGCGTCGGCCAGTTGCCGGTACTTCGGCTGTTCGCTCATCTCCCCATCATGACGCACTCGGTCAACTTGTTGGTACATGGCGGTTGACACATCGCGTCGCCGAGGGGCAGCATCATGTCATCGAGCTTGTACCAACAAGCTCACCAGGTGGCCCAACCTGTTCAAGTGGGTTGCCGACTAACGCCCTGAGGACCCGGTGACAGGGGTTCAAAGGAAGCGTCCGTTGATTGAGAACTCAACAGAGTGTTTGAGCTTGACGGGGCCTGGCCCCGTCCCCGTGACGGCCGGGTGACGACCGTCGACGACCGTTGCCGGTGCTGGAGCCCTGCTGAGGGGACCGCCCGGTTGCGGTCGTTCTGCTGGCGCCGAGCAGTGCGAATAGGGCGCCCCGACAGTTCGAGGGTCGGGACCGGGTGGCCGTGGTGACGTCACCCGGTGAAGTCCTCGAATCCGCTTCGACAGCCCCGGTAACCAGCCGCGAGGGCACGGGATCGAATCCCGCCCGGGGCGCTTGGCCCGCCGTCGTATGCGGCGTCGGCCTTTCTCCCGGTGTGGCGGCACTCCCGGACAAGGACAGCCCGCCGCACCGGGTTCCTATCCCGACTCAGTCAGAGGAGAGACACACCATGCGCATGCGCACTTACGTCGCCGGCCATGAGGCCGTGGGCGATGCTGAGTTCGCGGAACTGGCGCTCGGTATCGATGTCGACCTGTTCCGCGGACCGCTGGAGCCGGAGACGGAGACCGAGCGCGCGGCTCGCGAGGACGCGGCCCATGACGTCCTCGCCGACCTTCGTGCGATGGGCGAGGCCGGTGACGAGATCGCCGGTTGGGACGCCCTGTACGCCGACGCGCTGACCCACACGGTGCCGTTCCTGCGCGCCGTTCGCGGCCACCGGCCGGGAACGGGGGAAGCGGCATGAGCGCCACTCACACGCAGAACCTCACGGCGGCTCACGCTGAGGTGAAGGCCGAGATTTCACGGACCGATGCCAAGACCGCTCTGCTCCTGGCGTTTGTCGGCGCGGTGCTTGCCGGTGCATGGACAGTCGCCCGTGACCTGCCGCTGAACGTCCCCGCCTACGTGGCGGGCTGGTGCGGGTTGGCGCTGCTCGTTGCATCGGCGGCGCTGCTGCTGCGGTCGGTGCGCCCGAACTTGGGAGGTCGGCACGGCTTCCCGCTCTGGGCAACGCTCACCCCGCAGGAGATCGCCGACGTAACCGCGTCCCGGGACATTGCCGCTGACATCGCGGGACTGTCCCGCCTGGCCGTCGCCAAGTTCACCTGCTTGCGCCGTGCCGTCGACCTGACATGCGCGGGTGGCGGCCTTCTCATCCTGGCTGCCTTGTTCACCGTGGGGGGTGCGGCATGAGCGACACCCGTAAGCCGCTTACCAAGACGCAGAAAGCCGTTCTGACGGCCGCGTTCGTGCCCATGCTGTTGACCGGCGTCGCCGGCGGCATCGGCACGTTCAGCAACATCGGTCACGCCTACGGGCGGGGAACCGCGCTCGGTGCGGTAGCCGCTGGCGAAGGTGCGACCGCTGTTCTGGGCCTGGTACTGCTGGGCCTGACCATGCTGGGGCAGTCCTCGCCGTGGTCCATCCGGGTCGGACTGTGGACGCTGCCCGCCGCCGCGTCGGTCATGGCAGCCATGGCGGGCCCCGATCCGGGGCGGACTGTCATCTACGCCGTGACCCCCATGGGCATGTGCGTATCGGCTGAGGGTATGGCCTTCCTCGCCCGGCGCATCGTTGTCCACACCGACCGCCGCGACGTCGAGGCAGAGCGCAAGGCCGCCGCTGTGGTCCAGGCCCTGGCCTATCACCGCGCCCGCGCTGCCAATCACCCCGATAAGAACGTGCGGAATCGGTCGGACCGCAAGTCTTGGCGCCTCGCCCGTAAGGTCGGCGTCGGTGACGTGTCGCTGGGGTCGAGGCTGCTGGATGTCCAGCGCGAGCGGGTGACGGACGGCGCTGACGCCGCCTTGTCCGCCATGTTCGACGGCATGGCAAATGCGGAGGAATCCACCAAGACCGAGAGGAATCGGTCTACGGCTGACCTGCCGGAATCGACCCAGGCCCCGTCGGTGGTGCTGACTCGACTGCCGATGCCCGATCCGGTGCCGGTCGACTTCGCGAAGTCGACTCTCCCGCTCAAGCCCGCTCCAACGATTGCCGCGCCGGTCGACTCCGTGAAGGCCGATCGGGTGCCGGCTGAGTCGACCAAGTGGCAGGCGGTGGCGGCCGACTCCCCTCGACGCCGTCGGGCGACTGGTCGGGTGCCTGAGGCGGCCCGGTCGCCCCGACCGAAGCGCACGGCGGCGCAGTTGCTCGCTGAGGCGCGCGCTGCGACGGCGGATTGGCCGGACTCGGACGTCACCGCCGAGGGAATTCGCCGCACGGTCCGCACTTCGCCGGCGAACGCGCGCATGCTCCGGGACACCCTCCTTGCTGAGCGCAATGGGGACGGTGACGTCGGAGAGGTGGCCGCGTGAAGCGGCTTGGAAGCGCCGACTGCTTCGACCCCTCCGGCGAGCGGTTCGGCATACCCACCTACCCGTGGCGGTGCGCTCCGGATGGCTTGGCCACCCGTCGCCAATTACGCAGTCGGGGACTGCGGCCGGGC